>NZ_JBDTKA010000087.1:0-5623 GCF_039935575.1 Lapillicoccus sp.
CGTCTCGGGAGCGTGGCAGAAGCGGCTACCCGGCTGAGCGACATCCGATGGAGGCTCCCGACCGATCCGCCACTGGCGCGATGAGCAGACTGCTGAGGGTGTCGGTGTGTGATTCCAGGTATCCGAGCATCGCGTCGACAGCGCCCTGGTAGGTGACGGCCATGACACGGGTATCGAACTCGCGCAGCGATCCCTCGGCCTGACCGCGGCGAAACAGCTGCTCTTGGGCTTGGTAGGTCTCCTCGTAGTAGGTCAGGTCGATGTCGGCGCCGACCCGGTTGCGCAGCTGGGCGACGGTGGTGACCGCAGCCTGTTCCATCAGGGTGTCGCGGTCGGAGTAGTAGTGCCAGATCAGGCCTTTGGATACCCCGGCGACCTCGGCGATGAGCGCGAGAGATGCCTGCTGGTATCCATGCTCGGCCACAACCTGGATGCAGCCGGCGATGATCTGCTTACGTCGTTGTGCCTCGTCGAGGCGTTGACGGCGTCGCGGATGCGCCAATGCCCGGTCCGGTGAACTCATCGGACCATTGTCGTCGCAGTTCGTGCATCGTTGACGCCGGGACCGACCGCTCAATGCTCGCGTGCCGCGATCTGGGCGACCAGCACAACGGACACTGCCATCAAGGCGGCAATGCCGATCATCTCGATCCGCATCCACATCGGTAGGAACCCAGGGATGAGGACCTCAACAATGTTGACCAGCAAAAGCGCGGCGCTGATGATTCCGACGGCGAGCAACCCGCCCCGGTTGCCCGCCCGCGCGGACCGCATCCTCAGCGGCAACAGCACCGCGAACACGGCCACGATCACCGCGTGCCCCCAGGCATGATCGGTAGCCAGACGCGGAGAGACCACCGACATGATGATCAGTGCAGCGATGGTGGCCAAGACCACCACCACATACACGCGCACGACGTAGGTGACGGATGACAACCGATCGCTATTGGCCATACGGCCGATAATATCGGCCGCGCGGCCAATAAAGCAACAGGGGCGGGCGTACGTCGTTCCGCATCGTGCAACGATCTTCGTCGTCATCAGCGTCGATGGGCGCGCGAGCGGGCCACCGCGCCAGGTACCTCGGCGAGGGTTTTTGGACCGTCCCTTTCCCGAACCACTGCCTCGGTGGGACCTCGAGGTCGAGCGACTCGCCGACATGTGGGCGACCGAGCACGAGTCCCGCAGGGACGTCATTGACCGTTACCGACGCGTGTGGCACCACAGCGACGCGACCGTAGCCGCTCTCGCTCTCGATGCCACCGGCCGCGTGGCCTGGTGGCAGGACGCCGAGGTGCCCCTACTCAACATCCTCGTCCACCTGCTTGCCGAGACCAGTCGGCACGCCGGCCACGCCGACATCCTTCGTGAAGAGCTCGACGGCACAGTGGGAACCGACGCGGAGGGCATGGCCGAGAAGAGTCACGACCCAGACTTCTGGATGGAGCGGCGCGAGGAGATCGAGGCGGCTGCCCGATCAGCTGTTTGACCCGGATCACGACCCAGGGCTGAAGTTTGTCGGGCGCCGACGTCGGCGAGGCCGGCTATTTCTAGTGCGGACGCCACCGTTGATCTGGCATGCTCACGCCTCATGCGCACCAGCGAGGTGGTCCATATCCTCGATGCTCTCGAGCATGCGGGCGTCCGCTACTGGCTCACCGGGGAATGGGGAGTCGACGCGCTCCATGGTGAAGCGACTCGCGAGCACCGCGACCTCGACCTGGCCGTCGACGCTGACACGTTTGAGACCGCTCGCACAACGCTCGAGGCTACGGGGTTCACCGCAGAGACCGACTGGCTTCCCGTGCGCCTGGAGATGGTCGGTGGCCCCGGTGGATGGGCTGACCTTCACCCGGTCCGGTTCGATAGCGCCGGTAACGGCGTGCAGCAGGGCCTGGACGATGTCACGTTCCCTTACCCGGCGGCCGACCTGGTCGTCGGGAGCATCGCCGCCAGGCGTGTGCCCCTGCATCTCGCTCCGGTTGCAGGGCGAGTTTCATGTTGGGTACGACCCGAGGCCCCAGGATCTTCACGACCTCAGCATCCTCGCCGGCCTCGCGGCGCTCTAGAGCCCATGGCCACTACCGGGCAGTTCTCGTGACCCTCACCGGGAAGGTCCCACGACCGCTCATGGGTAGAAACCAAAGGCCATCGACACACTCTGCGAGCTTCGTCATCCGAGTAGCCCAGGGCTGGAGGAACGCGAGGCTCTGCTCGACACTGATCTTCCTCGACGTGGACGACGTGCTCTACGACCGGATCCGGGACCGAGGCATGAAAGACCCTCCCGTCACGCGTTCGGACCTCGCCGAATGGAGGCGGCTCATCGAGGCGCCCGACGAGACCGAGCTGTCCACCTACACGGTCGAGTGACGTCGAGAGGGTGGTTCCAGATTGCGACGAGTCAATCAGGTAGAGGCGGTCTGGTTCTCACGGTCGTTGCTACTCCGTAGTCTGAGCAGTCTGAAGCCATTTCGTCGATGTCGCGGAGTACGCGGACGAGGACTGGTTCGACCTCGTTCGGTGGGATCGGTGGTGCGTCGGACGTGGCGCGTTCCACCTGGGCGAGCTCGACCGCCGCGGTTCCAGGTCACAAAGAACGTCCGGGTCTGGACTCGACCGCTCGCCCGGTGAACGCACAGCGCTTCGTCGATCGAGGTCGCGATGGTAACGCCACCCACCGGGATTAACGCGAACCGCTGACCTGTTGACCTGGTTGCACGGCCGCGGCCCCGGTAGGGCGTCCGGGGACGGTTCAATCGAGAGGATCGCGCTATGGACCACGAGAGTCCGTTGAGTGCAGTCAGCCGGGCCGCGTTGCACCAAAGTCAGGTCATCGATCTGACGACTAGGGGCCGGCGGTCTGGCCAGCTGCGACGGATCGAGATCTTCCTCCACAGTGATGACGATCTACTGTTCATCACCGGGATGCCCCGGGCCGACCGCGTGCGTGACTGGATCTACAACATCGAAGCCGACCCACACGTCGTTGTTCACTTGAAGCAGTCGGTAGTGGCGGACCTGCCGGCGACGGCGCGCGTCGTCACTGACCCCGATGAGCGTCGGCCCCTCATCGAGGCGGCCGCCAAGCGATGGGGCCGCACAGACGTGCCGGACATGCTCCGTGACAGCCCGCTCATCGTGCTCACAGTCGACGACGCCACCGCAGATCGCAGCAACTCCTAGCGGCTGACGGCATCACACCGAGAATTGCCTGGGTGTTACCGCCGCCCGTCCAACGCTGAGCGGCGAGGGCGGGGGCCACTTCTGCGGGCTGGTTGCGGCGTTCAGAGCGGCCCGAGAGATGCAGCGGCGGCCTCGTGCATTGTTTGCCGAGGCTCGCCGCGACCGTCACCGCTCGCGTCGTCGTGGACACTCGCCCGAACCACCGCCGTGGCGTAGCACGGGCCGGTACGCCACCGCGGCCGCATTCACGACGGCTTGCGTTCGGTCGGGGTCGCTGCGTTGCCGACGTAGAGCCCCAGCACACGGTCGCATAGGCCTGAGAGGTTCTGGTAGAGCTGCCACCCCTGTCAGAGGTGGCAGCTCTTTCGCCATGGTCCGAGTGGCGCTGCCTTGTGCTGCGCCGTGGGAGGGCGGCCGGCGTCACCGGAAACTGCCGCGTCTTTGGTCCCCCGGAATATCGAGGATCGGTGTGGTCTGACGCACGGGGACGTTCGGACTGGCCCCGTGCGCCGCGTGGCTGGACGCGCGGCACACGGACCGGTCAGTGCATGGCTCCGGCTCCGACGGGCTGCTTGGACGTGTCCTTGCTCAGTTCGTGGTTGGCCATCAGGGAGACGAGGTCGTAGACCACGGTGGCGGCCGCCACCGTGGTGATCTCGGCGTGGTCGTAGGCAGGGGCCACCTCGACGACGTCGGCGCCCACGACGTTGAGGCCGTTGAGGTTTCGCAACAGCGCCAGCAGCTCGCGGCTCTGCAGCCCACCCGCCTCTGGCGTGCCGGTACCAGGTGCGAACGCAGGGTCGAGGACGTCGATGTCGATCGAGAGGTAGACCGGTGTGTCGCCGACGCGCTGGCGGACCTGCGCTACAGCGGCCTCGATGCCGATCCGGTCCAGGTCGCTAGCCCTGATCGCCTTGAAGCCGAAGTCAGCGTCCTCCTTGAGGTCGATCCGGTCGTAGATCGGGCCACGGACACCGAGGTGGATCGAGTGGTCCTCCGCGAGTAGGCCTTCCTCGAAGGCCCGGCGCAGCACGGTGCCGTGGGTGACGGGTGCGTTGAAGTAGGTGTCCCAGGTGTCGAGGTGGGCGTCGAAGTGGACCATGGCCACCGGTCCGTGCTGACGCACCACCGACCGCAGCATCGGCAACGCGATCGTATGGTCACCACCGACGGCGATGACGCGCCGGTCTCCGCTGCCGCCCTGGACCAGGTGCGCGTGCGCCTCGATCTGGTCGACGGCCTCGCTGATGCTGAACGGGGTGCAGGCCACGTCGCCGGCATCGACGACCTGGACCCGCTCGAACGGCGCGACGTCGAGCTCGACGTGGAACGCCGGACGCAGATGGCGCGACGACCTGCGGACCTCCATGGGTCCGAATCGCGCACCCGGACGGAATGACGTGCCGCCGTCGAAGGGAACCCCCAGGATGGCGATGTCGTAGTCGCTCACCGCGTGGATTTCAGGGATCCGGGCAAAGGTCGAGGAGCCGGCGTATCGCGGGACCTCGGTGCCGCTGACGGGGCCGACGGGGATGGATCTGCGGGTGCTCATGACTGGACCTCCAAGGCAGCGGTGGTGGCGGTGGACCGGCTGGCGTCGGCAGGTTGGCCGCTCGACGCGTCGCCCAGCGACCGGCCGGCGGTCTCGACACCCCAGGCGAGGGTGACTGCGAGCCCGACGAACGAGATGGCGGCCCCCACGAGCAGGACCCAGTTGATGCCTCTGTCGAGCGCGAACGGCATCAGGTACACGGCTACCGCAGCCCCGATCCTGCTGGCGGCCGTACCGATACCGACAGCAGTGGCCCGGATCTCGGTGGGGAACAGCTCGTTGGGGTAGACGATCTCGAGGAAGTTCGAGGCCCCGGAGAGCAGCGCGAAGGCGCAGACCGCTGCGAAGACCAACATGTAGGGCAGCCCGGGGATGAGCCCGGCCACGCCCCAGATCACGCCGATGCCGAGGAAGGTGTAGATCAGCAAAGCCTTGCGGCCGATCCGGTCCACCAGGAACAGGCCGGGTATCCCGCCCGCGACGAACAGGACGGCGAGGAAGACCTCGGCCCCGTTGCCGCTGAGCCCGACCTTTCCGAGGATGTCGAACGAGAAGGAGTAGATGGACAGCAGAGGAATGACCTGGCACATCCAGAACAGGCTGACGAACAGGGTTCTGGTCAGATACGGCGGCTTGAACACCGACGCGAGCGTCGCCTTGACCTCCGGCTCGGGCTCACCGAAGTGTTCCACGCCGTAGCTCGGACCGAAGACCTGCTTGATCGAGGCGTCGGCCTCCTCCACGCGGCCCTTGTTGATCAGCCAGCGTGGAGACTCTGGTATGCCAAGACGCAGGAACAGGGTGACCAGGGCGAAGACAGCGGCGCTCGACAGCATCCAGCGCCACGCGTTGTCACCCGCGAGGTGGATACAGATGATGGCGACG
>NZ_JBDTKA010000088.1:0-8082 GCF_039935575.1 Lapillicoccus sp.
GCCCTCGTCCGCCTCGTACAGGACTGGTCGATGCGTTACCCGCTCGTCGACGGCCAGGGCAACTTCGGCTCGCGCGGCAACGACGGCGCCGCGGCGCCGCGCTACACCGAGTGCCGGATGGCCCCGCTCGCCATGGAGATGGTGCGCGACATCGAGCAGAACACCGTCGACTTCAAGGACAACTACGACGGCCGCAGCCAGGAGCCGGTCGTGCTCCCGGCCCGCTTCCCGAACCTGTTGGTCAACGGCTCCGCCGGCATCGCCGTCGGCATGGCCACCCAGATCCCGCCGCACAACCTGCGCGAGGTCGCCGAGGGTGCCGAGTGGTACCTCAAGCACCCCGAGGCCAGCCGTGAGGAGCTGCTCGAGGCCCTGCTGGGGATCATCAAGGGCCCGGACTTCCCGACCGGCGCTCTCATCATGGGCCGCCAGGGGATCGAGGACGCCTACCGCACCGGTCGCGGCTCGATCATCATGCGCGCGGTCGTCAGCGTCGAGGAGGTCGGCAACCGGCAGGCGCTCGTGGTCACCGAGCTGCCCTACCAGGTCAACCCGGACGCGCTCGCCCAGAAGATCGCCGAGCTGGTCAAGGACGGCAAGCTGTCGGGCATCGCCGACATCGAGGACCACACCTCGGGCCGCAGCGGGCAGCGCCTGGTCATCCTGCTCAAGCGAGACGCCGTCGCCAAGGTCGTCCTCAACAACCTCTACAAGCACACCCAGCTGCAGACCACGTTCGGGGCGAACATGCTTGCCCTCGTCGACGAGGTGCCGCGGACGCTGCCGCTCGACGGGTTCATCCGGCACTGGGTCGACCACCAGATGGACGTCATCGAGCGGCGTACCCAGTTCCGCCTCACCCAGGCCGAGGAGCGGATCCACGTCCTGCGCGGCTACCTCGCCGCGCTCGACGCGCTCGACGAGGTCATCGCGCTGATCCGTCGCTCCGACACCGTCGAGGAAGCCCGCGACGGCCTGATCCAGCTGCTCGACATCGACGAGGTCCAGGCCAACGCCATCCTCAACATGCAGCTGCGCCGGTTGGCGGCCCTCGAGCGACAAAAGATCATGGAGGAGCACGACGAGCTCCAGGCCAAGATCGACGACCTCACCGACATCCTCGCCAAGCCCGAGCGGCAGCGCGAGATCGTCTCGACCGAGCTCGGCGAGATCGTGGCCAAGTTCGGTGACGAGCGGCGTACCAGCATCGAGCGCGCCGAAGGTGACATGTCCAACGAGGACCTGATCCCCGTCGAGGACGTCGTGGTCACCATCACCCGCGGCGGGTATGCCAAGCGGACCCGGGTGGACCAGTACCGGTCCCAGCGGCGTGGCGGCAAGGGCGTCCGCGGTGCGCAGCTGCGCGGTGAGGACGTCGTCGAGCACTTCTTCACCACGACGACCCACCACTGGCTGTTGTTCTTCACCAACCTCGGCCGGGTCTACCGCGCCAAGGGCTACGAGCTGCCCGAGGGCGGCCGCGACGCCAAGGGTCAGCACGTCGCCAACCTGATGGCGTTCCAGCCGGGCGAGGAGATCGCCCAGGTGATGGCGATCGAGAACTACCTGTCGTCGCCCTATCTCGTGCTTGCGACGCGCGCCGGCCTGGTGAAGAAGACGAAGCTCTCCGAGTACGACTCGCCGCGCACCGGCGGCCTCATCGCCGTCAACCTGCGCGACGGCGACGAGCTTGTCGGCGCCGGCCTCGCCGCCGCGACCGACGACCTGATCCTGGTCTCCCGCAAGGGCCAGTCGGTCCGGTTCCACGCGAACGACGACGCTCTGCGCCCGATGGGTCGCGCGACGTCCGGTGTCACCGGGATGCGGTTCCGCGACGGCGACGAGATGCTCTCGATCTCAGTCGTCCCCTCCGGTGAGGACCCGGACCTGTTCGTGGTGTTCGAGAACGGTCTGGCCAAGCGGACTCCCGCGTCGGACTATCCCGTCAAGGGTCGGGCGACGTTGGGCGTCCGCGTCGCGCAGGTCTCCGACCGTGGCGGCGACCTCGTCGGGGCCTTGACTGTGGCCGAGGACGACGAGGTCATGGTCGTGATGGAAAGGGGCAAGATCGTGCGGTCCCGGGTGGACGAGATCCGGCGTACCGGCCGTAACACCCAGGGGGTCCGGTTTGCCGCACCCGACAAGGGCGATGCGATCGTGGCCGTCGCCCGCAACGTCGAACGGGCCGTCGAGGCCGAGCTGGTTCCTGACGTGGTGGCCGATGAGCGTGACTCCGAGGGCGTGCTCGACGGAGGTGTCGAAGTCGGCTCCGATGTCATAGACCCGGCACAAGGTGTCTCAAGGGACGGCGCCGCGACCCCGGGTTCCGGGGTCGATGGCGTAGCGTCTGACGAGACCGATGGGG
The DNA here is from genome assembly GCF_039935575.1 of Lapillicoccus sp. Taxonomy (GTDB): domain Bacteria; phylum Actinomycetota; class Actinomycetes; order Actinomycetales; family Dermatophilaceae; genus Lapillicoccus. The sequence continues at coordinate 2,366 of NZ_JBDTKA010000088.1, forward strand.
ACCCGGGTCCTTCTGACGAAGGCGGAGACCCCACCGACGAGCCCGATGGAGGCACGCAGTGAGCACGACACCTCAGGGAGGGCACCCTGGGACTGCCGTAGGCGGATCCGCGAGCCGAGGCACGTCCACCCCCTTGTCGGGCCCCGGTCCGACGGCATCGGCCGGCCCCACCACGGCGCCCGGCACCTCGACGTCCCGTCCCGACACGGCTCCCGTTCCAGCCCCCTCGTCGGTCTCTCCCCCTTCACCGGTGACGTCGGCACCGACCGGCGCCTCGCCCACGGGTGCGCGCGGTCCGGGAGGACCGGGTGGCCAGCCTGGCCAGCCTGGCCGAGGTCCAGGCGGTACGCGTACCGGGCAGCGACCTCCCCAGCGGGCCGGGGCCGCCCGTCCGGGCCAGCGCCCCCCACGCGCCGGCGCTCGCCGGGTCAAGCTCGCCGTCGCCCGGGTGGACCCCTGGTCGGTCATGAAGATCTCGTTCATGCTGTCGGTCGCAGCCGGCATCGCGGGCGTCGTCCTGGCCGGGGTCCTGTGGCTGATCCTGTCGGGGATGGGGGTGTTCTCCGACATCGACGGTCTGATCCGCCAGGTGCAGCCGTCGACGACCACGCCGTTCAACCTGATGAGCTACATCGGGTTCGGCCGGGTCATCTCGCTCAGCATCGTCCTCGGCGTCATCGACATCATCTTGCTGACCGCGATCGCGACGCTCGGGGCGTTCATCTACAACATCTGCTCGGCGCTGGTCGGCGGCATCCAGCTGACCCTCACGGACGACTGACCCGCGCCCGAAGTTTCGGGAGCCCCGCGCCCGGATCTACGAGCGCCCGACTCCCGAAGTCCGTGCGCTGGCGCCGTTTTGTGGCCCCGGATCGCTCTGGGGTAACCTGTCGCGTCGCGGTGTTGACGGGCCCATAGCTCAGCTCGGTTAGAGCGCTTCCCTGATAAGGAAGAGGTCGGAGGTTCAAGTCCTCCTGGGCCCACCACCACCTCGTTCCACCCCGAGGAGACCCGTTGTTCAAGAAGCTGCTCGTCCTCACGGCCGCCGTCGCCAGCGGGATCGCGATCCAGAAGAAGGTCCGCGACCAGCGGGCCGAGCAGGAGCTGTGGGCCGAGGCCACCGACGACGTCCGCTCCACCAGCGGACCGAAGGCCTCACCCGGGAACTGAGTTTCGGTATGCCGGGAGTCACCTCCCCAGGGGCCATGGCGCAATTGGTAGCGCACCTGCTTTGCAAGCAGGGGGTTAGGGGTTCGAGTCCCCTTGGCTCCACCACAGGTCAGGCACCCTTTTCCGCTCCGGAGCAGGGTCCCTTTTCGCGCCACCTGCACACATAGTTGCAGCAACGAGGGTCGTCATGGCATCTCGCCGATCCTGCTGCCCAGGCTGCTCAACGCCTTACGGGTGCCATCGGACGAGACTTGAGCGTAGATGTCCATCGTCACAGCGATCTGGCTGTGACGCAGGATTGCCATAGCGACGCGGGGATGCACGTTCATTGCTACAAGCAGGCTGGCGCATGTGCGCCGCGCGGAATGCACGGAGATGACTGGGACCCCCGCCTTGACGGCGCGCTCCTTGAACATGCGATGGAAATTGCGGGGGTCGAGAGGCATTCCGTACCTGGTCGTCAGGACGAGCCCGCAGTTCTGCCAGGCTTCGCCAGCCTCGGATCGCCACCGGGACTCGAGTTGGGCCCGTCTCGCGAGCGCGTCTGTGCAGAGGTCCGGGAGGGGCAGAACCGCGTCAGACGACGCTGTCTTGGTTGGACGACGGACGATTCCGCCATCGACACGCTGAAGCTGCCAGGCGATGCGCGCCTCTCCGTTGTCGACGTCGACGTCTTCCCAGGCGAGGCCCAGCAGCTCTCCACGACGGAGGCCGAGAACGAGCAGCAAGACGTACCCGACCATGAGCGGATCGGCATCAGCGTCTGCTGACTGCAGGAACGGGCGCACCTGGTCGACAGACCAGATCAGTGGTCTCGACGTTCGCGGGACTGGCATCCGGACGAGCCCGGCGACGTTCCTGGCGATCAACTCGTCTCTCTGCGCTGCGTTGAGTGCGCTGCTGAGAATCGTCCAGGCCTGCCGCACGGTCCACTCCTTCGGGACCTGGTGGCAGCAGGCCCCTCTTGCGCAGCAGCGTGGCTGCGCGCGTGCTGCGTCCTTGCCCTGGGCGCAGCACTGACACCTGGTCCTTAGTTCGTTGACCCACCTCTGCACCTCTCGAACGGAGGGAAGGTGGAGCAGCCGCATGCCGAGGTCAGGGCTGATGTAGAGCCGTGTGAACATTTCGTAGTTTTCACGGTCGAGGGAGCCAGGTTCGGACGAACGACCTAGGCCAGCCATCGAGCGATGAAGCCCTCGACTGTGGGCGTTCTGGGGGCAACGGGTCCGCGATCTGCCGAGCGTCGCATTGCCTGCCACTTCTGACCCAGATCCGCGGGTAACGCGCCTGGGGGCCGCTGGGTTGAATCAATCTCGGTACTTGACACGGTGCTGAGGGTGTGAGCGGGTCTGGGTATGGTGCCGTCAAGGACCCATCGGCCAGGACCATCCGTCGGTAAGCAAGGATGTCGCTTCGTGGTGCTTGGGCTTGATGACCCTGCTGCAGTTAAGTGTGGCCACGGCCAGCGCATAACAGATGCTCGCCGATCCGGCCCGAGGGGGCGACCAACCGCGACCCGACGGCAGCGCTCGGGCAGAAGAGCCGCCGACCACCGGTCCGAATCCCACCAGACCTCCACGCGGCCTCGAGGCCTTCCCGGCCGAGCACTCTGACGAGAACGCCAGCACCATCATCCGGCAGACACTGCACGCCTACCTCACCCCGAACCCCACAGCGGACGTCCGGTTCCATGGCTCATGCGCGCTGCAGAAGATCCTCGACTTATACGCGGCAATAAGGACGCTGAACCTGGTGGTCCGGTCGCTGGACCCCAAAGGTACCGGTCAGCCACGATGGGCGATGCGGTAGTAGCCGGCCCTGAACGCGTTCGCCATAACTTGTCCGCATGCCCGCGGCAGAGAACAACCGGAGATGAAACCGCCTCTTACCCCGTTAGAGCATCAGTCCCGACTGTCGCTGACCCACACGACCGTCCGCTGGATCGGGGGTATCAGGACGTCGACGGTCTGCTCCTCATGCGCGTGCCGGGTCATCCGGATCCGGCCGGTCGGCAGAGGAGAACACCATGAAGCAACTTTCACCGGTCGCAGGCCGGTTCACCCGCTCCCACGTGGGCTACAACCACCCCGCGCGTCTCGCTGCCTGGGAGCAGGCTGCCCTGGACCTCGGTCCCGAGTCCATGCGGCCGATCTGGCCCGGCGGCTCGATCTCCGGTTGCGACGACGGCTGGGACGACTGCGACGAGTGACCGCGCGACGGCGCCGGCGGGCCGAGGGCGCGCCGGCGCCGTCTTCGGACCTCTCTCTCATCCTGAAGGACCCCTCCCCAGCCTCACCGTAGCCAGCAAAGGAGTTCCCCCATGACCTCGACCAACATCGCCCGGCTCCAGCCGAGAGCCCGCATGGCCATCGTCACCCTGGCCGGCGACCTACACGCATACGTCATCCGCGAGCGGATGCTGCGCGACCACGGCATCCACGTCGCCATCGTTGCCTCCGACCGGTTCGCCGGCGCCGGCGGCACCTCGTGGTTCACCGAGGCGAGCCGCCCCTCGACCCTTCCCACCGAGGACGGCGACCGCCTCGACGTCGCTGAGCTCGACCTCGTATGGTGGCGGCGCTGTCACGGTCGACCTGCCGTGCCCGACAGCGTCGCCGACCCGGCGATGCGCAAGCTCGTCGTCAAGGACAATCGGGCGGCGTTGCGCGGCACTCTCCTAGCCGGGTTCCGTGGGACGTGGATCAGCGACCCGTCTGCCACCGAACGCGCCCAGAACAAGCTGCTGCAGCTCACCGTCGCTCGTGAGCAGGGGCTGACGGTGCCGAACACCCTGGTCAGCTCCGACCCGGAGGCGGTGCGGGCGTTCGTAGATGACCACGGGGGGACGGTGGTCGCCAAGACCTTGACTGGCCTCCTGGGCACCTCCCTCGAGGCCGGCCGGGTCAGTCTCGACTCTTTGGCCCAGGACGACGAAGTCGCACTCGCCGCAACGATTTATCAAGAAGAGGTCCCCGGAACCGACCATCTACGGGCAATGGTCTTCGGCGAAGACGTGCACACCGCCCGAATCCGCAGCCGCGAGCTCGACTGGCGACTGGCGAACGACCAGCAGGTCGAGCCCGTGGCCACCGACACCGGCCTGGCGGTGAAGCTGCGAGCCGTCACCCGCGCCCTCGGGCTGAGGATGGGCGTCTTCGACCTCAAAGTCCGTCCCGACGGGCACCCAGTATTCCTGGAGGTCAACCCCCAGGGCCAGTTCCTGTTCGTGGAGGGTATGTCAGACATGCCTCTCAGCCAGGCCTTCTGTCGCTTCGTGGCCGACGAGCTCGCGGTCTCCAGAGTCTGACGGAGCGGCGGCATCAAATGGGGCGAGATCCGCACCACACCGGCCTGCGGGCTCCGGCAAGCGGTGTCCAGAGCTGCAGGTCCAGGCGAAGGGCGTCGTCGAGGTCGGACGTCAGGTGGATCGGGACGCGACCGATGACCGGCCGAGACGCTCGAGCGCGATCAACCGGACCTGTTCGGCCTGCGCCTTGGACTCGACACGCAGACCGGTGGCGTCGGCCGGCAGGAAGGTCTGGAAGGGCCACACATGGTCCACGTTGCTGCTGACCGGAACGACGGTGATACGCCACGGTCTCGTCGCGCGCGGCGCTGGCGTTGGCGTTGGCGCTGGCGTTGGCCCAGTCGCTGCTGATGACGACCGCTGGTCGGCACTCGTTGGCCTGGCGTCCGCGGGCCGGGTCGAGCTCGGTCAGGCCAATCTCACCACGCAGCATGATGGAGACCGTCAGCCGTGGTTGCCTCCCATGCCGCGGCGTCACCGGAGGCTTCCACTCGTCCCAGACCGCCACATACGCGTTCAGTTCGGGCCCTCGGCGACATCACCACCGTCGCGGACGTCCCCGTCGGCGTCGACCGCTGGGGTCCACACCTTGTTACGCGACACTCACTTTCGCACGTTCACGACCGTGTCAGACCACAACCCGTGATCGATCGGGGCTGATATAGAGGGGGCTAGCCGGGCTAGACAGTATGCAGTGACCCGCTCGTGGCGAGGGGGTTGCGGCCCGGGGCCTCACTTACAAGATTCGTGGGTTACCGAGTAGGGGGTGCCTGCTCGGCCTATCCGACAGTTGTGGGAGGCGCCGGTGTTCACAGAGCGTACGAGTGTTGGTCTTGATGTGCATGCCCGGTCGGTTGCGGCGGCGGCGATCGACGGGGTGACTGGTGAGGTGTTCAGGCGCGGCTGGTGCCCGGAGCCGGAGGTGATCACCGCGTGGATCGTCGCCCTGCCGGGTCCGTGCGCGGTGGTGTACTAGTCCGGCCCGACAGGGTTCGGGTGGCCCGGGCCCTGTCGGCGGCCGGGATCCGGTGTGAGGTGGCGGCGGCTTCGAAGCTGCAGCGACCGGCGGGAGACCGGGTCAAGACCGACGCCGGTGATGCGCTGCATCTGGTGCGGTTGTTGCGCCTGGACGAGGTGACTTCGGTGCGGGTGCCCACCGTGGCCCAGGAGTCGGCGCGGGATCTGGTGCGGTGTCGGGAGGCGGCCCGGGCGGACCTGATGCGAGCACGGCACAGGCTCT
>NZ_JBDTKA010000089.1:0-34105 GCF_039935575.1 Lapillicoccus sp.
CGCCTGGCCTGCGGGGTCCTGTCGGCCGCCGGGCTTAGGCTCACCTGCGTGTACGAGGGTGTGGTCCAAGACCTGATCGACGAGCTCGGGCGACTGCCCGGCATCGGTCCCAAGTCGGCCCAGCGGATCGCGTTCCACCTGTTGCAGGCCGACACGGCCGACGTGACCCGGCTCGCGGAGGTGCTGACCGTCGCGAAGTCGCAGGTGCGGTTCTGCGAGCGGTGCGGCAACGTCGCGCAGGCCGAGCTGTGCCGGATCTGCGTCGACCCACGGCGCGACCAGACGGCGATCTGTGTCGTCGAAGAGCCTCGCGACGTCGTCGCGATCGAGCGGACCCGGGAGTTCCGCGGGACTTATCACGTGCTCGGTGGCGCGATCTCGCCGATGGACGGGGTCGGACCCGAGGACCTGCGGATCCGCGAGCTGTTCCAGCGCCTGGCCGACGACACCGTCACCGAGCTGATCATCGCGACCGACCCCAACATCCAGGGCGAGGCGACCGCGACATACCTCTCTCGGTCGCTGCGCGGCACCGGGCTGTCCATCACCCGCCTCGCCTCAGGCCTGCCGGTGGGAGGCGACCTCGAATACGCTGACGAGATCACTCTGGGCAGAGCATTCGAGGGACGGAGGGCGATGAATGAGTGACGACGTCAGCAGCGACAGCGTGACGGAGCACGCCGAGACCTTGGTCCTGGCAGCCGAGTCCGCCCGGGACGCCCGGCAGTACCTCGACACGGTCACCGCGGTGGCGGCTGGCCAGGCGGCCGACACGGCTATCCCGCTGCTGCTGCTCGCGACCGCGCAGCTGCTGCTGACCGGTTCTCGGCTCGGTGCCATCCAGGACATCGTGCTGCGCGAGCGTTACGAGGCCGACACCGGCCCGGACCCCGACCTCGACCCGTTGCGCGACAGCCTCAGCAACCTACTCGAGGGGCTCGACGAGTACGCCGACGTCGTCGACCCCGTCACCGCGGCCGAGCTGACCAAGGGTTCGCTGTCCAACGACATCGTCTACATCGCCGCGGCGCTCACCCACGGCCTCACGCACTACGACGAGGGTCGACCGGCCGAGGCGCTGTGGTGGTGGCAGTTCAGCTACCTCTCCACCTGGGGCGACCGTGCGGCGAGCTCGCTGCGCGTGCTCCAGTCCGTGGTCGCGCACCTGCGGCTCGACGCCGACTCCGAGACCGTCATGGAAGCCGAGTTCGACGCGCTGCACCCCTGAGGCTCGAGAGACCGGCCGGCGCCGACGCATACCGGCGGCCTGAGGATCTCACGGTCCGGAGCGCGACCGGATCTGAGGGACGCCCTGGATAAACTCGGTGCCGTCCGCCCGCCACCAAGGAGCAGCACCACGTGAGCCTCGTCGTCCAGAAGTACGGCGGTTCGTCGGTCGCCGACGCCGAGAGCATCAAGCGCGTCGCCCGCCGGATCGTCGAGACCCGCAAGGCGGGCAGCTCCGTATGCGTCGTCGTCTCGGCGATGGGGGACACCACCGACGAGCTGCTGGACCTCGCCCAGCAGGTCACTCCGTTGCCGCCGGGCCGCGAGCTCGACATGCTGCTCACGTCCGGCGAACGGATCTCGATGGCGCTGCTCGCGATGGCCATCGCCAACCTCGGCCACGAGGCGCGCTCGTTCACCGGTTCGCAGGCGGGCGTCATCACGGACGCGGTCCACGGCCGGGCCCGCATCATCGACGTGACGCCGGGTCGCATCCAGACCGCGCTCGACGCGGGCCACATCGCGATCGTGGCGGGGTTCCAGGGCGTCAGCGTCGACACCAAGGACATCACCACGCTAGGTCGCGGCGGCTCCGACACGACCGCGGTCGCCCTGGCTGCCGCCCTCGACGCCGACGTCTGCGAGATCTACACCGACGTGGACGGCGTGTTCACCGCCGACCCGCGGATCGTCCCGGCCGCCCGCAAGATCCACCGCCTCTCCAACGAGGAGATGCTGGAGATGGCAGCGTGCGGCGCCAAGATCCTGCACCTGCGTTGCGTCGAGTACGCGCGCAGGTTCGACATGCCGATCCACGTGCGGTCCTCGTTCTCACCCGACGAGGGCACCTGGATCACCGACAAACCGCACGTGTCATCGGCACAGACCTCAGGAGAGACCGTGGAAGCCCCCATCATCGCCGGCGTCGCGCACGACCGGAGCGAGGCGAAGATCACCATCGTCGGGGTCCCGGACCGGGCGGGGATGGCCGCGCAGATCTTCCAGGCCGTGGCTCGGGCCGAGATCAACATCGACATGATCGTGCAGAACATCTCCGCGTCGGAGACCGGCCGCACCGACATCTCGTTCACGCTGCCAAAGACCGACGGACAGACCGGGGTCCAGGCACTGGCGATGATCAAGGAGCACGTCGGGTTCGCGACGATTCTCTACGACGACCACATCGGCAAGCTCTCCCTCGTCGGAGCCGGTATGCGGTCGCACCCCGGGGTTTCGGCGACGCTCTTCCAGGCGCTCGCTGACGCGGGCATCAACATCGAGATGATCTCCACCTCGGAGATCCGGGTCTCCGTGGTCACCCGGGACGACCAGCTCGACGACGCCGTGCGCGCCGTCCACACCGCGTTCGGGCTCGACTCCTCACAGGGCGAGGCCGTCGTCTACGGAGGGACCGGCCGATGAGCCAGGCATCCGCACGCCTGCGCCGGCCCACGCTCGCGCTCGTCGGCGCGACCGGAGCAGTCGGCACCGTGATGCGCCAGATCCTGTCCACGCGCGAGGACGTCTGGGGCGAGATCCGTCTCGTCGCGTCCGCACGCTCGGCCGGGCGGATGCTCGACGTGCGAGGTGAGCAGGTCGAAGTCCTGGCCCTCGCACCCGAGGTGTTCGACGGAGTCGACGTCGCGATGTTCGACGTCCCCGACGAGGTTGCGGCCGAGTGGGCCCCGATCGCGGCCGCCCGGGGTGTGGTCGTGGTCGACAACTCCGGTGCGTTCCGGATGGACCCTGACGTGCCGCTCGTCGTCCCCGAGGTGAACCCCGCCGCCGCCTCCCGGCGTCCGAAGGGCATCATCGCCAACCCCAACTGCACGACGCTGACGATGATCGACGCGCTCGGCGCACTGCACCGGCGCTGGCGGCTCACCGAGCTGGTCGTCGCGTCCTACCAGGCGGCGTCCGGTGCCGGGCAGCCTGGCATCGACCGCCTGCACGACGAGCTGCAGGTCGTCGGCGGCAACCGTGAGCTGGGGTCGCAGGCGGGCGACGTCCGTCGCGAGATCCTCGACAAGCTGGGTCCCGACTCGCCCTTCCCGGCACCCCTGGCGATGAACGTCATCCCGTGGGCCGGCTCGGTCAAGGACGACGGCTGGTCGTCCGAGGAGCTCAAGGTCCGGGGCGAGTCGCGCAAGATCCTCGACATCCCCGACCTCAAGGTGTCGGCGACCTGCGTACGGGTGCCCGTCGTCACCACCCACTCGCTGGCCGTCCACGCGGTGTTCGCGGATGAGATCACCGTCGCCGAGGCTCGGCAGGCGTTGATCGAGGCGCCCAGCGTGGTCCTGCTCGACGATGCCGCGAACGGTGAGTTCCCGACCCCTGCCGACGTCGTGGGGGCGGATCCGACGTTCGTGGGCCGGCTGCGACAGGCGCTGGACTTCCCGAACACCCTCGAGCTGTTCGTCTGCGGCGACAACCTGCGCAAGGGCGCTGCCCTCAACACGGCGCAGATTGCCGAGCTCGTCGCCCGAGAGCTCACCCAGGCATAGCCATTTTGCCGACCACCGATGGGCGCCGCAGACCCAGGACCGGACATCGCGCCGCAGCGTGAAAGTTCTATCCCCCCAGGAGGGGTCGAAAGCTTCACGACACCGTGTCACGAGGGTCCGCGGCGAGTCGTTGGGGCATCCATCGGCCTCGGTCCTCGTCGGGGTTCCCGGGCTGGGGGCGTTGCCGGACTCGGGGAGGCGCACAATGAGGTCATGAGTGTTTTCGCCGACCGGCCCACCCTTCGTTGGGTGGTCCCCGTCGCCGCCGTGGCCCTGATCGGAGCAGGCTCCCTGCTTGTCTCGCAGGAGGCCAGCGCGGACGCCGGTCTGACCCCCCGGACCGCCGCCCAGCTGCTCGTCGACGTCCAGAACGCCGGACACCAGCCCTTCTCCGGCACGGTGACCCAGCAGGTCGACCTCGGTCTGCCCGAGATCCCCAGCCTCAGCGGCGGCAGCCCCTCGGGCGTCGGTGGCTCCTCCGCCGGGTCGGGCGCCACGACCGCCCTGACCTCGGTGCTGTCCGGTACGCATACCTGGCGTGTCTGGGTCGGCGGACCCACGCAGAGCAGGCTGGCCCTGGTCGGCGGTTCTGGCGAGACCGACGTCATCCGCAATGGGTCTGACGTCTGGCTCTGGTCCAGCGCCGACACCTCCGCCGTGCACGAGACCGTGACCGCGTCGGCCAACCCGCACGCGACGTCTCCGACGGACCTGCCGCGCACCCCGGCCGAAGCGGCCCAGAAGGCGCTCGCCGCTTTGGACCCGACAACCACCGTGACCACCTCGGGCACGGCCGTTGTGGCCGGACGTCCGGCATACGAGCTGGTCCTCGCGCCCAAGGGCGGTGGCACGCGCGTCGCGCAGGTCCGCATCGCCGTCGACGCGGCGACGCGCGTCCCGCTCGGCGTCGAGGTGTTCTCCACCAAGCAGGCCAACCCGGTGATCGACGTGCGGTTCTCCTCCGTCGACATGGGCGCGCCGGACGCGAGCCGGTTCACGTTCACCCCTCCTCCCGGCACCACTGTCACCGAGCCGAAGGCCGGCGCCGAGCATGCCGCTGACCCGGCGTCCAAGCCCGCAGTCAAGGTCGTCGGCAAGGGCTGGCATGCTGTCGCCGTCGCGACGGTGCCCAAGCAGGTGGCGGGCTCGGGTTCGGCCGGGGCGACCGGCGACCAGGGACAGCTGACCTCGTTGCTCGCCTCGCTGCCCAAGGTGTCGGGAGCGTGGGGCAACGGGCACCTCCTCGAGGGGACGCTGTTCTCGGCTGTCCTCACGGACGACGGACGGGTCGCGGTCGGCGCCGTCGAACCCACGGCCCTGTATGCGGCACTCGCCTCGTCGTGACGGCGGGCGCCGAGACGGTCGTCCACGCCTCTGACGGGTCTGGGGGCTCGGACGGGCCTGGTGGCGCTGACGTGCTCGCGGTCGAGTCACGTGGTCTGACAAAGCGGTTCGGCTCTCAGACCGTGGTGAACGGAGTCGACCTGAGGGTGCCGACCGGCTCGGTCTACGGCTTCCTCGGGCCTAATGGGTCCGGCAAGACGACGACGATCAGGATGTTGCTCGGGCTCGTCCAGCCGACGTCCGGGAGCCGGTCGTTGCTCGGGTACCCCGTTCGCACGGGCGCCGGGGACGCGTTGCCCCGGGTCGGTGCGCTGGTCGAGGGGCCGGCTTTCCATCCCTACCTATCCGGTCGCGCCAACCTCGCCCGCCTCGACGCGGCCGACCGACGTAGCGACCCGCGCAGCGCGTCGCGCCGCATCGACGCTGCCCTGGACCGCGTCGGGCTGCTTGCCGCCGCCGCGAAGCGCTACCGCGCCTACTCCCTCGGTATGCGTCAGCGCCTGGCGATCGCGGGGGCGCTCTTGCAGCCCCGGGACCTGCTCGTGCTGGACGAACCGACCAACGGTCTCGACCCGCAAGGGACGCGGGAGGTGCGCCACCTGGTCGAGTCCCTCGCCTCCGACGGGGCCACGGTGCTCGTGTCCAGCCACCTGCTGTCAGAGGTCGAGCAGATCTGCACCCACCTCGGCGTGATGAGCGACGGACGGCTGGTCGCGCAGGGGACTGCCTCGGAGCTTCGTGGCGGAGGAGTAGCCACGGTGCGGGTCACGTCATCCCAGCCGCGCGAGGCTGCTGCGGTGCTGTCCCGGCTCGGAGTCCAGGAGGTGGTGGAAGGGCCGACGCAGGTGCACGGGTTGTTGGGCTCCGTCCAACCCGAGGTGATCGTGGCCGCGCTCGTGCACGCGGGCGTCGGTGTCGCCGGGTTTGCCGTGACGACGCCGAGCCTGGAGGATCTGTTCGTCGGGCTGACCGGTGAGGGGTTCGATGTCAGCGGCTGAGGTGACCGAGTCGGTTGCGCACACCAGTCCATCCGCGCCACCTCGACGCCGGCTCGTTTCGACGCGGTTGCTGCGCTCGGAGCTGGGCCTGATCGCCGGCCGCCGCCGCAACCAGATGGGCCTGCTCGTCCTCGCGCTCGTACCGGTCGTGCTCGCCATCGCCGTCAAGGTGTCGAGCCGCAGTCCGCGCGGAGGCCCGGACTTCCTTTCCTCCGTGACGGCCAACGGGCTCTTCGTGCCGCTGGCGGCACTGACTGTCGAGATGGGACTGTTCCTGCCGCTCGCCATCTCGATGCTGGCCGGTGACGCGATCGCCGGCGAGGCCAACCTCGGAACCCTGCGCTACCTGCTGACCGTGCCGGTCGGCCGGACCCGGCTGCTGCTCGTGAAGTACGCCTCCCTGTGCATCGGCGCCCTGTGGGGGGTGCTGACCGTCGCGGTCGCCGGCGCCCTGATCGGCATCGCGCTGTTCGGGACCGGCCCGCTCACCACTCTGTCGGGGACCCAGCTCGAGTTCGGCGCCGCGCTCGGCCGGCTGGCGCTGGTCGTGCTCTACCTCAGCGCCGGCATCGCTGCGTTGGGCGCCGTCGGGTTGTTCATCTCGACGCTCACCGAGCAGCCGATCGCCGCGACCATCGCCCTGATGATCGTCACGATCCTGTCCTGGATCCTCGACGGGGTCCCGCAGGTTGCCTGGCTGCACCCCTGGCTGATCGTCGACCAGTGGCTGGCCTTCTCGGACCTGCTGCGTGATCCGCCGTTCTGGGACAACGTCCTTCGTGGGTTGGGTGTGGACGCGGCTTACGCCGTCGTGTTCTGGCTGGCGGCCTGGGCCCGGTTCGCGGGCAAGGACATCACGAGCTGACGAGGGCCAGGTGCAATAGTGAGCGTCACCACGGAGTCGGTGTCGATCGGAGGACGGCGTTGAACGAGGAGCAGGCAGAGCGCATCAGTCAGGGCGCCGGCTTCGTCGCCGCGCTCGACCAGAGCGGTGGGAGCACACCCAAGGCGTTGAAGCTCTATGGCATCGGCGAGGACGAGTACTCCACCGACGCAGAGATGTTCGACCTCGTGCACGCGATGCGGCAGCGCATCATCGCGAGTCCGAGCTTCCTGGGGTCGCGAATCCTCGCCACGATCCTGTTCGCGGAGACGATGGACCGTCAGGTCGACGGGCAGGACACCGCTGCATACCTGTGGGATCGCAAGCACATCGTGCCCATCCTCAAGGTCGACCAGGGGCTGGCGTCCCTCGGCGAGGGGGTGCAGGTCATGAAGGAGATCGTGGGTCTCGACGCACTTCTCCAGCGAGCCGTCGTCAAGGGCATCTTCGGCACCAAGATGCGCTCGGTGGTCAAGGACGCCGACGAGGACGGCGTCGCTCGCGTCGTGTCCCAGCAGTTCGCGTATGCCGACCAGATCGCCACCCACGGTCTGATTCCCATCATCGAGCCGGAGGTCGACATCCACAGCGACACCAAGGCCGAGTCCGAGACGATGCTGAAGCGCGAGATCCTCGCCCACCTGAGCCGGCTCCCACCCCAGCGGCAGGTGGTCCTGAAGCTGTCGATCCCGTCGCAGCCAGGGTTCTACGCCGACCTGATCGCCCACCCCGCCGTGATGAGGGTCGTCGCGCTGTCCGGCGGGTACTCGCGGGCCGAGGCCGACGCCCTGCTGAGCGACAACCCCGGCCTGATCGCGAGCTTCTCCCGGGCTCTCACCGAGGGACTGACCGTCTCGCAGACGGATGCGGAGTTCGACGCCCAGCTGGAGGAGTCGGTCGACGAGATCTACACCGCGTCCGTCAGCTGACGGCGTCGGGCCAACCCGAGGACGCCACGTTGCGTCCGACGTTGTGGTGGCCTAGGCGACCGAAGTGTCGGACGCAAGCCGAGGGCGGGACGCTGCGCGACGGCGAGACGCAAGCCGAGGGGCGGCAGCGCACACGCGCTTGGAGCCTCAGGTGAGCTGCTTGACGTCCAGCTGCCCGTCGGCGTACTGCTTGCGCAGCACCTTCTTGTCGAACTTGCCGACCGACGTCTTCGGTACCTCGTCGATGAAGGCCCACCGCTCCGGCACCTGCCAGTGCGCGACCTTGCCCTCGAGGTAGTCGGAGAGCTCGTCGGCGGTCGTGGACGACCCGTCCTTGAGGACGACCGAGGCGAGCGGGCGCTCGCCCCACTTCTCGTCGGGCACGCCGACAACGGAGGCCTCCACGACGTCGGGATGTCCCATGAGGTGGTTCTCGAGGTCCACCGAGCTGATCCACTCACCACCGGACTTGATGACGTCCTTCGACCGGTCGGTCAGCTTGAGGAAACCGTCGTGGGTGAGCACGCCGACGTCTCCGGTGCGCAGCCAGCCGTCGTCGCTGAACTTCCCCTCCATCTCACGGCGGTCCTTGTCGGTCTCGTCACCGCGCAGGTAATAGCTCGCCGTGATCCACGGCCCCTTCACTTCGAGCTCGCCCACTGACTCGCCGTCCCAGGGCTGCTCCGCGCCGTCGGGTCCCATCAGCCGCCCCTCGACACCGACGAGGAGACGACCCTGGCTGCTCTTGTAGGCCCAGTACTCGTCGCTGCCGAACTCGGCAGCGGCAGGCGCGACGCCGAGCGTGCCGACCGGCGACATCTCCGTCATTCCCCAACCGTGGATGATCTCGATATCGTGCCGCTCCTGGAAGGCGCGGATCAGGGCCGGCGGCGCGGCGGATCCACCGACCATGAGCTGACGGCAGGTCGAGGTGTCGACGTCGTGCTCGTCGAGGTAGCGCAGCAGGTCGTTCCAGATCGTGGGGACTCCGGCGCCGGTGCTTACCTGTTCAGCGGCCATCATCGTTGCCAGCGGCTCCGCCTGCAGGAACCGGTCCGGCATGACCAGGGTGAGGCCGGCGATCATCGCGATGTAGGGAAAGCCCCAGGCGTTGGCGTGGAACAGCGGGACCACGACGAGGCTCCGGTCGCCCTGCCGGGCCCCGAGTCCCTGAGCATCGGTGAGCGCGTGCAGGTAGTTGCTGCGATGCGAGTAGGCGACGCCCTTGGGGTTGCCGGTGGTGCCCGAGGTGTAACACATCGACGAGGCGCTGTTCTCGTCCAGGTCGTCGGGCCAGTCGAACGTCCGGGGCTGGCTGGAGAGCAGCTCCTCATAGTCGTGGACGCTCTCGATGTGCGGGGCGGCCTCGAGGGCGGCGCGCGTGTCCGCGTCGACCGGGCCGTTGACGATGACGTGGCGCAGTGTCGTGAGGTGCGGCAGCAGCTGGCTGAACGGCTTGGCCAGCGTGTTGTCGACGATGACGACCTGGTTGCCGGCGTGGGTCGCGGTGTAGATCAGCTGTTCGGGGAAGAGCCGGATGTTCAGGGCGTGCAGCACTGCGCCCATCGACGGGATGGCGAGGTATGCGGTCAGGTGCTCCGCGTTGTTCCACATGAACGTCGCCACCCGCTGGTCCCCGGTGATGCCGAGTCCTCGCAAGGCGTGAGCGAGCTGGGCCGCCTTGACGCCCATGTCGCCGTAGCTGAGTCGCCGCCCGCCGTCGGCCGTCCAGGTCACCACCTCCTGGTCGGCGTGGAGCGTGGTCCCGTAGCGCAGGAGCGTCGAGATCAACAACGGTGTTGTCTGCATGGTGCTCTTCATGGAGGTGAACCCTGTCAAAGTCGGCGACGTTTCACTAGCGAGACGGCCGAAACCGTCGCACACCTGTCATGGCAACGGCCCGCTGGGTGGCCCCGTTCCCGATTCGCGTTCCACCGGTCGGGCAGACAGGATCACACCATGGCGGTTTCCCGGATGTCGGAACGCGAGGTGACCTTCGACGTCGACGACGGCTGGGAGGTCCCTGCCCTCGGCGAGGTCGTCCCGGATGGCGGCCGCGTCGAGACGGCCACCCACGAGCTGGTCGCCACGTACGTCGACACCGAGACGTCGACGTTGCGCCTGCTCGGGCTGACGTTGCGCCACCGTCAAGGTGGCTCCGACGCGGGCTGGCACCTGAAGGTACCGGCCGGCAGCGCGCGTACCGAGATCCACACCGACGCGGCCTCGGACGTCGTGCCCCAGGCGTTGTCGCAACGGCTCGACGGTCTGGTCATGGGAGCTGCGCTGCGACCAGTGGCGACCATCCGCACGACGCGGCGGGTCACCCGGGTCCTCACCTCGCGCGGGCGGCTCGTGTTCGAGGTCGCGGACGACCTCGTGACCGGGTCGCGCCTGGACGAGTCCGGTGAGGAAGGTCCGACCATCGCGTGGCGAGAGATCGAGGTGGAGCTGGGCCCCGGGGGGAGTGAGGCCGAGCTGTCCCAGGTGGTAGTCCTGTTCGGCGATGCGGGGGCGCGGCCGGCCGCCGTGCAGCGCAAGATCGACCACGTCCTCGGCGAACCCCGCATGCGGCAGCGGTCCGGCATACCCGGTGTGCTGGCCGACTACGTGGCGGCCCAGTGTGGCGCCATCCTCACCGGTGACGTGCTCCTGCGCGACGACCCGACGTCAGACGCCGTCCACCAGACCCGCGTGGCGATCCGGCGGCTGAGGAGCAGCCTGCGCTCGCTCCACCGTCTGGTCGACCTCGACCCCGAGGCTCTGTCCCGGGCCGACGAGGACCTGCGGTGGCTCGGTCAGATGCTGTCGCCCATCCGGGACGGCGACATCCTCGGCCAGCACGTCAACGCCGAGCTCGACGCTCTGCCTCGCTCCGACGTCGTCGGACCGGTCCGCGAGGAGGTCCGCCGGTTCCTCACGACGGATCGACGCGAGGCGGTCGAGCGGTGGCGCGAGTCGTGGCGGGACGACCACTACCGACGGGTGATGGCCATGTGTCGCCTCTGGTATGTGTCACCGCCGGTTCGCGAGGACGTGTCGCACCAGGCCGGCAAGGCCTTGCGCAAGGCCCGTCGCCGGCTGGAGCGCCGGCTGGACGCAGCCCTGGCTGTGAGCCCGCCGGACCCGCATGGCCTACACCAGGCCCGCAAGGCGGCCAAGCGGCTGCGCTACCTCGGCGACCTGCTCGGGGAACGCTCAGACGAGCTGTCCGATGACCACCCCGGCGAGTGGGTCAAGGGTGCCCGGCGAGAGTCGAAGCGCGCGAAGCGCCTGCAGGAGGTCCTGGGGGAGCACCAGGACCTCGTCGTGCTGAGTGACTTCCTGCGCCGGATGGCTCGCGGTCCGGTGCACAACGGTTTCACCTACGGACTGCTCGCGGGCAGGGTCGACGAGCGGATGGCGCGCGTCCGGTCCAGGATCAGCAGCGATCTCTGAGGTATGCCCCCGGGAACCACCCGGCTCAGGCGTAGGCGGCCGCCAACCTGGCGAAACCCTCGTCGAGTGAGACAGCGGGTGACCAGCGCAGGAGCTCCCGCGTGCGTCGCTGGTCGAACCAGTGCGCCGTTGCGAGCTGTTCGGCCAGGAACCGCGTCAGCGGTGGCGTGTCCCGCCGTCCGCTGGCCCGCCAGACCCCCTCGCAGGCCGCGCCTGCAGCCCACGCCACCGGGAACGGTACGTGCACCCGGGGCAGCGCTACGCCCGCGGCTGCGCATATCCCGTCGATGACCTCGCGGACGGGGCGAGGCTCACCGTTGCTGACCACGAGCGCCTCTCCGTGGGCGGGTCCGCAGGCATCGAGGGCCGCGACCAGTGCGTCGGCGCCGTTGTCGAGGTAGGTCGTGTCGATGAGGCCGGCGCCACTGCCGATGACCGGGAGGCGGCCGGCCCGCGCTCGGGCCACGACCCGTTCCACCAGCTGGGTGTCGCCCGGTCCCCAGACGAGGTGCGGCCGGATGACGAGCACGGCCAGGTCAGCTCGGTCGGCCGCGAGCGCCTCGAGCTCG
The DNA here is from genome assembly GCF_039935575.1 of Lapillicoccus sp. Lineage (GTDB taxonomy): Bacteria > Actinomycetota > Actinomycetes > Actinomycetales > Dermatophilaceae > Lapillicoccus. The sequence continues at coordinate 11,896 of NZ_JBDTKA010000089.1, forward strand.
GCGACGGCCTTGGACCTGGCGTAGGGCCCGCGCGCCCGAGCGGGGTCGGCCGGGCCCGCGCCGGCGGCGACCAGGGCTCGGCCGTGGTGGGCCACCGATGGAGTGGAGACGTGGACGAGGCGAGGGGTCTTGCTGCCCTTGCAGGCGGCCAGGACGTTGCGGGTGCCGCCGACGTTGACACGCGCGTACTCGGCGTAGGGCCCGGTCACGTCGACCTTGGCGGCCAGGTGCAGGACGGCGTCCTGACCGATGGCCGCCGCACGGACGACGGAGGCCTCACCGATGTCTCCGAGCACCTCCCGGCAGTCCAGGCCGGAAGGGTGGCGCTGCAGGACGGTCACCTCGTCGCCCCGGGAGATCAGAGCGAGCGCCGTGGTGCGCCCGAGCAGGCTGGTGGACCCCGTGACGAGGACCTTCATCGGAGTGCCGTCACGCGCTGCCGCGAAGGACACGGGTCGCCCACTTGCCCAACGCCTTTCGATCGATCTTGGACTGGTGCCTGATGTCCAGCGGCAGCGCCTTCTTGACGAGCACCGCCGCCACGTCCACCCCGGCGACCGCTCGGATGGCTGCGGTCAGCGGCCGGTCGGCGAGGGGCTTGCGGGCCGCTGGTCCGCCGGCCGGGGGCCCCTGCGTCGCCCCGGGCACCACGACCACCACGACCACCACGACCACCTGCGCACCGGGCGGCCCCACGCCCACGACGGCCGCCGCGGCGACGCCGTCGACCGCCTCGACGCGCTGCTCGACGCCCACCGGGGTGACCGGCCCGGAGGCGGTGTGCACCACGTGCGCCAGCCGGCCCTCGACCCACAGCCGGCCCTCGGTGTCGAGGTGGCCGACGTCTGAGGTCCGATGCCAGCCGGGGTATGCCGCGCTCGCCCGCTGGGTCGCCCAGAGGGCGTCGTAGCGCTCCTTCACGTGCGCGGCGCGCACGCAGATCTCGCCGGTCAGGCCGGCTGCGGTGGTGAGCGGTGGCAGGTTCGTGAGGGGGAGCCCGGTGGAGGTCGACAACGGTGCGAGCGCCAGGTCCACGCCGGAAAGGGGCCGTCCGACGCATACCCCGTTGCCCGGTCCGGCGGCGTCGATGCCGGCCAGGTCGATGTCGGTGAGGGGCAGGGCCTCGGTCATGCCGTAGGGGGTGTGCGCCGAGGCCGCCGGCAGGGCGCGCCGCACGGCGTGAAGCAGCGCAGAAGGCACCGGCGCTCCGGCCGACACGAGGGTCTGCACCCGGCCGAGGGCGGCGCGCTGGGCCGGGCTCGCCTCGTCTGCCGTCTCGGCCACCCGTCGAAGGGCCGCCGGGGCGGCGAACACGAGCGAGGCGCCGACCTGCAGCGCCGCGTCGGCGAGCAGCGGCGCGGTGAGGGTCTCCGGCGCGGTCACGTCGATGTCGGGGATGCAGGTCGCGATGCCGAGTGCTGGCCCGAGCAGCGAGAACGGGGCGAAGGCGGCGACCAGTCGGTCGTCGTCGGTGATGGCGTAGGCCTGCCGCAACAGAGCTATCTGCGCGGCGACCTGGCGGTGCCGGTAGACGACTCCCTTCGCCGGGCCGGTGGCCCCCGAGGTGAAGACCACGGCGCACTCGTCGTCGAGATGGGGTTCCGGGGGCGCAGGCAAAGCGCCGCCGGAGTCCACGAGGTCGTCCACGAGATGGTCGACGCCGGCCAGGCCGCCCACACCCGGACGGGGTCGGTTCGTAGCGATCCGTGAACCGGGAAGTCCCATGGCGCCCGCCGCGACCAGGGCCGCGTCGTCGCCGATGACGTGGTCCACAGAGGCACTGCGCAGGGCGCGACGCATACCGGACAGACCCAGGCCGCGGTCGGCGACCACGATGACGCCGCCCGCCCGCCAGACGGCGTAGACGGCGGCGGTCAGCGCCACCGACGGCGGGACAAGCATCGCGACCCGGTGCCCGGGACGCAGTCCCGCCGCGACCAGGCCGGCCGCCAGGTCGTCGACCCGCTGCGACAGCCAGGCCCACGAGTAGCTCGTGCCACCGGTCTCGACGTACGCCGGTGACCAGTCCTGCGAGCGGGCCACGAGGCGAGACCAGAGCGGCTCATACGCCCGTGTCCCGTCGTTCGCCGTTGGCGCTGCGGCGCCGTTCGGCGCGTCGGCCGCGGGCGAGGGGGAGTCCTGGCCGGCCGCGAGGTCGGTCACCCACTGGGCGACCGCCCCGGCGTACTGCGCGGCGTCCTCGGTCACCAGGTGCGACGCGCCTTCGTAGCGGTGCAGGTTCGCGCGGGGGAGCCGGTCGCGCAGGTCGGCGAGATAGCGCTCACCGAAGACGGGGTCGCGCGGTCCCCAGAAGAGCAGCGCGGGCACATCCAGGGAGCGCAGCCCTTCGGCGATCCCGGCCAGCGGGGCAGCGGACTCGTCGTCGGCGGAGAAGGGGATGTCGGCGACGAAGTCTCCGACGGCGCCGCGTTGTCCAGCCGTCGCGTAGGGCAAGGCGAACGCGTCCCGGACCGCCTTGGGCAGGGCTGGCCGGGACAGCGCGGTGGTCGCCCGCACGAAGGCAGGGGTACGGGTGCAGACGAGCTCACGCAGGAGGGGGTGGTGCGCCAACCGGATCAGCGGGGGACCGCTGTCCCGTTCTCCCAGGGCCACCGCCGTGTTGCCGAGCACCACACCCCGCAGCTGGGCGCGGTGGGCCAGCGCCCAGCCGAGCGAAATCGACCCACCCCAGTCGTGCCCCACGGTGACGACGGACTGGTTGCTGCCGGTGAGGCCCAGAGCGTCGGTGAGGTCGCCCAGGTCGTCGACGCGCTGCGCGAGGGAACGCGGCGCCGCGGGCCGGTCCGAGAACCCCATTCCCAGCTGGTCCGGCGCCACGACCCGCCAACCCGCTGGAGGAGCGGCCAGCAGACCTCGCCACAGGTAGGACCAGGTCGGGTTGCCGTGGACGCAGAGCAGGGTTCCCACTGGCGGGGCCGGCTGGGCCTGCTCCTGCGCGACGCCGGTATGCGTGTCGAGGACGTGCCACCGATGGGTCGCCCCCCGCGTGTCCGTGACGTCGACCCACCGGGACCACGCCGGGTCCAGGCCGGGAAGGTCCGTGAGGTGGGAGAGCTCGGGTGGCGTGACGACGTGCGCCGTCACCACTCGATCTCGAGGACCGAGACGTTGAGGCCCGAACCGATACCCATCAGCAGCACGCGGTCGCCGTCCTCGAGGTGGTCCGCCTCACAGGCCAGGGTGACCGGCACGGACGCGGGCCCGATGTTGCCGCGCGTGGGGAAGGTCAGGGGCACCCGCGCCTTGTCGATGCCGAGACGCGTGGTGATGGCGTTCATGTGCACCTGGGAGATCTGGTGGATGACGTAGCGGCTGATGCCGTCGTTCCAGCCCAGCTCGTCGGCGGACTCGGCCCAGAGGTCTCCCGACAAGCCGAGGCCGGCGTCGAGCAAGCCACGCAGGTCGGTGTACATCACGTCGTTGTCGCCGATGCAGAGCTCGTGGTGCTCGGTGCCGGCGCGGCTCGCCGAGACCACCATGCGGTGACCCTCGAGATGTTGCTGGGCGCGGCCGAGGATCATGGCGACCGAGCCCGATCCCAGTGTGAGAGCGGCGAACTGCGACATCACGTCGTCGGCGGTGATCCCGGGCTGGGAGAGCCGGGCGATGGTGTTCTCCTGCACGACCCGGCAATCCTCGCCGTCGACGACCATCGCGTAGTCGATGACGCCGGCGTCGATCATGGTCGCGGCCAGCTCCATGCCGTTGACGAAGCCGAGACAGGCGTTGGTGACGTCGAAGTTCTGGCACGACGAGGGCAGGTCGAGGCCGTGGTGGACCTCGACCGCGGTCGACGGCTCGAGGAAGCGCCGGCTGACCGAGGTGTTCACCATGAGCCCAATATGGGCCGGGTCGACGCCGCACTCGCCGAGCACCTTGGCCCCGGCTGCGACGGCGCCGTCGACGAACGTGTAGCCCTCCGGCCACCAACGGCGTTCCTTGATGCCGACCAGGCTGCGCAACATCCCCGGCCGGAGGCCGACGCGTTCATAGGTGTCCGCGAGACGGGCGTCGAAGTCCTCCGAGGTCACCACCTCGGGAGCATCAATAGCGCACACACCGAGGATCGCGGTGTCGGTGAATCGGTGGATCGCGTTGCCGCTCATGAACCAGCTCCAGCCTTGATGGCGACCCTGTGGGTGAGGGCCGACTCCATATTCTGCCAACTGATCACGCCTGCGTCGTCCACACCTGGCGGAAACCGCCCGGACCCGGTCTGATGACGCCCCGTTCCCGTCACGTCGTGAGGTCCGGCAGGTCCTTCGGGGCCGTCACGGCCTGACGAGCCACCTCGCCCAGCCGCAGCCGGTGACGCCGGCTGTAGGTGCGCAACAGCTCGAACGCCTCGTCCACGGAACGGTCGTAGAGCTGGGCCACGACGCCCTTGGCCTGCTCGATGACGACACGGCTGTTGAGGGCGACCTGCAGCTGCTCGCTCAGCACCTCGCTGCGCCGGATGGTGCGCTCCTGCAGCAGTCCGATCGTCGCGACGTCGGCCAAGGCCTGGATCACCGCGAGATCGAGAGCGTCCATCCGGCCGGGGGCAGTCGAGAACAGGTTGAGTGCACCGATGACGTCGCCGCGCAGCCGAAGGGGGAAGGCGTGCACCGACCGAAAACCGCCGGCCACGGCTCTGGGCGCGAACTGGGGCCACCGGTCGGTGGCGTCGCGCAGGTCGGCGTTGACTACTGGCACGCCGCCGCGGTAACAGTCCTGGCAGGGCCCCTCCTGCGCCTGCACCTGGAAGAGCTCCAGCAGCTCGGTCATCTGCAAGAACTCGACCAGGTCGAAGTCGTCGACGAGGGTGTCGGCCACCTCCACGAACACGCGGGCCAGCTGCTTCGACACGACCGCGGTCATCTCGGCCTCCATCTCGAACGTGGCAACGCTGCCAGCCGCCTCAACGGACGTCCTCCGCCAGTCGAAGTCTACGGGTGACGATGTCCCCCGCGACGGCGTCGAGCGAATGCTCGGTCGCGTAAGCATGAGCCCGGATCCGCGACATGGCCTCGCCGAGGTCCACGTCGAGCTGGACCATGACCATGCCCTGCGCCTGGTGCAGCCGGGCCCGGTGGTGCAGGGCACCGTCGAACCCGTCTGGGGCGACACCCCGGCTCGCCCGTTGCTGACCGTCCAGGAGCCAGACCGTCGCGAGGTCCGCGAAGTCCAGGGCGAGCGCCGTCCCGACCCGCGACAGGGTCCCGGGACGGTTGCTGCACAAGTCGAGGCAGCCGACCCGAGCCTGACCGACCTGGAGGGGAAAGGCGAACAAGGCGCCGACACCGAGACCACGCACGGCCGGCACGAGGGCCGGCCATCGACGCGCCGTCCCGTCGCGCAGGTCCGGGGCCAGGGACGGGCGACGGGTCAGGTGGGCATCCCACGTGGGGCCTTCGCCCAGGGTGAACTGCAGCTCGGCTACCTGGCGGGTGACGACGTCGGTGGAAGCCACCGAGGTCGTCGGCCCCTCGTCGGACGTGACGACCACCCCCACCCCCGAGACACCCAGCGCCTCGAGGGCGGCTCGACAGAGCCGGCTCATCTGGCCCGCCATCCCCTCCGGGTCGCCGTCGAGCGTCTCCTCGGCTGCCACCAAGCTGCGGACGTCCACAGCTGACGTCGCAGCGCGGCTCACCTCGAGTCGATCCCGTGCATGACCTCACGCTACCCGCGCGCGTCACCGCCGCGCCGGTCTCGAACACACGCTGCGGCTCGGAGCAGGCCTCCGCTTCTGTGGAAGTTGCCCACGACGTGTCCGCGTGGTGTCATTCAGGGGTTCTGCTCATTGCCCCGGACCCGGCACTGCGCATCGTCTGTCCAGCAGCGAGGAAAAACTTCCTATGTCGACTTCGGCGCAGCGACGACCGACGTCGTCGACCGGCCGTCTCCCCAGCGAGTTTGCCGAGCTCTCCACGCAGGTTCGGGGTCTCGGGCTGATGAAGCGGCGGCTCGCGGCATACGGGCTGCGGTCCGGAGTCCTCCTGGGCGTCTGCGTCGCGACGGCGGTCGCCGTCGTCCTCATCGGCGACTCTTGGTGGCAGCTGCTGCCCGCGACCGTCATCGGAGTGGTCGTCAGCCAGTTCGGGTTCCTCGCGCACGACGCGGCTCACCGGCAGGTCTTCGACAGCGCCCGCGCGAACGAGTGGTCCTCGCGGCTGCTGTCCACGATCGGGATCGGCCTCAGCTATGGGTGGTGGCTGCACAAGCACAACCGGCACCACCGCAGCCCCAACCAGGTAGAGCGCGATCCCGACATCGCCCCGGGCGGCCTCGCGTTCACCCCGCAGGACGCCGCCGCCCGGCCGGGTTGGCTGTCGCCGATCACCACGCGGCAGGGCTATCTGTTCTTCCCGATGCTGCTGCTCGAGGGGCTCAGCCTGCACGTTGCGGGTCTGCGCACCCTCGCCGCGCGCCGCGACCTTCCCTTCCGGCGGCTCGAGGCGAGCCTGATCGTGGGCCGCTTCGTCGCCTACGGGCTGATCTTGTTGTTGGTCATGTCGCCGGGTCGCGCCGCCGCGTTCCTCGGGCTTCAGCTGGCCGTCTTCGGGCTGTTCCTGGGTGCCGCCTTCGCGCCCAACCACAAGGGAATGCCGGTGGTGCCCAAGGAGCTTCGTCTGGACTTCATGCAGCGCCAAGTGCTGATGTCGCGCAACATCCGCGGCGGCTGGTTCGTCGACGCCGCGATGGGTGGGCTCAACTACCAGATCGAGCACCACCTCTTCCCGAGCATGCCGCGCGACAACCTGCGCCGGGCCCGGCCGGTCGTGCGCGAGTTCTGCAGGGAGCACGGCATCTCCTACGCCGAGACCTCGCTGGCCGCTTCCTACGGCATCGTGATCCGCTACCTCAACGAGGTCGGCCTCGGCGCTCGCGACCCGTTCGACTGCCCGTTCGTCGCCGCGCACCGCGGTTGAGACCACCGTCACGATCCGTCTTCCGGCCCCCGGTGAGCGGTACCGTGACGCGCGTGCTGAGCGTCAGTCGTGAGCGTAGGCAGAAGGTCCCCGTCCGGCCTACGGTGAACCCGTGAGCACAGGTGCTGCGCCGGTGAGTGACCCGTCCTCACCCCCGGTGCCCCCAGTACCCCAGGAGATCCCCGTGGTGCGGGTGTTCTTCCTCTCGGACAGCACCGGGATCAGCGCCGAGACGATGGGCAACGCTCTGCTCATCCAGTTCCCCCAGCTGCGGTTCGAGCGGCGCCTCATCCCGTTCATCACGACGCCGGAGATGGCGCGCAAGGTTGTGGCGACGCTGGACGCGGTAGCCGACGGCCCCGACACGGCGATCGCCTTCACCACCGCGGCGACAGACGAGATCCGCTCTATTCTCGCGACGACCCGTTGCCCGACGATCGACTTCTTCGACCTGCACATGCGTCGGGTCGAGGAGATCTTCCACGAGCCGGCCGCGCGGATCGCCGCTCAGCTGCACGGCGTCGGGGACATCCAGCGCTACAACTCGCGGATGGCCGCCATCGAGTACTCCATCGAACATGACGACGGTCAGAGCCTGCGGGCGTTGGACCGCGCCGACGTCATCCTCATCGCCCCGTCGCGATGCGGCAAGACACCCACCACGATGTACCTCGCGCTGCAGCACGGGCTGTTCGTGGCCAACTACCCCCTCGTCGAGGAGGACCTCGACCGCACCGACCTCCCGAGGCCGATCCGGCATCTGCGGGACCGTTGCGTCGGGATGCTCGCCACCCCGGGCCGGTTGTCCGAGGTGCGCCAGCAACGCCGTCCGAACTCGCGGTATGCCTCGTTGGAGCAGTGCACCTACGAGCTGCGGCAGGCCCAGGCGATGTACGCCGCCAACCGTGTCCCGGTGATCAACTCGACGACGAAGTCGGTCGAGGAGATGTCCACCCTCATCGTCCAGACCCTCAGCGCACGAACCAGCAAAGGAAACTCCTCATGACCAGCACTACGGACGCGACGGCCGGCACGACGCAGAACGTGCGGTGGTTCTCGGCGCTGGGGATGGCCGACCTCGAGGAGGTGGGTGGGAAGAACTCGTCGTTGGGGGAGATGATCGGCAACCTCGCGTCGGCGGGGGTGCGCGTGCCGGACGGGTTCGCGACGACGGCGAGTGCCTACCGGGCGTTCATACGGCACGCGGGTCTGGACGAGCGGGTCACCGCGTTGATGTCGGGCCTGGACACCGATGACGTGGACGCGTTGGCGCGGGTGGGTGGGCAGGTCCGTGCGGCGATCGTGGAGCAGCCCTTGCCGGACCGCTTGGAGTCGGAGATCCGGTCGGCTTACGACGAGCTGACGGCGGCCAACCCGCAGGCTTCTTTCGCGGTGCGATCGAGCGCCACGGCGGAGGACCTTCCGGACGCGTCGTTCGCGGGGCAGCAGGAGACCTTCCTCAATATCCGCGGGATCGAGCAGGTGCTGCGTGCGGTGAAGGAGGTCTTCGCCTCGCTCTACAACGACCGGGCGATCGCCTACCGAGTGCACCACGGTTTCGACCACGAGGCGGTGGCGCTGTCGGCGGGGGTGCAGCGGATGGTGCGCTCGGACACCGGCGCCTCGGGGGTGATGTTCACGATGGATACCGAGTCGGGTTTCACCGACGCGGTGTTCATCACCTCGTCCTACGGCCTGGGCGAGGCAGTCGTGCAGGGTGCAGTGAACCCGGATGAGTTCTACGTCTACAAGCCGGCGTTGCGGGCGGCCCGGCCGGCGATTCTCAAACGTGGCGTCGGTGGCAAGGCCACGAAGATGATCTTCACCGACGACCCGGCGGTGGGGAAGACGACGGAGTTCGTCGATGTCGAGGAGTCCCAGCGGGGGGTGTTCTCGTTGTCGGACGCCGAGGTCGAGGAGCTGGCCAGGATCGCGCTGACGATCGAGGAGCACTACGGCCGGCCGATGGACATCGAGTGGGGAAAGGACGGGCAGGACGGGCTCCTCTACATCCTGCAGGCGCGCCCTGAGACGGTGCAGTCTCGGCGCTCGGCCGCAACGGTGCAGCGCTACCGGGTGTCCCAGCCGGCCACCGGCACAGCGGCCGTCGTGGTCGAGGGGCGGGCGATCGGTCAGCGGGCGGGCGCGGGTCCGGTGCGGATGCTGGCGTCGGCGCAGCAGATGCGCGAGTTCGTCGCCGGCGAGGTGCTGGTCGCCGACATGACCGACCCGGACTGGGAGCCGATCATGAAGCGAGCCTCCGCAATCGTGACCAACCGCGGTGGCCGCACCTGTCACGCCGCGATCATCGCCCGCGAGCTGGGCATCCCGGCCGTGGTCGGGACCGGTTCGGCGACCTCGGTTCTCGCGGACGGTCGGGAGGTAACGGTGTCGTGCGCCGAGGGTGACACCGGGTTTGTCTACGGCGGGCTGCTGGACATCACGGTCGAGGAGACCGACCTGGCCTCGATGCCGCCGCTGGAGGTGGGGATCATGATGAACGTCGGCACACCGGACCAGGCGTTCGCGTTCTCCCGGCTGCCGAACCAGGGGGTCGGTCTGGCCCGGCTCGAGTTCATCATCAACCGACAGATCGGGATCCACCCCAAGGCGCTGCTCGAGATGGACTCGCTCGCCTCCGCGGCACCCGAGCTGCACGACCAGGTCGCCAAGGCGATCGAGGCATACCCGGGTCCGCGGGAGTTCTTCGTCCAGCGCGTCGCCGAAGGCGTGTCGATGATCGCGGCGGCGTTCGCGCCGAAACCGGTCATCGTGCGGATGTCCGACTTCAAGTCCAACGAGTATGCGAACCTCGTTGGGGGAGAACGGTACGAGCCGCACGAGGAGAACCCGATGCTCGGCTACCGGGGCGCCTCGAGATATCTCTCGGAGGAGTTCCGCGACTGCTTCGCGATGGAGGCCGAAGCGCTGCTGCACGTGCGTGACGTGATGGGGCTGACCAACGTCAAGATCATGATCCCGTTCGTGCGGACGGTCGCCGAGGCCAAGGGCGTCATTGACCTGCTCGCCGAACACGGCCTACGCCGCGGTGAGAACGGCCTGCAGGTCGTGATGATGTGCGAGCTGCCGTCCAACGCCGTGATCGCCGAGCAGTTCCTCGAGCATTTCGACGGGTTCTCGATCGGCTCCAACGACATGACCCAGCTGACCCTCGGGCTGGACCGTGACTCCGCCCTGGTCGCCGCCGCGTTCGACGAACGCGACCCCGCCGTCCTGTTCATGCTCGGCGCTGCGATCGACGCCTGCAAGAAGGCCGGCAAGTACATCGGCATCTGCGGGCAAGGCCCCTCCGACCATCCCGACCTCGCCGAGTGGCTCATGCAACGCGGCATCGACACGATGTCCCTCAACCCCGACACCGTCGTGGACACCTGGCAACGCCTCGCGACGGCGTCCTCGGCTGACTGAGGCATCGCCTCCGGTCGAGACGTCGATCCGGCACCGGATCGTTCGTCGTAGGAGTAGCCGGGACTCCTGGCGGAGTGACATCAGACGACTTGACTGGAGGTGGCCGAGCATGGCGAAGTACCTGATTCTCATCTACGGAGACGAGGCGCAGTGGGACGCCAGGACGGCGGAGCAGGAACAGGCACTCGGGGACGGGCACCGGGCGTTTCGCGCGGCCGCCGGCGAGGGGTTGCTCGGCGGCGGGGAGCTGGAGGCAGCCTCGACGGCCACCACGTTGCGCGGGGTGACGTCGGGGCGGACCACACCGACGGACGGGCCTTTCCTGGAGACCAAGGAGGCATTGGGGGGGTACTACGAGATCGAGGCCCCCGACCTCGACGCCGCGATCACCCTCGCCCGCCTGCTCCCCGAGACGCGCGAAGGCCACGCCGCCGTCGAGATCCGCCCGCTCGTGGGGCGGCGCTGAGCCCCCAGGGCGCCGCGATGGCCGAGGTCGCCGATGTGGTTGCACAGGCGCACCGCCGCGAGTGGGCACGGGTGCTCGGCGCGACCGTGCGGGTCACACGCGACCTCGACCTCGCTGAGGAATGCGCCCAGGACGCTTATGCCACGGCCCTCACGGTCTGGCCGCGCGACGGCATCCCGGACCGGCCGGGCGCCTGGCTGACGACCGTGGCGGCGAACCGGGCGCGTGACGTCCTGCGTCGTCAGTCGGCCTGGCGTCGCACCCTTCCCAGGCTCGTCACCGACGAGCACGAGCCAGGGCCGGAGCACCATCTCGGCCTGGTCGAGCACGGTGCGATCGACGACGACCGGCTACGGCTGGTCTTCGTCTGCTGTCACCCGGCGCTGTCCGGCGACGCCCAGGTCGCCTTGACCCTGCGGCTGGTCTGCGGTCTGACGACCGACGAGGTGGCGCATGCCTTTCTCGTCCAGCCGGCCACTATGGCAGCCCGAATCACCAGAGCCAAGAAGAAGATCGTGGCGGCGAGGGTCCCGTTCCGGGTGCCCGAACCTGCGGACCTCGGCGAGCGGGTGGAGGCGGTGCTCGACGTCGTCCACCTGGTGTTCACGACCGGACACACCGCGCCCTTCGGTGAGAACCTGACCAGGACAGCGCTGGTCGGCCGGGCCCTCGACCTCGGACGGCTGCTCCACGGTCTGCTCCCTGACGACGACCGCGTCACGGGACTGCTCGCCCTGATGCTGCTCGTCGACGCTCGCCGGGCGACTCGGGTGGGTCAGGACGGAACGCTGGTGCTCCTGCCGGACCAGGACCGCACGCGCTGGGACCGGGCGATGGTCGACGAAGGGGTCGCGCTCCTGACCGGGACCGGTAGGCGTTCGGCCCCGGACCGGTTCACCGTCCAGGCCGCGATCGCCGCCGTCCATGCCGAAGCGGCGACCTGGGTGGACACCGACTGGGCCGAGATCGTCGCTCTCTACGACGTCCTGCGGGCCCTGTGGCCATCGCCGGTCGTCGAGCTGAACAGGGCCGCCGCACTAGGTTTCCGTGACGGCCCCCAGGCTGGTCTGGACGCGATGCAGCCGTTGCAGCGCGAGCCGGCGCTGGTGGCCTACGGCTATCTCAGCGCGGCCCGGGCCGACCTGCTGCGCCGTCTCGGCCGGCGCTCGGAGGCCGTGCAGGCATACGAGGAGGCGGTTGCGCTCACCGACAACGACGTCGAGCGGGCCTTCCTGGTCGGCCGCCTCGCCGAGGTGCGGGGCGGGGTGGCCGACGCCTGACTCCTGCGCCTGTCGGAAATTCCGGGCGGACTGTGGTGGGACTCGCTGGCGCCTTCTCCGACCGAACTCACGCCTTCTCCGACCGAACTCACGTCGTTCCCGGTTCTAGGCGGTGCGTCAGCCCGAAAAGCAGGCAGAACGTGAGTTCGGTCGGCGCGGTGGGGAGCTCACGGCGACCGACGCGACGGCCAAGGCGGACATCGTATGGGCCGGAGTCAGCCAGATCGCGACGAGGCCGGTGATGGCGGCGCCCACTGCCTGGCCGGCCATCAGTCCTGTCGAGTAGAGGCCGAACACCTGCCCCCGCACCGACGCGTCGGTGCCGCCGACGAGACGCTCCTGCAGGGGCAGCGAGGCCGAGTACCCCACGGACGCAACGAAGGCGAGCGCCATGGCAACGGGAATCCAGGCGAGAAGAGGAACGCGAGGTAGGGCACGGCCAGCAGCAGCCGCAGCGGCTCGATGAGCCGGTCCCGATGCTCTGGCGGGACCACCCGGCCCATCAGGACGTCGCCGAGCAGCATCCCCGCCGCCGCAGCGGCGAAGAGCAGCCCCGAGCTGGTCTGCCCACCGAACGGCACGAAGAGGGCTTCGCACCCAACGATGAGCCCGTTCGGCACCCATATGGCGAGGTACAGCGGCCGGGTGACCGGCGACCCCAGCAGGGTCCTGTTGACGGTATGCGTGCGCCGCACCAGGTTGTCGGTCGACTGGTTCCCTGGTCGCTCACAGATGCCGAACCTGATGATCACGACGGTGAGCGCGGCGGCGGCGGAGGCGATGAGGAACAGCGCTGACGGGGAGAACCACACCAGCAACATGCCGCCGAGCCCGTATCCGGCCACCTGCATGACGCCGACGGCAAGGTTAAGGGTGGCCCGGCCGAGCACGAAGTTCAGGGTGGCCCGGCCGAGCACGAAGCCGTCGGTCGGGACGATGTCGTGCAGCAGCCGCATCGTCGAACCGCTCGTGGCCGACCCGGCGAGGAACGGCACCGCATCGCGAACCGAGCACCCCACGGCAGCCCAGGGACCGCTGAAACAGGCAGGCGGCGGCATATGCCGCGGGTATCACGAGGGTGGCTTGCCGCGCTCCCATCGAGTCCGAGGCGCCGAGGATCGTCGCCGACCCGAGGAGGTTGACGAGCGGGCCGCCGAACATCGCGAGCGCCGTGAGGGTTGTGGACCCGGTGCTCACCGAGGTGGCCCGACCGGGTAACACGTTCGAGGTGCGCGGCCCGATCGGGGGCTGGTTCGTGTGGCGGGGCGATGGTCCGGCCCTCGGGATGGCCGGTGGGTCCGGGGTGGTTCCGCTGGTCGCGATGCTCCGGCAGGCCATCGACCTCGGTCGTATCGACCTGCTTCGCCTCGTCGTCTCGGCGCGCACCGTCGCCGAGCTGCCCTTCCGTGACGAGCTCGAGGCATACGGAACGGTGCTGCTGACCCGCGAACGGTCCGGCTCGGGTCGCCTCCCGAGCCGGATCGGCGCTGCCGATCTGGCGCCGTTGCTCGAGGACGGACAGACCGTCTTCGTATGCGGGTCGGCCGGATTTGCCGAGACGGCCAGCCGGGCCCTGATGTGGCTCGACGTCGACGCAGTGCGGGTGCGTGTGGAGCGTTTCGGTCCGACCGGGTGAGGCCCTTGACGGCTGCGGCCTGCTAACGTTCACAGGCCGTAGCCCTACGCGTCTCAATTAAGCTATGTGACAGTGCTGGTCGGCCATTCTGTCTGATGTTTGACCTTCTCACTTCCGCTGTTCTATGCACAGCACACTTCGTCATCAGCGCAGCTGTTAGGGGACCGATGAGAGCCGGGCCATCAGGTCAACGACCGACGACGATGACGGACGTCGCCCGCCTCGCCCAGGTATCGGTCATGACGGTGTCGCGGGTGCTCAACGACAACCCCAGCGTCGCCCCCGACACCAAGGTGCGGGTGCAGGAGGCCATGCGTCGCCTCAATTATACGCCGAACTCGCTGGCCCGTGGGCTCGTCAGCGGCCGCTCACGGACCATCGGCGTGATCACGTTCGACACCAGCCTCTATGGACCTGGCGCGTCGCTGTTGGGGATCGAACGGGCCGCCCGCGAACGGGGATACGGCGTCAGCATCGTCACGCTGCCCCGCCCCGACCGGCGGTCGCTCACGGCGGCGCTGAGCTCGCTCGCGGAACGGGCCGTGGACGGCGTCATCACGGTCACGCCGCAGATCACCACCGCCAACGCCATCGACGAGCTGGACGGCTCGCTGCCGTTGGTGAGCGTCGAGGCCGGGCACCGAGGAGCGGCCCCCCTCGTCCGGGTCGACCAGTGGAGCGGCGCCAGGCTGGCCGCCGAGCACCTGCTCGATCTCGGGCATCACTCCGTCTGGCACATCGCCGGACCCGACGACTGGTTCGAGAGCCGCGAGCGCATCGAGGGATGGCGCGACGCCCTGTCCGACCGGGGCGTCGCCGCACCGCGCCTGCTGCGCGGTGACTGGTCGGCCGCCTCGGGCTATGCCGCGGCGCAGACGATCCTCGACGACACCAAGGGAGTGACGGCTGTCTTCGCGGGGAACGACCACATGGCGCTGGGCTTCATGCACGCAATGTTCGAACGAGGGATGACGGTGCCCCACCCGGTCAGCGTGGTCGGCTTCGACGACATCCCCGAGTCGGGCTACTTCTCACCCGCGCTGACGACCGTGCGACAGGACTTCGACGAGATGGGACGACGAGGGGTGGAGCTGCTGACGGCCATGCTGTCGGGCGAGACCGTCGACCGTGCGCTTGTCGAGAACGTCGCTCCGGCCCTCGTCGTCCGCGACAGCTCAGCGGCGCCCGTTGGGCGGTCCTGAGTCGGGCTGAACCGAAGCGGGCGACGCCGGCTCGACCGTGAAGTCCCAGACCGTCTCCGATACGAAGTCCGAACCGGGGCGCAACACCGTCGATGGAAAGACGGGGTGATGCGGCGAGTCGGGAAGTGCTGGGTCTTCAGGGCGATCCCCGCCCCTTGCCGGTAACGGTGACCACTCGTGCCCAGCACCGACCCATCGAAGAAGTTGCCCGAGTACACCTGGATCCCTGGCTGGGCGCTGAGGATAGTCAGGAGGATCCCGGACTCCGCTGCACGTAGCACTGCGTGTCGACGCATCCCTTCGGCGCGCAGGACGAGGCAGTGGTCGATCCCCCCGTCAGGACGAGCTGGGGGTCGTTCTGACGCACGCGGGGTCCGAGCAGCGTCGGCTCCCGTAGGTCGAAAAGGACTCCCGGTGACGTTCCGCAGCTCACCGGTCGGCACGAGATGGGGCGTCACGGGAAGAACGTGGTCGGCGTCGACGAGCAGCCGATGACCGTCGATCGTGGACGCCTGCTCGCCGTCGAGGTTGAAGTAGCTGTGGTTCGTGACGTTGACCACCGTCGGAGCACCCGTGGACGCCCGATAGGCAATCGAAACTCGATATCCCATAACGGCATAGGTCACGTCGACGACAAGCCGTCCGGGAAACCCCTGGTCGTCGTGCGGGCTGGTCAACGAGAGGGTCAGACTCGACGGGGTTCGACTCGATGGTCGCCACAGACATCGGTCAAACCCGTCGGGTCCACCGTGGAGGGCGTCTGTCCCCTCGTTCCGCGGCACGTCGAACCACGCACCGTCGATCCCGAACGTGCCGCCGGCGAGCCGGTTCGCAGACCGGCCTACGGTGCTGCCCAGGTATGCCGTCCCGTGCAGCGCGTCCTGCACATGCCGGTAGCCAAGGACGACGTTGTGCGTGCGCCCCGTCGAGTCCAGGACTGCCAGCGACCGGACCGCCGCCCCCAGCTCGGCAACCGTCAGCACGATGCCGCCGTCGCCCGAGTCGAGGACATGGTGCGCATCGCTGCGCCCGTCCTCGAGCCGTTCCTCGACGGTGGTGATGGACGTAGCTGTCGTAGTCACAGCCCTGCTGCGAGGCGGTGGTACGCGCTGTTCCACCGCAGCTCCTGCTGGAACGCGCGCGTGGACGTCGCGGGCCCGATGAGCGCGAGCTCGGTGCGCGTCATGTCGGCCATCTGCTCGACGACGGAGACGGACAACGCGGTGGTCAGCACTGTGTGGTGCGGGCCACCAGCGGTCAGCCAGCACTCGGCCGATGTGGCGAGGTCAGGCGCCGGCTCCCAGACCGCGCTCGCGACGGGCAGGGCCGTCAGGGCCTCGTCCGGTGGCACGACCTTGATCTCGTTGCCCACCAATCGAAACCGGTCTCCGAGATCACAGATCCCCACCACGACACCGGGACCCGATGCCGCCGAGAACTTGAGCCGGACTGGATCCTCGCGACCGCCGATGCCGAGAGGGTGGATCTCCAGCGTGGGCGTCGACTCGGTGATCGTCGGGCAGACCTCGAGCATGTGCGAGCCGAGGATGCGTTGCGGGCCGGGGCCGAAGTGGTAGGTGTAGTCCTCCATGAAGGACGTCCCGCCAGGACTTCCGACGGCGGCTGCTTTGAAAGTGTGAACGAGGATCGAGGTCTTCCAGTCCCCCTCCCCGCCGAACCCGTAGCCGTCGGCCATCAGTCGCTGGACAGCCAGACCGGGCAGCTGGCGAAGCCCCCCCAGGTCCTCAAAGTTGGTGGTGAACGCCCCGAAACCCCCGTCCACCAGGAACATTCGCAATCCCGCCTCGATGCGTGCCCCGTCACGCAGCGACTCGCGACGGGGGCCGTCCGGTCGCAGCTCGGGTGCGACGTCGAAGGTGTCGTCGTACTCGGCGACGAGCGCGTCGACCTGCGTCTCGTCCACCGCGTCGACCACGGCCACGAGGTCGTTGACCGCGTAAGTGTTGACGGAGACCCCAAAGTGCAGCTCCGCCTCGACCTTGTCCCCCTCGGTCACGGCGACGTCGCGCATGTTGTCGCCGAACCTGGCCAGTCGCAAGGAGCGCATCGCCGCGACTCCCTGGGCGGCGCGGGCCCACTCGGCGACCCGCTCGACGGTGCGGGGTTCCGAGACGTGACCGGCGACGGTGGTTCGGGCGACCCCGAGCCGGGTCTGGACGTAGCCGAACTCCCGGTCGCCGTGCGCGGCCTGGTTGAGGTTCATGAAGTTCATGTCGATCGTCGCCCAGGGAATCGAGCGGTGCGACTGGGTATGCAGGTGCAACAATGGCTTTCGGAGAGCATCCAGTCCGCCGATCCACATCTTGGCCGGCGAGAACGTGTGCATCCAGGCGATGACTCCGACGCACGCCGGGTCGGCGTTCGCGGCCATCATCACCGCGCGGATGCCGGTCGAGTCGGTGAGGACGGGCTTCCAGACCACTCCCACCGGCATGCCGGGGTCGTCGTCGATGACACCAGCCAGCTCGCGGGACTGGTCGGCCACCTGGTCCAGCGTGTCTTGGCCGTAGAGGCCCTGGCTCCCCGTGAGGAACCAGACCTCGTGCTTGCGGGTGTTCGTCGTACTCATGGCCGTCCTTTCGGTGGGCTTCCCGCCCGTTGACGTGCGGGTGCAGCGCCGTCTGGTCGATGGGGACACGGCCCCGGCGTGTTATCGCGAACATGAGGCGCCGATGACGCACCCCTCATGGAACGAATAGGCGATCCCAGGCGGGTGTCAAGGTGAGGGAATGCGGCGAAGGTTACCGTGTGAACGCGAGCCGGTCACGTTTCCAGCGTGTTTGGTCGAAACGCTTGACAACCTGAACCTCAACGGGACATGTTACCGCTAACTGAGTTCGTCCCGAGCGGGCTCCAGGATCGTTCGAGCACCCGGCATCGGCGCTTTGCCGAGGCTGTCGACCCACCAAGGCAAGGGAAACCGCTGTCATGAGCGTTCGTCGCACCACCACCGTCTACCTCACCGCTGCTGCTGCTGTGGCTGCGCTCGCCGGCTGCAGCACCGGAACGACCACCGGAGCCTCCGGGGGCGGGTCGCCGTCCCCCACCTCGTCGGGCTCGGCCACGTCCTCCGCGTCCCAGACACTGGGGAGCGACACCAACGGCGTCCCGGCTGCCATCACCGCAGCGGGCGGGACCACCCTGCTGACCACGGCCAAGCCCAACGGCGTGGAGGCACAGTACGGGCCGGTCTGCAAGGGTTCCGACCTGGGGATCGGCAAGATCGACTTCAAGACCGACACCATCGGGTGGGCCCAGTCGGAGAAGGAGGCCAACCCGTTCCGGATCGCCTCGACGAAGTCTCAGGTCGACACGGCTGCCAAGAACGGTTGGAAGCTGCTCACCACCAACGCGCAGTCCAACGTCCAGCAGGAGAACAGCGACATCAAGGGCGTGATCGACAAGGGAGCGAAAGCGATCATCTTCTCCCCGATCAACTCCACCGGCCTCGGCGACGCCATCTCCTACGCGAAGCAGAAGAAGGTCGCCATGATCCCCGTGGACCGCAACATCACCGGCGTCACCGGCTGCCAGAGCGTCGGCCCCCAGTTGGGTTCGGACTTCGTTCAGCAGGGCCGCCGGGCGGCCGACGCGATGATCAAGGCGACTGGTGGCCAGGCCAAGCTTGCCATCCTCCTCGGCGCCTCGGGCGTCAACGTCACCGACGACCGCACCGCGGGGTTCCTCGACGAGCTCAAGGCGAAGAACGCCACCGGGCTCGAGGTGATCTTCCAGCAGACCGGCGACTTCACCCGGGAGAAGGGCAAGAGCGTCACCGAGACGCTTCTGCGGGCCCACCCCGAGGTCAACGCAATTTACGCGGAGAACGACGAGATGGGTCTCGGCGCCCTCGCCGCACTCGACGACGCGGGGAAGTCAGGCACCGACAAGGTGCACATCGTGTCCATCGACGGCACGAAGGGCGCCGTCCAGGCGATCGTCGACGGCAACTTCGACGCCGTCATCGAGTCAAACCCCGCCTACGGCCCGTCCGCGCAGGCCGCCCTCGACGCCTACGTGAACGGCGATGGCGCTCCCGCGGTGACCATCACGACCGACAACCAGTACGACAAGAGCAACGCGGCCCAGGCAATCTCCTCCGGCGCCGCCTACTGACCGCGTGCCGGCCGGGCCTACCGTCTGTCCCTAGGCCCGGTCCGTGCTCACGTGCTCACGTGCTCATTCGAAGGAACTACATACCCATGACGCAGATGCCAGGGACCACCGTCGGCGACGTAGTCTCCACCGCCGGGCGGCCCCCCGTCCTGTCGGTGGACGGGCTCGGCAAGAGGTTTGCCGGGGTCATCGCGTTGGACGACGTGTCCCTCGACCTGTCTCCCGGATCCGTGCACGCCCTGGTGGGGGAGAACGGCGCCGGCAAATCCACGCTGATCAAGCTCATCACCGGCGTCTACCAGGCCGACAGCGGCACGGTGACCTACCAGGACGCGGAGACGACGTTCAGCTCGCCGCGGGCGGCCCAGCAGGCGGGGATCGCGACGATCTATCAGGAGGTCCACCTGGCGCCGCAGCTGTCCGTGGCCCGCAACTTCTTCCTGGGCCGTGAGCCAACGAGGTTCGGGTCATTGGACTTGCGGCGGATGAACCGGGAGGCCCAGGAGGGCCTCGAGCGCCTCGGCATCTTTGCTGACGTGCGGCGTCCGTTGGGTGAGCTGGGCCTGGGGATCCAGCAGATGGTGGCTATCGCCCGGGCCGTCTCCACCGAGGCTCGCGTCGTGATCATGGACGAGCCCACCTCCTCGCTGGAGCCGCGTGAGGTACAACGGCTCCTCTCTGTGGTCACACTGCTCAAGGAGGCCGACGTGGCCGTGGTCTATGTGTCGCACAAGCTCGACGAGGTGTTCCGGGCGTGCGACACGATCACGGTGCTGCGGGACGGTCGCCTGGTATGGACCGGCCCGACAAGCGCCACGAACCGGCGCGAGCTCATCTCCCGGATGCTCGGGCGTGACGTGGCGGAGCTCGACGAGGGCAAGCTCACCCGGTTGTCAGGCCGCCCTCCAGTCACCGACGCCGAACCGGTACTGCGCGCCACCAACCTCAGCCGCCGACTCGTCCTCGACGACGTGTCGGTCGTCGTGCGGCCCGGCGAGGTGGTAGGGCTGGCAGGGCTGCTGGGGTCTGGACGCAGCGAGACGGCCAAGGCGGTCTTCGGGGCGATGCCGCTCGACTCCGGCGACATCGAGGTAGACGGCGAGCCGCTGCGCCGGCAGACGCCGGCGTCACGAATCCGCAAGGGGATCGCCTACCTGCCGGAGGACCGCAAGGCGGAGGGGATCATCCCTGAGCTGTCGATCAGGGACAACATCGGGCTGGCGGCGCTGCCCCAGCTCACCCGCAGCGGCTTGGTCAACCGGGTCAAGCTGGAGGACATCGTCAAGGTCTTCATCGACCGGTTGCACATCAAGGCATACGGACCGGGACAGCGCGTCGGCCAGCTCTCGGGCGGGAACCAGCAGAAGGTGCTGCTCGCCCGGCTGCTCTGCCTCAACCCGCGTGTGCTCCTGCTCGACGAGCCGACGCGCGGCATCGACGTCGGGGCCAAGGCCGAGGTCCAGGGCCTGATCGCCGAGCTCGCCGAGAAGGGTATGGCTGTCGTGCTGATCTCCTCGGAGCTCGAGGAGGTGGTCGAGGGTTCGGACACTGTCGTAGTCCTGCGCGACGGCGCCCAGCTCGGGTCCCTGTTCGGAGACGAGATCACCGAGGACAGCATCATGGACATGATCGCGGACGCCGCGGCGGAACAGACGGCCACCGCCGTCGCGGAGGACGTGTTTTGAGCGCCTCGACGGACACCGACACCAACGCCGACAGCGCCAGGCCGGCGGCCCCCGCGAAGAAGGGCGGCGGGTGGAAGGAGCGCCTGGGGGTCTCCGACTCCTGGGGCGCGTGGCTGAGTGAGCGGGGCGTCTACTTCGCGCTCATCCTGCTGGTGCTCTACAACGCGGCCGCGACCGCCAACTTCCTCACCCTCGACACCATTCAGCTGCTGTTCGCACAGCTGCCGCCCGTGATCATCGTGTCCCTCGGCATGGCGCTGGTCATCGGCACCGGAGGCGTCGACCTGTCCGTCGGCGCGACCATGGCGATCGCCAGCGCTGTCCTGGCCAAGTTCGTCGTGGTCGGGGGGAACGGGTTCGGGCAGCCGATCGCGGTCGCGATCGTGGCTGCGATCCTCGTGGGCCTGCTCGTCGGAGTCTTCAACGGGCTGGTGGTGGCTGTCGCCGAGGTCCAGCCGATCGTGGCGACCCTGGGCCTGCTCGTCGCCGGTCGCGGCATCGCGCTCGTCATCACCGGCGGCGCCCTCATCGAGCTGTTCGTCCCGTTTTTCCAGACGGTGCGCCTCGGGAAGCTGTTCGGCATCCCTTACATCATGTGGGTCGCCCTGCTGCTCGCCGTGATCATCGCTGTCGTGATGCGGCGGACGGGCTTCGGGTACCGGCTGCTCGCCATCGGTGGCAACCGACGCGCCAGCGTGCTGGCCGGACTTCCCGTGCGGCGCACTCTTATTGCTGTGTACGCGCTTTCGGGCACCCTCGCGGCGATCGCCGGCGTTATTGCGACGGCTCGTCTGCGAGCCAGCGACCCCTCGTATATCGGGCTGTTGATCGAACTCAGCGCCATCACCGCCGTGGTGGTCGGTGGGACCGCCCTCAACGGTGGCCAGGTCCGCATCGTCGGCACGGTCGCGGGGGCAATCTTCATCCAGCTGCTCGAGACCACGCTGGTCTCGCACAACGTGCCCGACTCCGGCGCACGCATCGTCGAGGCCGTCATCATTGTCCTCGCGGTCTACAGTCAGCGCGCCTCCAGGAGGACACGGTGAGCGGAGTGTCCCGCGAGGACTCTGCGGCCGTCTCGGAACCACCGGAGGTCGTCGGCGTCGCGGCCGAGCAGGGAGGGCGCGCCGCCGCCATCACCCGGGGTCGCGCGGTCACCTCGTTGCTCTCGCGCAACGCCGCGGTCGTCGCCCTCGTGGTGGTCATCGTTCTGGGCGTGGTCACGGTGCCGACCTTCGGGTCGGTCGACAACTTCCGCAACGTCGCGCTGGCCGCGTCGTTCATCGCGATCATTGCCGCCGGGATGACCTTCGTCATCATCAGTGGCGGCATCGACCTGTCCGTCGGCTCGACCTATGCGCTCGCCGTCATCGTCAGCGCGATGTTGTCCGAACACGGTTCTGTAGCAGCGATTCTCGGTGCCTTGATCGCGGCGTCGGC
>NZ_JBDTKA010000090.1:0-3622 GCF_039935575.1 Lapillicoccus sp.
AACCTCGTCCAACGCTGATCGTGGCTGCCGGCGATCTCATCGCCGCTGTCGCCGCCCACGCATCCGGCGTCACCCGCGGCAGACGTGGAAGCGTTCGAGGCTCGCCGTCCCCATCCCCAGCTCCGGCTATTCGCCGTCGTACCGCAGCACCGCAAGCCCAGCCGTCGGGAACCCGTTCCCCATCGCCGCATGCGCGTCGGCGGAGCCCCTCCCGTCGCTGAGCCCACCCGCGAGGTCGGGCACGGTGGGTGAGTGACCGACGACCACGAGGGTCCGCATGTCCCCGCCCTCCTCACGAACCGTCTCCAGCACCCCGGGCGTCCCGCCCTGGTAGACCGCTCTGCGGTACTCCACGAACTCCGCTTGCGCCCCTCCCCTGACCGCCTGCTCCCACGTCTGGCGGGTGCGCACAGAGGTCGAGCAGACGACGAGGTCGGCAACGATCCCGCTGTCCCGCAGCCACTTTCCGACAGCCTGAGCGTCCGCCCGTCCGCGCTCGGTCAGCTCCCGGTCATGGTCGGACAACCGCCCGCCGCGGGGGATCTGCTCGGTCTTCGCGTGCCGCACCAGCACGAGGGTGCGGTCGTCAAGGACTCTGCTCATGGCCTGAGCATGCCCCTGATGAGGCGGAGGGCACCACCGACATACACCTCGATCCGTCTACTCTCGGCCTGGTGGAGAGCGTGCAGCCGATCATCGACGTCAGCTCCGGCCGCTGCACGAGCACCGAGTGGCGCGCGTGGGTCGACGAGTCGGTGGGGCGGATCATGGCCGACACCAACCGGACGGCGGACACCCACCTCCACCGCGTCGCATTGCCCGACGGCTGGGACGTCAGCGGGGTCGAGCTCTACCTCAAGGACGAGTCGACCCACCCGACGGGCAGCCTCAAGCACCGCCTCGCCAGGTCGCTGTTCCTCTACGCCATCTGCAACGGTGAGATCGGCCCGGGGACCACGGTCATCGAGGCGTCCAGCGGGTCGACTGCCGTCTCGGAGGCGTACTTCGCCAGGATGCTCGGCCTGCCGTTCGTTGCGGTCATGTCGCGGACGACGAGCCCGGAGAAGGTCGCGATGGTCGAGCGCGAGGGCGGACGCTGCCATCTCGTCGCCGACGCCGGTGAGGTCTACGACGTGGCGCGACGGCTGGCCGACGAGTGCGAGGGGCACTACCTCGACCAGTTCACCTATGCAGAGCGGGCAACGGACTGGCGCGGCAACAACACGATCGCCGAGTCGGTCTTCGAGCAGATGTCCTTGGAGCCACACCCGATCCCCGCCTGGATCGTCGTCGGAGCCGGGACCGGCGGGACGAGTGCAACCTTCGGGCGCTACGTGCGGTTCCGCGGCGCGCCCACCCGGGTAGCCGTGGTCGACCCCGAGAACTCGGCATTCCTGCCGGCATACCAGGGGCGTTCGACCGCGGGCAGCCGAGGTTCGCGGATCGAGGGAATCGGTCGCCCCAGAGCCGAACCCAGCTTCCTGCCCCGTGTCGTCGACCGGATGCTCGGGGTGCCCGACGCGGCGTCCGTCGCGGCTATGCGGTTCCTGCACGACCGCACCGGTATGCGCGCCGGCGCCTCCACCGGAACCAACCTCTACGGCGCGCTGCGGATCGCGTGCGAGATGCGCGCCTCGGGGACCCACGGCAGCATCGTCACGCTCGTCTGCGACCACGGCGAACGGTATGCCCATACGTACGCCGACGACGCGTGGCTGGTCGAGCAGGGGCTGGACCTGACGGCATACAGAGAGGTCCTGGACCGCGCCTGGCTCACGGGTGAGTGGACCGGCTGACGGTCGACGAGTCGGCTCCGGTCCGTCAGGAGGCGGGTCAGTCGGCTTGTCTCGAGGGCGGCCGATGTCAGCCGGTGGCGACGACGTTGGCGAGCGCCGACCCCCAGGCATACGCCTGCAGCTGCGCCCTGACCAGCTTGACCGCGCGCGGCCGGAACGCGGTGCTCGCCCCACCGACGTGGGGTGAGATGAGTACACCGGGCGACGTCCAGAGCGAGTGGTCGGCGGGCAACGGCTCGGGGTCCGTCACATCGAGCGCGGCCCGCAGGCGGCCGGAAGAGGTCTCCGCGAGAAGCGCCTGGGTATCGACCACCTTCCCCCGAGCGACGTTGACTACGAGTGCCCCGTCCTTCATGGCGGCGAGGAACTGCGCGTCGACGAGTCCGGTCGTGGAGTCCGACAGCGGCACGATGAGGACCACGACGTCCTGGACCGGCAGCAGGGCCGCGAGCTCCTCGATCCCGTGGACCTCGTCGACGAGGTCGTCTCCCGCGCGAGCACGGCTGGCGACCGCCGTAACCTGCACCTCGAACGGGAGCAGTCGTCGCACGACTGCTCGTCCGACCTGGCCGTAGCCGACCACCATGACCCGCCGGTCCGCGAGCGCCTCCCACAACCGGGTCGGGAGCCATCGCGAGTCCTGCTGGGCTGCAACGAACTCCGGGATACCGCGCAGTGACGCGAGGATGAGTGCGAGCGTGAGCTCCGAGGTCGACGCGTCGTGGACGCCGCCGGCGTTGCACAGCTGCACACCGGCTGGGACCTGCGGCAGGGCCTGCTCGTAGCCCGCGGTCAGCAGCTGCACGACCCGCAGCTCCGGAAGGCCCACCAACAGGTCGAGCCGCTGGCGGGGGTCGAGATAGGGCGGGACGACGATCACGAGCTCGCGGGCCCGCTCGTGCGCCTCGTGCAGGTCCCACGGGACCAGCTCGACGCCGGCTACCTCCCCGACTTCGGCGACCCAGGACGCGTCCGGCACAGAGACGAGCGGCATGCGGTCACGCTAGCGACCCGCCTTGCTGTCGAGGAGGATGGGGTATGCCGGTTCGCACCCGCCCTTCGACCAGTCCACTACGTCGCATCGCCGTCTCCGCAGTGACGGTCGTCGCCCTGACTGGCCTCACCGCCTGCTCGTCCCCTCCCGGGGGGACTACCAGTGCCTCGCCGGGCAGCGTTGGTTCGTCCGGTGGGCGGCAGTCTCTGGACGCGCCGTCGGACGTGGCCACTGGCCTGAACGTGCCCTGGTCCACCGCGGTGCTGCCCACGGGAGACGTGCTCGTCAGCGAACGGGAGTCGGCGCTGGTCAAGCGGATCGGCCTGAACGGCCAGACCCGTGAGATCGGCCGAGTCCCTGACGTCGTCGCCGCCGGCGAAGGTGGCCTGCTCGGGATCGCCATCGACCCCGCAACGTACGCCGCCACCCCCGTTCTCTACGCCTACCTCACCGCCGCCGACGACAACCGAGTGCTCTCCATCCCTCTCCAGGGCGACGGTCTGGGCCAGCCCACGACGGTGCTCACCGGCATACCCAAGGCGTCGAACCACAACGGCGGACGCCTGGCGTTCGGACCCGACGGGTTCCTCTACGTCACGACGGGAGATGCCGCCACGACGTCACGCGCCCAGGACCTGGGCAGTCTCGGCGGCAAGATCCTGCGGGTGACGGCCCAGGGTCAGCCTGCGCCGGGCAACCCGTTCGCTGGGTCGCCGGTGTGGTCCTACGGCCACCGCAACGTCCAGGGCATCGCGTGGGACGCCTCGGGACGGATGTGGGCGAGCGAGTTCGGGCAGAACACCTGGGACGAGCTCAACGTCATCACACCCGG
>NZ_JBDTKA010000091.1:0-18434 GCF_039935575.1 Lapillicoccus sp.
CCGGCGATTGAGTCGACGTCGGCGTGCGGCAGGGAGTCGAGCTCGTGGAGCACGGCGACGCGAGGCCCGGTCACCCGTAGTCCCGCAGACCGGAGTCGGGTCTGCACGCTTGCTGTGGTCTCCGTCGTCATCCCTCACACCGTTCCACCTTCTCTGGAATGAGTCAAGGGAACGGGTGCCGCGGTGGCCTCGGAGGGCCGGGGAAACCGGGATGACCACTGTCGTCCTGGGGTGGGACGCTGTCGGTCGTGTCCGTCGTGCAGCTGTCCGTCTACCGTCCCGTGCTCGCCATCCCGGCCGCACGCAACGCCCTGCTGCTCGGGTTCTTCATCCGCGTCCCGCTCTTCGCCGGGGGCATCATCCTCACCCTGCATGTCGTCGGCGCCCTGCACCGCTCCTACGGGGCCGCCGGGCTGCTCACGGCGGCCGCCACCGTCGCGCTCGCCGTCTCGAGCCCGTGGCGCGGTCGGCTTCTCGACCGCAAAGGCCTGCGCCGCGTGGTCGTGCCGTCGCTGGTGGTCCAGGCGGTCTGCTGGTCGGTCGCCCCGTGGGTGGACTACTGGCTGCTCATGGTCTTGGCGGCCCTCGCCGGGCTGTTCGCCGTGCCGACCTTCTCGGTGCTCAGACAGGTCCTGCTGGCTGCCGTGCCCGAGGAGCAGCGTCGCACCGGTCTCTCGTTGGACTCCGTGGGAACGGAGTTCTCCTTCATGGCCGGCCCGGCCCTCGGGGTCTGGGCGGCCACCATGTGGCACACGAGCTGGGCCATCTTCGTCTTCGAGTGGCTCTCCATCCTCGCCGGGATCGTGCTGGCGGTCCTCAACCCGGTGCTGCGCCGGGCCGACGTCGACCTCGACGCCGACGGCATCAGCTCAGCCGCGCCGGCGCGCTCGTCCTGGTTCGGCCTGCCCGTCCTGGCCGTGCTGGCCGCCGCCGCGGCCACCACGGTCGTGCTCGCCGGCTCGGATGTGGCGATCGTGGCGACCCTGAGGGCCATGAACGCCCAGCAGCACATCGGGTGGGTCCTGGCGTTGTGGGGCGCCGGTTCCATCGTGGGTGGACTGGTCTACGGGGCGTGGCACGAGTCCGTGCCGGTGTTCTGGCTACTCGGAGGTCTTGCCGTCGTCACCGCTCCGGTGGCGCTGGCGGCCACCCTCCCGATGGCGGCCGTCCTGCTGTTTGTCTCCGGCCTGTTCTGCGCCCCGACCATCACGGCCACGGTCGACCACCTCACCAGGCTGGTCCCGGAACGCGCCCGTGGCGAGGCGATCGGCTGGCACGGTTCATCGATGACCATGGGCATGGCCATCGGGGCGCCGATCGCGGGCTTCGCGATCGACGCGGGTGGGTGGCAGGTGGGGTTCCTTGCGGTGAGTGGGATAGGCCTGCTGGTGGCCGTGCTCGGCGGGGGCCTGATGGGGCTGCGGGGCAGGCGCGCTGACCCGACTGACACGACTGACACGTCGGGCGCCGAGCGGGACCGATTCGTCGACAGACCCGTCGCTGTGGTCGCCGCCGACCGGCTCACCTGACCCCTTGGGTTTCGGTGCTGATTCGGTCGTCACCGGCCAGCGCTGCTACCCTGGTAGTGACCAGACGGGTCGTCAACGGTTCATCCTGCTGTCCCCCGTCGTGCAAGAGAAGCCTGGCTTCCACCCGCGTCGACCCTCGAGGTCGCCGGGTACACGGTCCGACACGGTAGGCATCCTGTTCGCTTCGGCGGGTCGATGCATGGCCGTGGTGCACGACAGCCAGCTGCCGCGCATACGGACCGGGACGGACAGGCTCCTCACGCACCGAACGGTGGCGGGGGGCCTTTGTCGTTCCCGCGTCTGCATCGCTCGAGGTCACCACCATTCCTGACACGAAGGAGCATCACCATCAGCGAGCCTCGCATCAACGAGCGCATCCGGGTTCCGGAGGTGCGCTTGGTCGGCCCCAATGGCGAGCAGGTCGGCATCGTCCGCGTCGAGGACGCCTTGCGTCTCGCCGCGGAGGCAGACCTCGACCTCGTCGAAGTGGCCCCGATGGCACGCCCCCCGGTCGCCAAGCTCATGGACTTCGGCAAGTTCAAGTACGAAGCGGCGCTCAAGGCCCGGGAAGCACGCAAGAACCAGGTCAACACGGTCATCAAGGAGATCAAGCTTCGTCCGAAGATCGACCCGCACGACTACGGCACCAAGAAGGGCCACGTCGAGCGGTTCCTCAAAGCGGGCGACAAAGTCAAGGTGACGATCATGTTCCGTGGTCGTGAGCAGTCGCGACCTGAGCTCGGATACCGACTCCTGCAACGCCTGGCCGGTGACGTGGGCGACCTCGCCTTCGTCGAGTCCAGCCCCAAGCAGGACGGCCGCAACATGATCATGGTCCTCGGCCCCACCCGCAAGAAGGCCGAAGCCCGAGCCGAGCAGCGCCGCCGCCGAGAGGGTGACAGCGAGGGTGACGGCGAGGCCGGAGACACCACGGAGCTCGGCATCGACCAGGTCGACCAGCCGGACCAGGTCGACCAGGTCGAACAGCCGGACCAGATCGAGACGCCGGACGAGAACCCGTCGGCCGCCTCCGCCTGAGATCCACCCAACCCCAGCACGGCCCAGCACGACCACCACGACAAAGGAGATCGGCAGCCATGCCGAAGATGAAGACCCACAGCGGAGCCAAGAAGCGCTTCCGCGTCACCGGTACGGGCAAGATCATGCGCGAGCAGGCCGGCGGTCGCCACCTGCTCGAGCACAAGTCCAGCAAGAAGATGCGCTCCATCTCGGGCGACCTCGAGCTGTCCAAACCGGACACCAAGAAGGTCAAGAAGCTCCTCGGCCGCTGAGCCCGGTCACCCACTGAACCGCCGCCGACTGCCCTCCTACGAGCGCAGTCGACCGCACTGAAGCACAAGGAGAACTCACGTGGCACGCGTGAAACGGGCGGCCAACGCCCAGAAGAAGCGCCGGGTGACCCTCGAGCGCGCCAGCGGCTACCGCGGGCAGCGCTCACGTCTCTACCGCAAGGCCAAGGAGCAGGTGACCCATTCGCTCGGGTACGCCTATCGCGACCGGCGCGCGCGCAAGGGCGACTTTCGGCGGCTGTGGATCCAGCGGATCAACGCCGGTGCCCGGGCCAACGGCATGACCTACAACCGGTTCATCCAGGGTCTGAAGGCCTCGGGTGTCGAGGTGGACCGCAAGATCCTCGCCGACCTCGCCGTCAACGACGAGGTCGCGTTCGCCGCCCTCGTGGAGCTCGCCCGGGCCAACGTCCCGGCGACGAGCAACGCCGCCTGACCACCAGCCCAGCCTCGGACCGGGTGAAGCGAGTCCGCTCGCTCGCCCGACGCCCAGCCCGCACCCGCCTGGGGCTCTTCCTCGCCGAAGGGCCCCAGTCGGTGCGTGAGGCGGTGCACCACCGCCCCGACCTGGTCCGCGAGCTCTACGTGACGGCGTCGGCGACGAACCGCTACGCCGCGCTGCTCACCGAGGCACGGCAGCGCGGGGTCGCGGTCGTGTCCGTCAGCGACGAGGTCCTGGCCGCGATGGCCGACACCGATACGCCCCAGGGTCTGCTGGCGGTGTGTGCGCTGCCGACAGCCACCCTCGAGCGGGTCCTCGCCGCCGGTCCGCGCTTGGTCTGCGTCCTCGCCCAGGTTCGCGACCCCGGCAACGCCGGCACCGTCCTGCGCGGTGCGGACGCCGCCGGCGCCGACGCGGTGGTCGTGACGGACAACAGTGTCGACGTCTTCGGCCCCAAGGTGGTCCGCTCGGCCGCGGGGTCGACCTTCCACCTGCCCGTCGTCACGGGCGTGTCGCTCGACGCAGCCGTGGTCGGCCTGCGCGATGCCGGGCTGCGGGTGCTGGCGGCCGACGGTGCGGGCGAGCGCCTCTTGGGTGAGGTGGACCTGGCCGCACCCCACGCCTGGGTCCTGGGCAACGAGGCCTGGGGCCTCGACGAAGCCGACCGCGCCCGTTGCGACGAGACCGTCCGAGTGCCGATCTACGGCCTCGCGGAGTCACTGAACCTCGCGATGGCCGCCACTGTCTGCCTGTACGCCTCGGCGGCGGCCCAGCAGTCGTCGACCTGAGCGTTGTCCGAGGCCTCCTATGATCGGGGCCATGGCGGAGCAACGGGCAGCGTGGCTCACGGCGGCGCCGACCGTGGGGATGATGGACCCGACCAACCCGCCGCCCTCGATCACCGCTATGGCCGACGTACTCCCGGACGGGCTCGTGGTCGTGGACGGCCGTCGGATCGTCAGGTTCGTCAGCGGCCGCGCGACAACGCTGTTGGCGCGTGATCAGGGGGGGATGGTCGGTCGCCCCGTCCGGGAGGCGCTGGCCCTGCACGACAGCGAGGGCCGTTCCTGGTGGGACTACGCCGACCCGTGGGCGACCATCCACACCGTCACCGGACACCGCGAGAAGCTGTTGTGGACCGACTCGGGTGTGGAGCTGCTCATCACCGCCAAGTACCTGCGCGCCGCGCGGCGAGCTCCCGTCGGGCGAGTTCTGCTCTCGATCCGTGACGCGTCCAGTCGACAGCGGGCCGAGCAGGACCACGCCGCCCTGATCTCGACCATCGCTCACGAGCTGCGCTCGCCGCTCACCTCGGTCAAGGGCTTCTCCGCCACTCTCCTGCGGGGATGGGACAAGTTCACCGACGACCAGAAGCGCTTCATGATCGAGACGATGGAGACCGACGCCGACCGGGTGTCGCGGCTGATCACCGAGCTGCTGGACGTGTCCCGGCTGGACGCCGGCCGGCTGGACGTACGACTGCAGCCGGTCGTACTGCACGACGTGGTCATGCACCACGTCGACCGGCTGAGTGGCAACGGTCAGGCGCGCGGCCGGTTCGACGTCCGCGTGGCCGACGCTCTGCCCGAGGTGTGGGCCGATCCCGACCGGCTACACCAGGTGCTGTCCAACCTGCTCGAAAACGGGGTGCGGCACGGCGACGGGACCATCACTGTGGACATCATGACCACCGACCCCGGACCGAAGCCGCGCAGCGGAAGCGAGCCTGCAGTCCTCATCTCGGTGGCCGACGAGGGTGAGGGCGTGCGGGAGGACCATCTGCCGCTGGTGTTCAACCGGTTCTGGCACGGCGCCCGCCGGGGCAGCACCGGCCTCGGCCTCTATATCGTGCGGGGCATCGTCGAGGCCCACGGCGGCACGATCACGGTGGGGCGTGGACCGTCGGGCGGTGCGGACTTCCGATTCACGTTGCCCTCGGGCGCCCCGGAGCACCTGGTCTGACCGTTCGCGGCCCGACCGGCACCACCTAGACTCGGGCCGTCCGGCGTCGACCGCCGCGCTCTCCTGCAGCCCGAGCCGTCGACGCCGTCCGCGTGACCGACCGGAGACAGAGAGCAGACAGGCAGCGATGTCCGGACCCAACACCCAGTACGACCCGGTCGAGGTGGCCGCCCTCGACCCGAGGAACCTCGACGAGGCTGTCGTCGCGGCACTGGCGGCGTTCGCCCGAGCGGGCAGCCTCGACGAGCTGAATACGGCTCGCCTCGCCCACGTCGTCAAAGGCGCGGTGGCGCAGGCGAAGCGTGAGATCGGTGCGCTTCCGCCGAGCGCCAAGGCCGAGGCCGGCAAACGGGTCGGTGCCGCGCAGTCGGCACTCGGCCGTGCACTCGCCGCCCGCAAGCAGGAGCTCGAACAGGACCGCGACCAGCGCATCTTGGTCGAGGAGTCCGTCGACGTCACGCGGCCCGTGGGCCGTCGCCCTCGAGGGGCCCGGCACCCGCTCGAGCTGACGTCCGAACGTCTCATGGACGCGTTCATCGGCATGGGGTGGGAGGTCGTCGAGGGTCCCGAGGTCGAGTCGGAGTGGATGAACTTCGACGCGCTTAACCTCGGCAAGGACCACCCCGCCCGACAGATGCAGGACACCTTCTTCGTCGACCCTCCCGACGGCGGCCTGGTCCTGCGCACCCAGACCTCGCCGGTGCAGATCCGCACGATGCTCGAACGCACCCCCCCGATCTACGTCGTCTCACCCGGCAAGGTCTTCCGGACCGACGACCTGGACGCGACGCATACCCCGGTCTTCCACCAGATCGAGGCCCTGGCGGTCGACAAGGGCCTGACGATGGCGCATCTGCGAGGAGCCATCGACCACTTCGTGCGTGTGATGTTCGGCGAGGGGACCCGCACCAGGGTCCGGGCGTCCTACTTCCCCTTCACCGAGCCGAGCATGGAGACCGACTTCGTCTGCTTCGTCTGCCATGGCGACGACCCCTCCTGCCGCACCTGCGGCGGCTCCGGGTGGATCGAGCTCGGCGGCTCGGGGATGGTCAACCGCAAGGTCCTCGTGGCGTGCGGTATCGACCCGGACGTCTACACCGGGTTTGCGTTCGGTCTCGGCATCGAACGCGCGCTGCAGCTGCGCCACGGGGTCACGGACATGCGCGACATCGTCGAGGGTGATGTGCGCTTCTCGCGGCAGTTCGGCATGGAGGTCTGAGATGAGGGCACCCCTTCGTTGGTTGGCCGAGTACGTCGACCTGGCTCCAGGCGCCACCGGCGCCGACGTGGCCGCATCCCTCGTCTCGGTCGGCCTCGAGGAGGAGGACCTGCACGGCGGCGACATCCGTGGCCCGCTCGTGGCGGGACGCGTGCTGTCGTTCGAGGAGCAGGTCCACAAGAACGGAAAGCCGATCCGCTACTGCCTGGTCGACGTGGGCCAGCACGGACAGCGGGCGACGGACGGTACGCCGCAGGAGATCGTTTGCGGCGCAACGAACTTCGCAGTCGATGACCTCGTCGTTGTCGTCCTCCCCGGGGCCACCCTGCCCGGAGGCGTGAACATCGCTGCGCGCAAGACCTACGGCCGGATGTCCAACGGCATGATCTGCGCGGAGGACGAGCTCGGCCTCGGCCACGACCACTCGGGCATCATCGTGCTGCGGGACTACCTCGGCGACGAGGCGACAGACGGCGTGCAGCCGGGCGACGACGCGATCGCCCTGCTCGGTCTCGGCGAGGAGGTCGTCGAGGTCAACGTCACGCCAGACCGCGGTTACTGCTTCTCGATGCGTGGCCTGGCCCGCGAGTACTGGCACTCACAGGGGTCACCGGTCGGCGGGTTCCGCGACCCCGCAGCAGTTTCCGCACCTGCCAACACAGATGACGGGTATGCCGTGCGCCTCGCCGACGCCGCGCCGATCGACGGGGTCTTGGGGTGCGACCGGTTCGTCACCCGGGTCGTGCGCGGTGTCGACTCGACGCGGCCGTCGCCGTCCTGGATGCAGCGCCGGTTGACCCAGATGGGGATGCGTCCGATCTCGTTGGCGGTAGACGTGACCAACTACGTCATGCTCGTGGTCGGCCAGCCGCTGCACGCCTACGATCTGGCGACGCTGACCGGGTCGATCGAGGTGCGGCGGGCGCGGCCGGGTGAGACGTTGTGCACGCTCGACGACGTCGAGCGGACCCTGCACGCCGAGGACCTGCTCATCACCGACGGAGGGAAGGTCCCGTTGGGGATCGCCGGTGTCATGGGCGGCGCGACCTCGGAGGTCACGGCCGCGACGACCGACGTCCTCGTGGAGGCGGCCCACTTCGACACCACGACCGTCGCCAGGTCCTCGCGTCGCCACGGTCTGTCTACGGAGGCCTCCAAGCGGTTCGAGCGCGGCGTCGACCCCGAGCTGGCGCCCGCAGCCGCACAGCTCGTCGTCGACCTGCTCGTCGCACACGGCGGTGGGACGGCCGACACGGCGGTCACCGACATCGACGAGACACGGCCTCGGGAGGGATACCGGCTCGATGTCACCTTGCCCAGCCGCCTGGTCGGAGTCGACTACAGCCCGGACCGCGTGACCGAGATCCTTCGCCAGCTCGGTTGCTCCGTCACCGGTGACGCACAGGTCGTCGACGTCGTCCCACCCTCGTGGCGCCCCGACCTGGTCGACGGGCCCGACTACGCCGAGGAGGTGGCCAGGATCGACGGGTACGAACACATCCCGTCGGTCAACCCGTCGCCGTCCAACGGCCGGGGGCTCACCCACGGACAGCGGGTGCGACGCATTGTCGCGAACGCCCTGGTCGCACAAGGACTCGTCGAGGTGCTGACCTATCCCTTCATGTCCGCGGAGCTCGCCGACGCGTTCGGGCTCACCTCTGACGACGAGCGTCGCGCGGCGGTGCGGGTCGCGAACCCGTTGTCCGACGAGGCGCCACTGGTACGCACCTCGGTGCTCGCAACCCTCGTGGAGTCGTTGCGCCGCAACGTGTCCAGGGGCCAGCGCGACGTTGGTCTGTTCGAGATCGGGCTGGTGGCACTCCCCGGGGACGTCACCGGTCACGGGGCCCCCGTCCCGGGCGTCCACGCCCGTCCCGACGACCGTACGATCGAGCAGATCGTTGCCGCGGTCCCGCCACAGCCCCGTCACGCGGCCGCGCTGATCGTGGGTGACGCCGACCTTGCCGGCTGGTGGGGATCAGGTCGGGCCGTCGAGTGGTCGGACCCAGTGGCGGCCGTGCGAGCGGTCGCCTCGGCGCTGGCGGTCGAGGTGGTCGTCGAGTCCGCGGACCACGCGCCCTGGCACCCTGGTCGGTGCGCGCGGGTCAACCTCGTCGACGGGACGTTCGTGGGTTATGCCGGTGAGCTGCACCCCCGGGTGTGCGCGTCCCTCTCGTTGCCGCCCCGCAGCTGCGCCCTGGAGATCGACGTGGACGCGCTGACCGAGGCCAGCGAACCGACCACCCGCTACGCCCCGTTCTCCACCTTCCCGTCGGCCTTCGCCGACGTGGCCCTGGTCGTCGACGGGAGAGTCGCGGCGGCCCAGGTGGAACGTGCGCTGCGGTCCGGTGCGGGTGACTGGCTCGAGGACGTCGCCCTGTTCGACGTCTACGCCGGCGACCAGGTCGGGGAGGGTCGCACGTCACTGGCCTACCGGTTGACCTTCCGGGCACCGGACCGGACCCTGACCACCGAGGAGGTCAGCGCCTTCCGTGAGGCGGCGGTCGCCGCGGCAGCCGTCGCGGTAGGAGCCGTCCAGCGCCGTTGAACGGCCCCGATGCATACATGTGTCACATTGTGTATGCTCATGCATCGTGATGAAAGTGGCCGTCGCGGGTGCGAGTGGGTATGCCGGCGGTGAGCTGCTGCGTCTCCTGCTCGGGCATCCGGACTTCGAGATCGGCGTCGTCACGGCCGAGTCATCAGCGGGGAAGCGGCTGGGGGACGTGCATCCCCACCTGACGCCACTCGCCGAACGGGTCATCGAGACCACCTCCCCGGTCACCTTCGCCGGGCACGACGTCGTCTTCCTCGCGCTTCCGCACGGCGCCTCCGCGGCCCTGGCCGCGCAGCTGCCCGACGACGTCCTGGTGGTCGACTGCGGCGCCGACTTCCGGCTCGCCGACGCGACGGCCTGGACATCCTTCTACGGCACCGACCACGCTGGCACGTGGCCCTACGGACTGCCCGAGCTGCCCACGCGCGAGGGGTCCGTCCGAGACGCCCTGCGTGGGGCGAAGCGGGTGGCCGTTCCCGGCTGCTATCCCACCGCATGCTCGCTGGCGCTGGCGCCGGGGTTCGCCGCCGGCCTGCTGCAGACCGAGGACGTCGTGATCGTGGCGGCGAGCGGCACGTCCGGTGCCGGGAAGGGTCTCAAGCCGCACCTGCTCGGTGCGGAGGTGCTTGGCGCCATGTCGTCCTACGGTGTCGGCGGCAGCCACCGTCACACGCCTGAGATCGCCCAGAACCTCTCGCTGGCCGCCGGCGAGCCCGTGACGCTGTCCTTTACCCCAACGCTCGCACCCATGTCGCGGGGAATCCTCGCCACGTGCACTGCCCGGGTCGTGCCCGGTACCAACGCCCTCCAGCTACGCGAGGCCTGGCACGCCGCATACGGCAACGAGCCGTTCGTCCACCTTTTGCCGAGCGGTCAGTGGCCTCGGACCGCCGACGTCCTCGGCTCCAACGCAGCCCATGTGCAGCTCGCGCTCGACGAGAGCGTGGGCCGCGTCGTAGCGATAGCCGCGATCGACAACCTCACCAAAGGCACCGCTGGGGGAGCTATCCAGTGTGCCAACGTGGCGCTTGGCCTCCCCGAGACGACTGGTCTACCGGTGGCGGGAGTTGCACCATGAGCGCAGAGACTGCGGCCAGTATGCCGCTGCCGCAAGGTTTCCGGGCCGCGGGCGTGACCGCGGGGCTCAAGTCCAGCGGTCGTCCTGACCTCGCGCTGCTCGTCAACGACGGCCCGCACCACCATGCCGCAGCCGTCTTCACGAGCAACCGGGTCGTCGCTGCCCCCGTCACCTGGTCGCGCCAGGTCGTCGGGGATGGCCGAGTCGACGCTGTGGTGCTCAACTCCGGTGGTGCGAAC
Organism: Lapillicoccus sp.; assembly: GCF_039935575.1. Taxonomy (GTDB): domain Bacteria; phylum Actinomycetota; class Actinomycetes; order Actinomycetales; family Dermatophilaceae; genus Lapillicoccus. Next base: position 10,337 of record NZ_JBDTKA010000091.1, read on the forward strand.
GCGTGCACCGGTCCACAGGGTTTCCTCGACACGCACGCAACGGCGGAGCACGTAGCAGCAGCCCTCGGCACCGCGGCGGCCGACGTCGCGGTGTGCTCCACCGGGCTCATCGGCGAGCTGCTCCCGATGGACAAGGTCATGGCCGGCATCGACGCTGCCGTACTCGCCCTCGGAACGACCGGCCACGATGACGCCGCTCACGCGATCATGACCACCGACACCGTGCCGAAGCGGGCCCACCACAACGGCGATGGATGGTCGGTCTGGGGCATGGCCAAGGGCGCCGGCATGATCGCCCCCGCCCTCGCGACGATGCTCGTGGTCGTGGTGACCGACGCCGTGGCGGAGCCGGCCGGTCTGGACGCGGCCCTGCGCGCCGCCACCGCACACACCTTCGACCGGATCGACTCGGACGGCTGCCAGTCCACCAACGACACCGTCCTGGTGCTGGCTTCGGGAGCCTCAGGTGTGGCGCCCACACCCGACGAGCTCGAGCGAGCCTTCACCATGGTCTGCGATGACCTCGCGCGCGGCATCATCGCCGACGCCGAGGGGGCCAACCACGACATCGAGATCGTCGTGGAGTCCGCTGCGTCCGTTGACGATGCCCTCGAGGTCGGGCGCGCGATCGCCCGCAACAACCTCTTCAAGTGCGCGATCTTCGGTGCCGACCCCAACTGGGGACGGGTGCTCGCTGCGGTCGGCACCACGACGGCCGAGTTCGACCCGGACCGGCTCGACGTGTCCATGAACGGCGTGCAGGTGTGTCGCTCCGGCGGGGTCGGTGACGACCGCGCACTGGTCGACCTCTCCGCTCGTGGCGTCCAGGTCGTCGTGCAGCTGCACGCGGGCGCGCACAGCGCCACGATCTGGACCAACGACCTCACGCACGACTACGTCCACGAGAACTCTGCGTACAGCACATGAAGGACCCCGCCATGACCGACATCCGCGGCGTCATCGACGCGGCCGCTCTGCGCGTCGCCGCGTCCAAGGCGCAGACCCTCGTCGAGGCCCTGCCCTGGCTCGAACGGTTCCGCGGCGCTCTCGTCGTGGTCAAGTACGGCGGCAACGCCATGCTCGACGACGGTCTCAAGCTCGCCTTCGCGCAGGACGTCGCGTTCCTCCGGTATGCCGGCCTGCGGCCCGTGGTGGTGCACGGGGGAGGCCCGCAGATCGCTGAGATGCTCGGCCGACTCGGTCTGACCAGCGAGTTCAAGGGTGGCCTGCGGGTCACGACCCCCGAGGTGATGGAGGTCGTCAGGATGGTCCTGACCGGCCAGGTGGGACGCGAGCTGGTCGGCCTTCTCAACCAGCACGGGCCGCTGGCCGTCGGGCTGTCGGGTGAGGACGCTGGGCTGCTCGGGGCGCGACGCCGCGGACTGGTGGCCGAGGACGGCAGCGAGCTCGACCTGGGGCTCGTCGGCGACGTCGAGACCGTCAACCCCTCCGCCGTCATGGACATCCTGGACGCGGGCCGGATCCCCGTGGTGTCGACGGTCGCGCCGGACCTGGACGTGGAGGGGCAGGTGCTCAACGTCAATGCCGACACTGCCGCGGCTGCGATCGCCGTGGCGTTGCAGGCGCACAAGCTCGTCGTCCTCACCGACGTCGAGGGCATCTACGCGCGCTGGCCCGACCGGGACTCCCTCCTGTCGGAGCTGACCTTGGTGGACGCGCAGGACCTGCTCGCCACCGTCGACTCCGGCATGGTCCCCAAGCTCGAGGCCTGCATCCGGGCTGTGAGCAACGGCGTGCCGCAGGCTCACGTGATCGACGGGCGCAAGCCGCACTCGCTGCTGCTCGAGGTGTTCACCGACGAGGGGATCGGCACCATGGTCGTACCGGGGCCGGCAGGGGTGGTGCGGGTATGACTCACGCGCAGGACGTCCTCGAGCGCTACCGCGCAGCGCTCATCCCGGTATTCGGGGTACCCCTGACCGTGCTGTCCCACGGCGACGGGTGCTACGTGGTCGACGTCGACGGCAAGCGGTACCTCGACCTCCTCGGCGGCATCGCCGTCAACACTCTCGGCCACGGCCACCCGGCGCTTCTCGAGGCCATCGCCAAGCAGGCGTCTCAGCTGATGCACATCTCGAACTTCTTCACCTCCGAGCCCCAGGTGGAGCTGGCCGAGAAGCTCCTGGAGATCTGTCGCGCCCCAGCGGGGTCCGGCGTGTTCCTGTGCAACTCCGGCACGGAGGCGGTCGAAGCGGCGATCAAGCTGACCAGACGGACCGGTCGCACCCGGCTCATCGCCGCGAAGAACGCCTTCCACGGGAGGACGACCGGAGCTCTCGCGCTCACCTGGAAGGAGGCGTACCGCGCCCCCTTCGAGCCGCTCATGCCAGGAGTCAGCCATGTCGCGTACAACGACCCCGACGCCTTGAGGGCCGAGGTCGCCGCAGCCGGGGACGACCTCGCGGCCGTCATCCTCGAGCCACTCCAGGGTGAGGCGGGAGTCATCGCGGCGGACCCGGCATACCTCCGGCTCGCCCGTGACCTGACGGCGCAGGCCGGCGCTCTGCTGGTGCTGGACGAAATCCAGACGGGCATGGGCCGGACTGGACACTGGCTTGCCCATCACGCGACCGACGTAGTCCCGGACGCCGTCACCCTGGCCAAGGGGTTGGCGGGGGGGGTGCCGGTGGGGGCTCTGGTCACGTATGGGCCGGACGTGACAGGGCTGTTGTCCGCAGGTCAGCACGGGTCGACCTTCGGTGGCAACCCGCTGGCCAGCGCCGCCGGGGTGGCCACGATCAGGACCATCGAGTCCGACGGCCTGCTCGCTCATGCGGGCGAGATCGGCGACCATCTCCGCTCGCGTGTCGACGGCCTGGGGCACCCTCGGGTCGCCGGCACTCGGGGGCGGGGTCTGCTCATCGCCGTGCAGCTGACCGAACCCGTTGCGGTGTCTCTCACGGCGCTCCTGCGCGAGGCAGGGTTCCTCGTCAACGCGGTGGCGCCCGACGCCCTGCGCCTCGCTCCGCCGCTGATCCTGACCCGAGTCGAGGCCGACTCGTTCCTGGCTGTCCTGCCGGACCTGCTGGATGCCGCGGTGCCAGCGTGACGACGCGGGCCACCCGGACGGCGGTCACCCGAACCGCGCGCCAGGCAAGGGTTCTCGAGCTGCTCCAGCGCCGCGACGTGCGATCGCAGGGCGAGCTGCTCACGCTGTTGGCGGCCGACGGAATCGAGGTCACCCAAGCCACCTTGTCCCGTGACCTCGTGGAGCTCGGCGCCGTCAAGGTTCGCAGCGGACGCACCCTCGTGTATGCGGTGCCCGACCAGGACGGGGGAGTGACCACCTCGGCGGACCCGGGCGGTGAGGGTCTGCCGACCCGCCTCCGTCGCGCGTGCGACGAGCTGCTCGTCAGCGCCATGGTGGCCGGAAACCAGGTCGTCCTCCGAACGCCTCCCGGCGCCGCCAACTACCTCGCGTCCTGCATCGACCAGTCTCACCTGGGGGACGTCCTCGGCACGATCGCCGGGGACGACACGATCCTGGTCATCACGCCGAGCCCACCTGCCGGCCGCGCCTTCGTCACGCGGCTCGGTATCTTGCCGGTGACCCGGCCGACCCGCCCCACACTCGACGCCCCCAGCAGGACCACCAGGAGGACCACCGGATGAGCGACCGAGCGCGTGACTCCACGGTGGCCGCAACCGGCGCCGCCCTCAGCCTGTGGGGAGGGCGCTTCGCCGGAGCACCGGCCGACGCGTTGGCCGAGCTCTCGCGCAGCACCCATTTCGACTGGCGCCTCGCTCGTCACGACATCGCGGGTTCGAAGGCTCATGCTCGGGTCCTGCACTCGGCGGGACTGCTGGACGACGGACACCTCGACACCATGCTCGACGCCCTGGCCCGACTCGACGCCGACGTCGCCAGTGGGGACTTCGTCCCGGCGCGTGACGACGAGGACGTGCACACGGCCCTCGAACGCGGGCTCATCGAACGGGCGGGCGTCGACGTCGGCGGGCGGCTGCGAGCCGGTAGGTCACGCAACGACCAGGTCGTCACCTTGTTCCGGCGTTACCTGCGCCAGGAGGCACGGGTTGTCGCAGGACTCGTGCTCGACGTGGTCGACGCGCTCGTCGACCAGGCGACCACCCACCTGGGGGTCGCGATGCCAGGGCGAACGCATCTGCAGCACGCTCAGCCAGTGCTCCTGTCCCACCACCTGCTCGCGCACACCTGGGCTCTGCTTCGTGACGTCGACCGGCTGCGGGACTGGGACGTTCGCGCCGACGTCTCCCCTTACGGTTCCGGCGCGCTCGCCGGCAGCTCACTCGGTCTCGACCCCGAGGCCGTGGCTGCCGACCTCGGGTTCTCCAGGGCCGTCGACAACTCGATCGACGGGACGGCCAGTCGCGACTTCGCTGCAGAGTTCGCCTTCGTCGCGGCGATGATCGCCGTGGACGTGTCCCGGATCGCCGAGGAGGTGGTCCTGTGGGCGACCAAGGAGTTCTCCTACATCACCCTCGACGACGCCTACTCCACCGGGTCGAGCATCATGCCCCAGAAGAAGAACCCGGATGTGGCAGAGCTCGCTCGAGGTAAGGCGGGCCGGCTTATCGGAGACCTCGCGGGTCTGCTCACCACACTCAAGGCCCTGCCGCTCGCCTACAACCGTGACCTGCAGGAAGACAAGGAGCCGGTCTTCGATGCCGTCGACACGTTGGAGGTCCTCCTACCCGCGTTTGCCGGGATGATAGCGACCTTGACCTTCCACACGGAACGTCTGGAGTCCCTTGCGCCGCAGGGGTTTGCGCTGGCGACAGACATCGCCGAGTGGCTGGTCAGACAGGGTGTCGCGTTCCGCGTGGCCCACGAGGTGGCGGGTCGTTGCGTGCGCTACTGCGAGCAACGCGATGTGGAGCTGTGGGACCTCGACGACGACGCGCTTGCGTCGATCAGCCCTGAGCTCGGCCCCGGCGTCCGGGAGGTCCTGTCCGTCGCGGGTTCACTCGCGTCGCGCGACGCCAAGGGAGGCACCGCCCCGGTACGGGTGGTCGAGCAGCTGGAGGCGGTGCGCCTCGCCAACGCGGCGGCCCGGTCGTTCGCGGCCCTACAGCCCACGCCCGGTTGAGCCGTGCCCCGTCGCCTGCGTCAGTCGTTCTTCGCGCGAGACGTCCTGGTGGTTGCGCCAGACCTGTTGGGCTGCACCGTTTCGCGCGGTGGAGTCACGGTGCGGCTCACCGAGGTCGAGGCGTACGCCGGGTACCTGCACGACCCGGGTTCGCACGCATACCGGGGTCGAACTCCGCGGACGGCACCGATGTTCGGACCCGGTGGCGTGACCTACGTGTACTTCACCTACGGGATGCACTGGTGCCTCAACCTGGTCACGGGGCCCGCGGGCTCTGCTCAGGGGGTCCTGCTTCGCGCAGGCGAGGTCGTCGCCGGAGTGGACGCCGCAGCAGCTCGACGAGCGGGGGTGAGCCCGCGTGACTGGTGCCGTGGGCCGGCCCGGCTGGCCACGACGCTCGGTGTCACCGGGGTCGACTCGGGCCTGGGCTTCTGCCCACCTCACCCGGACGTCGATCTCGTGCTGCGAGCGCGGGCCACGCCGGTGGACTCCACGCGGGTGCGGGTCGGTCCCCGAGTGGGGGTGTCGGGACCGGGCGGTGATGGGCAGGCCTACCCCTGGCGGTTCTTCCTGGACGGCGAGACCAGCGTCTCGGTCTACCGCCCCGCCAAATCCCGTGTCCCGAAAGGCCCGACGTAGGGCAGGCTTGGGGGGGCACGGACCAGCCGAGAGCAAAGGAGCACGACCCGCGTGGACGACATCCTCGACGAGCTGCAGTGGAGGGGCCTGGTGGCGCAGACCACCGACGAGCCCGCGCTGCGGCAGCGACTCGCCGACGGCCCGGTCACGCTCTACTGCGGGTTCGACCCGACCGCGCCGTCGCTGCACTTCGGCAACCTCGTCCAGCTCGTCGTCCTGCGTCACTTCCAGCGGGCGGGGCACCGGGTGATCTGCCTCGTCGGCGGGTCGACGGGTCTGATCGGAGACCCGAAGCCCACCTCCGAGCGCGTTCTCAAGACGAAGGAGCAGACGGCGGTCAACGTCGCGCGGATCACTGACCTCGTGCGTCCCTTCCTGGACTTCGACGGCGAGAACCCGGCCAGGCTTGTGGATAACCTCGACTGGACAGCGCCGATGTCGGCGTTGGACTTCCTGCGCGACGTAGGGAAGCACTTCCGGGTCAACCAGATGATCCGCAAGGACGCCGTGGCCGTCCGGATGGCCAGCGAGCAGGGCATCTCCTACACGGAGTTCAGCTACCAGATCCTGCAGGCGCTGGACTACCTCGAGCTGTTCCGCGCCTACGGATGTTCCATGCAGACCGGGGGGAGCGACCAGTGGGGCAACATCACCGCCGGTGTCGACCTCATACACCGGGCCGAGGGCGTGTCCGTGCACGCGCTTTCGACACCCTTGCTCGAGGACTCGTCCGGCGTGAAGTTCGGCAAGACCGAGGGCAACGCCGTCTGGCTGTCGCGGGACATGACCAGCCCGTACGCCTTTTACCAGTACTTCCTCAACATCGAAGACGCCTCGGCGGTCCCACTCCTGAAGGTCTTCACCGACCGCCCGGCCGCCCAGATCGACGCGCTGGCGACCTCCTCGGCGGAGAAGCCGTTCCTGCGAGAGGCACAGCGTGCCCTGGCGGACGACATCACTGCGCTGGTGCACGGGCGGGCAGCGGCCGACTCCGTACGCGCCGCGTCCGAGGCGTTGTTCGGCCGCGGCGACGTCGCGAGTCTGGACGAGCAGACGCTGCTGGACGCCACAGCGGAGCTGCCGGGTGCGCACGTCGCCTCTGGGACGACTCTCGTCGACGCCCTGGTAGCCACCGGCCTGGTCGACTCCCGCAACGCCGCTCGCCGGGCGATCGGGGAGGGCGGTGCCTCCGTGAACAACGTCAAGGTCTCCGACCCCGACCGGGTGCTCGCGGACCACGACTTCGTGCACGGAAGGGTGGCGCTGCTGCGCCGGGGCCGCAAGAGCCTGGCTGCTGCCCGAGCGTCCCGCTAGGTCCGCTCGACGTCGTTGCGCGGTAGGGAGACTCGGGTCTGCGGCAACCCGCGACACGCCCGGGTGACCCCGATTTGTGCTCCACTCCGAGGTCCGTCTAATGTCGTCCACGTCAGCCCGAAAGGGAGGAACGGACACCACGGGGTGGACGCGCACAGCGTCCCTCGAAGCAGGCCGGTCCCGCGAGTTGACCCAGAGCTCGGCAGGCGTCAACGTGCCCGGAGCCGGCCCCCGACAGGGTGGTCGGAACCAGGCGAGAAGCCTGCTAGAGTGATGGTCCCGCCGAGAGCCAAGTGCGATCGGATCCGGCCGCTTCAAAAGCGGGTCGCGGATTTGACGTCCAAGAAGCAGACGGGTAAGTTTGAACGGTTGCCTCGACACGAAGCCTATTGGGTGGAGGTCGTGCGCGCCCGAACCTTGAGAACTCAACAGCGTGCCAAAAATCGATGCCAATAACCTCGTCTCGAGGGGCGTCGCGACCCTGGTCTTTTAAGACCCGGTGACCGATCCTCGGACGAAAATCCTTTGGTTGACAATGAATAACAGTAACCAGTCCTCGGACTGGATGCTGGTGTTCTTGCTCAGCCAGTGATTCAACCCTTCAACGGGTCTAGATATCCGTCGGGCCTCAGGCCAGGCGGAGCTAAACATCAACGGAGAGTTTGATCCTGGCTCAGGACGAACGCTGGCGGCGTGCTTAACACATGCAAGTCGAACGGTGACCCTCGAAGCTTGCTTCGAGGTGATCAGTGGCGAACGGGTGAGTAACACGTGAGTAACCTGCCCCAGACTCTGGGATAACCCCGGGAAACCGGAGCTAATACCGGATATGACACGGAGAGGCATCTCCACCGTGTGGAAAGTTTTTCGGTCTGGGATGGACTCGCGGCCTATCAGCTTGTTGGTGAGGTAATGGCTCACCAAGGCGACGACGGGTAGCCGGCCTGAGAGGGCGACCGGCCACACTGGGACTGAGACACGGCCCAGACTCCTACGGGAGGCAGCAGTGGGGAATATTGCACAATGGGCGAAAGCCTGATGCAGCGACGCCGCGT
>NZ_JBDTKA010000092.1:0-29229 GCF_039935575.1 Lapillicoccus sp.
AGGTCGAAGTTCTTGTCGCCGCCGACGAGGTCGACCTTGAGCCGACGGGACTTCTTGGTGATGGGGCCGGTGTACCGAGCCATAGCGTTTCAGGTCTCCTGGATCTGTGGTTCTCAGCCGGTCAGACGCGACGGCGCTTGGGCGGGCGGACACCGTTGTGCGGCGAGGGCGTGACGTCGCTGATCGCGCCGACCTCGAGGCCGGCGGCGGTCAGGGAGCGGATCGCGGTCTCACGGCCGGAACCGGGACCCTTGACGAAGACGTCGACCCGACGCATACCGTGCTCCATCGCGCGGCGGGCGGCAGCCTCGGCGGCCATCTGCGCGGCGAACGGGGTGGACTTGCGCGAGCCCTTGAAGCCGACCTGGCCGGCGGAGGCCCACGCGATCACGTTGCCGGTGGGGTCCGTGATCGAGATGATCGTGTTGTTGAACGTGCTCTTGATGTGAGCGTGCCCGTGGGCGATGTTCTTCTTCTCCTTGCGGCGGACCTTCTTGGCACCGGCCGCAGCGCGCTTCTGGGGAGGCATTACTTTCCAACCTTCTTCTTGCCGGCGACGGTGCGCTTGGGACCCTTGCGGGTGCGCGCGTTGGTCTTCGTACGCTGACCGCGCACGGGAAGGCCACGTCGGTGGCGCAGGCCCTCGTAGGAGCCGATCTCGACCTTGCGGCGGATGTCGGCCGCGACCTCGCGTCGCAGGTCACCCTCGATCTTGAAGTTGCCCTCGAGGAAGTCCCGGAGCTGGACCAGCTCGGCGTCCGAGAGGTCCCGGACGCGGGTGTCGGGGCTGACGCCCGTGGCGGCCAGCGCCTGGGTCGAGCGGGTGCGACCCACTCCATAGATGTACGTGAGTGCAACCTCGACGCGCTTCTCGCGCGGCAGGTCGACACCGACAAGTCGTGCCATGTGGTGGTTCTCCCTTGGGGGATGTCCGGAGGTCTGGAGCAGTCACCGTTCCGGTGGTGCGTGGCCCGCGCTCGTGCGCGTGGGCGTTCCGGTCCCCGGCCTCCGAGCCGGGGGTGACGTCCTGGGGTGTGATCCCCAGGGGCCGGGTGCTGCGTTCGTGTCGTACTTCGGGTGCGGTCGTGAAGCGCGGGCGTGTCGTGCCGGCTGCTCTGCTCAGCCCTGGCGCTGTTTGTGGCGCAGGTTCTCGCAGATCACCATGACCCGACCGTTGCGGCGGATCACCTTGCACTTGTCGCAGATCTTCTTGACGCTCGGCTGGACCTTCATCTGCCTCGTGTCCTCTGTGTGGAGTTATCGAGCTGGGTGGGACTCGGTGGTACGGGGTGGTACGGGGTGGTACGGGGTGGTACGGGTGGTGCTGGGTCAAACGGGTTCGAGCGGCAGTTCAGCGGTAACGGAAGACGATGCGGCCGCGGTCGAGGTCATAAGGCGACAGCTCCACTACCACGCGGTCCTCGGGAAGGATCCGGATGTAGTGCTGGCGCATCTTGCCCGAGATGTGGGCGAGCACCTTGTGCCCGTTGCTCAGCTCGACCCGGAACATCGCGTTCGGGAGAGCCTCGACGATCGTGCCCTCGATCTCGATGACACCGTCCTTCTTGGCCATATCCTCCGTCAATCCGTCGTGAGGGACTCCCCGTGTGGGAACCCCGGTGCGCGCTCGTAGGGGGTGTCGCAGATAAGGGCGCCCGAGCACGCGGCGCCCAACGCTCAATCTTACGGCAGGGGGGTGGTCCCGTCCTAATCCGCGACCTCCGCACGACCGAACTCACGCATGCCGCGTCTGGACTCACGTTGCTATGGGTTTCGGGGGTCTTGGGGGCCCGGAAACCGGGCACAACGTGAGTTCGGTCGCGTGGGATGGGGAAACTCAGTCGAGGGGCAGGTATGCCGCCCCGCTCGCTTCCAGCCGCGACCGGCCACCGTCGACGGCCGTGAGAACACACAGCCCGTTGTCGGTCACGGCCACCGAGTGCTCCCAGTGGGCCGCCCGGGACCCGTCAGCCGTCACCACAGTCCAGTCGTCGTCCAGCACGCGGGTCTGCGCCGAACCCAGCGTCACCATCGGTTCGATGGCTCCGGTGAACCCCGATCTGACCGTCGGACCGCGGTCCCGGACCGCGTAGTTGGGGATCTGCGGGTCCTCGTGCATGGACCGGCCGATGCCGTGCCCGACGTACTCCTCGATGATCCCGTAGTCGCGTCCGCGCCGGGCCGATGCGCCCTGGACGCTGGCCTCGACCGCCTCGCCCACGGCGTACAGCCGCTCCCCCACCTCGAGCGCGACGATGCCGGCCCACAGGGCGTCCTCCGTGGCCGTGACGAGCTCCAGGTCCTCTGAACGCTCAGGTCCGTGCTGGTCAAGCACCCCCACGGGCCCCACTATCAAGGACCGGGCCGCGTCGCCGTTCCAGCCGTCGAGCTGGGCGCCGCAGTCGATCGACAGCAGGTCACCGTCTTGCAGGACCCGATGACCGGGTATGCCGTGGACGACCTCGTCGTTGACGCTCGTGCAGAGGGTGTGCGCATAACCAGGGACCAGCTGGAAGTTGGGCACCGCACCATGGGAGCGGATGAACTCCTCGGCGAGCGCGTCGAGGTCGAGCGTGGTGAGGCCCGCTTCGACCCTGGATGACAGCAGCTCGAGGGTCTGGCCGACGAGAAGACCGGCGCGCCGCATCAGAAGCAGCTGCTCGTCCGTCTTGGCCGGGGTCGGTCGCCGACCGAACATCACCGGACCACCAGGACCACGAGGCTCATGGACGGTCGGCGTCGAGCGCCTTGACCAGTCGCTCGGTGACCTCGTCGACGGTGCCCATGCCGTCGACCTCAACGAGGATCCCGTGTTCGGCGTAGATCGCGATCAACGGGGCGGTCTCGGCGCGGTAGATGGCCTGGCGCTCGCGGATGACCTCTTCCGTGTCGTCGGCTCGACCCTCGGTCTCCGCACGCTTGTGCAGCCGCGCCACCACGGCGTCCTCGTCCACGGTCAGCACGATTACGCCGTCGAGGGGGTGACCCGACGCGGCCAGGACCTTGTCCAGGAAGTCGACCTGGCCGGTCGTGCGCGGGTAGCCGTCGAGCAGGAAGCCCGGAGCGGCGTCAGCCCAGGCGAGCCGGTCGCGCACGATCTCGTTGGTCATCTGGTCGGGGACGTATCCCCCCGAGGACAGGATGGCCTCGACCTGCCGGCCGAGGTCGGTGCCGTTCTTGATGTTGGACCGGAAGATGTCGCCGGTGGAGATGGCAGGGATGCCGAACCGCTCGGCTACCCGCCCCGCCTGGGTGCCCTTGCCGGCCCCGGGCGGGCCCATGATGATCATTCGCCTCACCGCAGGAACCCTTCGTAGTGACGCTGCTGCAGCTGGGCCTGGATCTGCTTCACCGTCTCGAGGCCGACGCCGACGATGATCAGGATCGAGGTCCCTCCGAACGGGAAGTTCTGGTTGGCACCGACCGCCACGAGGGCGATCAGCGGGATCAACGAGATCACGGCAAGGTAGATCGCACCGGGCACGGTGATCCGGGTCAGGACGTAGTCGAGGTACTCGGCGGTCGGACGGCCGGCCCGGATGCCGGGGATGAAGCCGCCGTACTTCTTCATGTTGTCCGCGACCTCGGTCGGGTTGAACGTGATCGAGACGTAGAAGAACGTGAAGAAGAGGATGAGCACGACGTAGAGGACCATGTAGCTCCAATGGTCGCCACGGGTGAGGTTGTCGGAGATCCACTGCACCCATACCGGCCCGGCGGTGCCGTCGGTCGGTCGGTTGAACTGCGCCACCAGGGCTGGAAGCGAGAGCAGGGAGCTGGCGAAGATGACCGGGATGACACCGGCCATGTTGACCTTGAGCGGGATGTAGGTGGAGCTGCCCCCATACATGCGACGTCCGACCTGCCGCTTCGCGTACTGCACGGGCACTCGCCGCTGCGACTGCTCCACGAAGATGACCAACGCCATGATGACGAAGCCCAGCAGGATGATGCCGAAGAAGACGTCCCAGCGGCCGTCCTTCTGCTGGATCGCCCACAGCGACGTGGGGAAACCCGAGGCGATCGAGGTGAAGATCAGCACCGACATCCCGTTGCCGATGCCGTGGTCGGTGAGCAGCTCGCCCATCCACATGATCAGGCCGGTGCCGGCGGTCAGCGTCAGCACCATGATGACGATGGTCGTCATGTTCTGGTCGGTCATGATCGTCGTGCAGGACTGGCCGAAGATCTGCTGCGGGTTGCGCGCGAAGGTGATCAGCGTGGAGGACTGCAGCACGGCCAGCCCGATGGTGAGATAACGCGTGTACTGCGTCATCTTCGTCTGACCGGCCTGGCCCTCCTTCTTGAGAGCCTCGAACCGCGGGATCACCACCGTCAGCAGCTGCACGATGATGCTCGCCGTGATGTAGGGCATGATGCCGAGCGCGAAGATCGACAGCTGGAGCAGTGCCCCGCCACTGAACAGGTTCGCGAGCCCGATGAACCCCGACTGCGGGTCGGCGCCCGCCAGACAGCCCCGCACCTTGGTGTAGTCGACGCCGGGGGTGGGCACGGCGGTACCGAGACGGTAGATCCCGATGATGAAGAGCGTGAACAGCAGCTTCTTGCGCAGGTCGGGCGTCTTGAACGCACGAACGAAGGCCGAGAGCAACAGATCCTCCTGATGGGCGCCGAGCGGTGAGCTCGCGCGACCTGACTTAGCTGTGGTGCGGGGGTGGAACGGCGGTGCGAGGACGGGTGTCGAACAGACGAGAGTCGATCGAGAGTCGACCGAAGGTCAACCCCGAGAGACTACCGTGCGCGCACCCCCCGGTATGCCGGACGGCCGGCACCCGTGGCGGGTGCCGGCCGGCATACGGAGGGCTGTGCCGGTCAGAGGGTCGTCGCCGACCCGCCGGCCGCCTCGATCTTGTCCTTGGCGGAACCCGAGAACTTGTGCACCGTGACGTTGACCGCCACGCTCAGGTCGCCGGTGCCGAGCACCTTGACCACATGACCGTCCCGGACGGCACCTTTGGCCACCAGGTCCTCGACGGTGACATCGCCGCCGTCGGGGTAGAGCGCCGACAGGCGGTCAAGGTTGACGACCTGGTACTCGACGCGGAACGGGTTGGTGAAACCGCGCAGCTTGGGCAGCCGCATGTGCAGCGGCATCTGCCCACCCTCGAACCGGGCCGGCACCTGGTAGCGGGCCTTGGTGCCCTTGGTGCCGCGCCCGGCGGTCTTGCCCTTGGAGCCCTCGCCACGACCCACGCGGGTCTTGGCGGTCCTGGCTCCGGGGGCGGGACGCAGGTGGTGCACCTTCAGGGCAGTGCCCTCTGGCGGGATACCGCTGTCGTTCTTCTTGGCTGTCTCGGCCATGTCAGTCAACCTCCTCGATAACCTGCATAGCAACGAGGTGCGTCACCGTCTTGACCATCCCGCGGATCTCGGGACGGTCCTCCTTGACGACGACGTCGCCGATGCGCTTGAGCCCGAGGGTGCGCAGCGTCTCGCGGTGGTTGCGCTTGCCCCCGATGTCGGAACGGGTCTGGGTCACTTTGAGCCGCGCCATCAGGCACCCGCTCCCGAGCCGGCCAGGGCACCTGAGCGCTCTGAGCGCTCCTTGACGCCGGCAGCCTGGGCCCGCAGCATGGCGGCCGGGGCCACCTGCTCCAAGGAGAGGCCACGGCGGGCCGCAACCTCCTCGGGACGCTCGAGGCCCTGCAGGGCCGCGACCGTCGCGTGGACGATGTTGATGGCATTCGACGAGCCGAGCGACTTGCTCAGCACGTCGCGAACGCCCGCGCACTCGAGGACGGCGCGCACCGGGCCACCGGCGATGACACCGGTACCCGGCGAGGCCGGACGGAGCATGACGACGCCTGCGGCAGCCTCACCCTGCACGGGGTGCGGGATGGTGCCCTGGATGCGGGGGACCTTGAAGAACGCCTTCTTGGCCTCCTCGACGCCCTTGGCGATCGCCGCGGGCACCTCCTTGGCCTTGCCGTAGCCGACACCCACGGTGCCGTCGCCGTCTCCGACGACGACCAGGGCGGTGAAGCTGAACCGGCGGCCACCCTTGACGACCTTGGAGACGCGGTTGATCGTCACGACGCGCTCGATGTACTGGCTCTTCTCGGCCTGGTCGCGCGGGCCGCGGCTGTCGCGGTTGTCACGACCGCCGGAGCGGCGGTCGTTCCGGTCGCCGGTGGCGCCGGTGGCGCCGGCTCCGGCTCCCGTGGTGCCTCGACGCTGTGGTCCGGGCATCAGATATTCCTCATCTCAACAATGGTGTGTACAGACTGCAGAGTGCTCACAGGCTCAGACCGCCTTCGCGAGCGCCGTCGGCGATCGCCGCGACCCGGCCGTGATACTTGTTGCCGCCACGGTCGAACACGACCGCCTCGACTCCGGCGTCCTTGGCGCGGGCGGCGACGAGCTCGCCCACCTTCTTGGCCTTGGCCGTCTTGTCGCCATCGAAGGAGCGCAGGTCGGCCTCCATCGTCGACGCGTGGGCCACCGTGCGACCCTCGGTGTCGTCGACGACCTGGACGAACAGGTGGCGGCTGGACCGGGACACGACCAACCGCGGGCGCTCGGACGTGCCGGTGATGCGCTTGCGGCCGCGAACCTGACGCCGGACCCGGGCGGCGGCCTTGGACCTGCCGCGCTTGATGGTCCGTGAGTGATGAGCTGCCATGGCTTACTTCCCGGCCTTTCCGACCTTGCGGCGGATCGTCTCGCCCGCATACCGCACGCCCTTGCCTTTGTACGGGTCGGGCTTACGGAGCTTGCGGATGTTGGCGGCGATCTCGCCGACCTGCTGCTTGTCGATGCCCTGGACCGAGAACCGGGTGGGGTTCTCGACCGCGAAAGTGATGCCCGCGGGAGCCTCGATGGTGATGGAGTGGCTGTAGCCGAGGGAGAACACGAGGTTGCCCCCAGTGTTGGCCACGCGGTACCCGGTGCCGTGGATCTCCATCTTCTTCTCATACCCCTCGGTGACACCGAGGACCATGTTGTTGATGAGCGAGCGGGTCAGGCCGTGCAGCGAGCGCGAGACGCGCTCGTCGTCGGGCCGGGCCACCTCGACAGCTCCGGTGTCGCCCTTGGCGACGGTGATCGGCTCGGGGACGGTCAGGGCGAGCTGGCCCTTCGGCCCTTTCACCGAGACGGCCTGGCCGGCGATGGTCACGTCGACCCCGGCGGGCACGGTGACAGGAAGGCGTCCGATACGCGACATGTCAGCTTCCCCTTACCAGACGTAGGCGAGGACTTCCCCGCCCACTCCCTTTTGGGCCGCCTGCCTGTCGGTCAACAGGCCGGACGACGTGGAAATGATGGCCACACCGAGGCCGCCGAGCACCTTCGGGAGGTTGGTCGACTTCGCGTAGACCCGCAGACCCGGCTTCGAGACCCGACGCACTCCGGCGATCGAACGCTCCCGGTTGGGGCCGTACTTGAGGTCGATGGTCAGCGTCTGGCCGACCTCGGCGTCCTCGACCTTCCAGGCGGCGATGTAGCCCTCGGCCTGGAGGATCTCGGCGATGTGGGACTTGAGGTTGGAGAACGGCATGGACACGTCGTCGTGGTGCGCCGAGTTGGCGTTCCGGACGCGGGTCAGCATGTCCGCAATCGGGTCAGTCATGGTCATGTGGGCTCTTGCCCTTCCTCACCGTGGTTTCAGCAGCGACGCGAAGCGTTGGTGCCGACCTTCGATGTTTCTGTGTTGCAGAGGAGTTGTTCGGGATGCGGAGCCTGAGGCGACCACGCGGGTTTTCGGGGGGCGGAGCCCCCCGACGGTTACCAGGAGCTCTTGGTCACGCCAGGCAGCTCCCCGCGGTGCGCCATCTCCCGCAGGCAGATCCGGCAGAGGCCGAACTTTCGGTAGACGGAGTGCGGTCGGCCGCAGCGCTGGCACCGGGTGTAGCCGCGGACCTTGAACTTGGGCTTCGCGTTCGCCTTGTTGACGAGGGCGGTCTTGGCCATGTGCTCAGTTCTCCTTGAACGGGAAGCCGAGAGCCTTGAGCAGGGCGCGGCCTTCGTCGTCGTTGGTGGCGGTGGTGACCACGGTGATGTCCATGCCCCGGACCCGGTCGATGCGGTCCTGGTCGATCTCGTGGAACATCGACTGCTCGGTCAGCCCGAACGTGTAGTTGCCCTTGCCGTCGAACTGCTTCGGCGACAGACCACGGAAGTCACGGATGCGCGGGAGGGCGATCGTCACGAGACGGTCGAGGAACTCCCACATCCGGTCGCCGCGCAGGGTCGTGTGCGCACCGATCGGCATCCCCTCACGCAGCTTGAACTGGGCGATCGACTTGCGCGCCTTGGTAACGATCGGCTTCTGGCCGGTGATCGCCGACAGGTCGCGCACGGCGCCCTCGATGAGCTTGCTGTCCTTCGCGGCGTCTCCGACGCCCATGTTGACGACGACCTTGACGACTCCGGGGACCTCCATGACGTTCCCGTAGGAGAACTGGTCACGCAGGGCCGGCTTGATCTCGTCGCGGTAGCGCTGCTTGAGGCGCGGAGACGTGCTGGTGATCGTGTCTGACATCAGAGGTCCTTACCGGAGCGCACAGCCACACGGGTGCGGGTCGTCTTCTGGCGACCGTCGCGCTCCATCGTCTCGACCCTTGTACGGATGCGTGTCGGCTTCTTCGTGTCGGGATCGACGACCGCGACGTTGCTCACGTGGATCGGGGCCTCCGCGTGCACCAGGCCGCCGGTCTGGGTACCGCGAGCGCTGGCGCCGGCCTTGACGTGCTTGGTCACGCGGTTGATGCCCTCGACGAGCACGCGAGAGGTGTCGGGGTAGACGGCGATGACCTTGCCCTGCTTGCCCCGGTCGCCGCCGTTCTTCTGCGCGCGTCCGGAGACGACCTGGACGAGGTCGCCCTTCTTGATCTTCATGCCTGTGGCCATCACAGCACCTCCGGCGCCAACGAGATGATCTTCATGAACTTCTTCTCGCGCAGCTCACGGCCGACGGGGCCGAAGATGCGCGTGCCGCGAGGGTCGCCGTCGGCCTTGAGGATGACGGCGGCGTTCTCGTCGAACTTGATGTAGGACCCGTCCGGGCGACGGCGCTCCTTGACGGTGCGCACGATGACGGCCTTGACGACGTCACCCTTCTTGACGTTGCCGCCGGGGATCGCGTCCTTGACCGTGGCGACGATGGTGTCCCCGATACCGGCGTACCGACGGCCTGAGCCACCGAGCACCCGGATGCAGAGGATCTCCTTCGCACCGGTGTTGTCGGCGACGCGTAGTCGCGACTCCTGCTGGATCACTTCGCCTTCTCCAAAATCTCCACCACGCGCCAGCGCTTGGTCGCCGACAGCGGACGGGTCTCCATGATCAGGACGCGGTCACCCACACCGGCCGCGTTGGCCTCGTCGTGCGCCTTGACCTTGCTGGTGCGACGCAGGACCTTGCCGTAGAGAGGGTGCTTGACACGGTCCTCGACCTCGACGACGACGGTCTTGTCCATCTTGTCGCTGACCACGTAGCCCTGGCGGGCCTTGCGGTGCTGGCGCGCCTCGGCGTCAGTCGCTCGGCCGGCGTCACTCGCCTCGCTCGCCTGGCTGACCTGGGTTGTCTGGGTCGCCTGGGTTGTCTTGTCGTCCGTGCGGGTTACGTCACTCATGATGCGTCCTCGGCCGTGTTGTCGGCTTTTCCGGCCTTCTTGGCCTTCTTCTCGGCCTTGGCGGCCTTCTTGTCTGCCTTGGCGTCCGTGACGGTCGCCGTGCCGGCAGCTGCTGCCGCCTTGGAGGGCGGCAGCCCGATGCCGAGCTCGCGCTCGTGCATCTCGGTGTAGATCCGGGCGATGTCCTTGCGGACAGCGCGGAGCCGGCCGTGGTTGTCCAGCTGGCCGGTGGCCGACTGGAAGCGGAGGTTGAACAGCTCCTCCTTGGCCTTGCGCAGCTCGTCGACGAGCCGCTCGTCCTCGAGACCACGCAGGTTCTCGGACGTCAGGTCCTTGGTCCCGACTGCCATCAGATGTCACCACCTTCACGCCGAACGAAGCGGCACTTCATGGGGAGCTTGTGCATGGCCAGACGCATCGCCTCGCGGGCGACGGGCTCCGGCACGCCGGACACCTCGAACATCACCCGACCGGGCTTGACGTTGGCGATCCACCACTCCGGAGAGCCCTTGCCGGAACCCATCCGGGTCTCGGCTGGCTTCTTGGTGAGCGGACGGTCCGGGTAGATGTTGATCCACACCTTGCCGCCACGCTTCATGAAGCGGGTCATGGCGATACGCGCGGACTCGATCTGCCGGTTCGTCACGTAGGCGGGCTCCAGGGCCTGCAGGCCGTAGTCGCCGAACGCGATGCGCGTGCCACCGGTCGCAGCCCCGGAACGACCCGGGTGGTGCTGCTTGCGGTGCTTGACGCGACGGGGAATCAACATCGTCAGGCCTGCTCATTCTGGGCGGCGGGCGCCGCGGCGACGGCAACCTGGCCCTGCTGACCGGAGTCGGCGGTGCCGGACTCCGCGCTGTCGGGACGCCGGGCGCGCGTGGGACGCTCGGCGCGGTCGGGTCCGTCGCGGCGCGGGCTCCGGGGGGCGCGCGGCGCGGCCGCCTGCTGCTGCGCGAGCTCGCGGGCCGTGACGTCGCCCTTGTAGATCCAGACCTTCACGCCGATGCGACCAAAAGTGGTGCGGGCCTCGTAGAAGCCGTAGTCGATGTTGGCGCGCAACGTGTGCAGCGGGACGCGACCCTCGCGGTAGAACTCCGAACGCGACATCTCCGCGCCCTGGAGCCGACCGGAGCACTGCACCCGGATGCCCTTGGCGCCCGCGCGCTGGGCGGACTGCATACCCTTGCGCATCGCGCGCCGAAATGACACGCGGGCCGCAAGCTGCTCGGCGATGCCCTGGGCGACCAGCTGGGAGTCGATCTCGGGGTTCTTGACCTCGAGGATGTTCAGCTGGACCTGCTTGCCCGTCAGCTTCTCGAGCTCGCCGCGGATCCGGTCGGCCTCGGCGCCACGGCGGCCGATGACGATGCCGGGGCGGGCCGTGTGGATGTCCACGCGGACGCGGTCCCGGGTGCGCTCGATCTCGACACGCGAGATGCCGGCGCGCTCCATGCCGGTCGCCATGAGCTTGCGGATGGCCACGTCTTCCTTGACGTAGTCACGGTAACGCTGGCCTTCCTTGGTGCTGTCCGCGAACCAGCGGCTCACGTGCTCGGTCGTGATGCCGAGACGGAACCCGTGCGGGTTGACCTTCTGACCCATTAGCGGGTGCCTCCCTGACGTGTGGTGACCTTGGTGGTAGCGCCTGCCGAGCGATGGCGAGGAGCTGCCACGGCCTTACCGGTGGGCGCGACAACGACCGTGATGTGGCTCGTACGCTTGTTGATCCGGCTCGCGCGACCCTGCGCACGAGGACGGAACCGCTTCATCGTGGGGCCTTCGTCGACGAACACGGACTGGATGACCAGGGTCCGCTCGTCGAAGGCCTCGGAGGCGCGGTCGGCCTTGACCCGCGCGTTGGCGATGGCGCTCTCGAGCACCTTGCGCACCGGCTCGGCCGCAGCCTGCGGCGCGAACTGGAGCACGGACACGGCGTCGGTGGCGACCTTGCCGCGGATCAGGTCCACGACGCGGCGCGCCTTCTGAGGGGTCACGCGGACGTGCCGGGCCTGCGCGGTGGCAGTCACGACGGGCGTCTCGGTGACCTGAGTGCCCTGAGTGCCCTGAGTGGTGGTGGGGGTAGCCATCAGCGACGACGTCCCTTCTTGTCGTCCTTGACGTGACCACGGAAGGTCCGCGTCGGGGCGAACTCGCCGAGCTTATGGCCGACCATCGACTCGGTGACGAACACCGGGACGTGCTTGCGACCGTCGTGGACGGCGAGGGTGTGGCCGAGCATGTCCGGGCTCACGACCGAACGACGCGACCAGGTCTTGATGACGTTCTTGGTGCCCGCTTCGTTCTGGACGTCCACCTTCTTTTGAAGGTGGTCGTCGATGAAGGGGCCCTTCTTGAGACTACGAGGCATTTTTCTTAAGCTCCAT
Source organism: Lapillicoccus sp. (assembly GCF_039935575.1). GTDB lineage: Bacteria > Actinomycetota > Actinomycetes > Actinomycetales > Dermatophilaceae > Lapillicoccus. Next base: position 11,980 of record NZ_JBDTKA010000092.1, read on the forward strand.
GTTTCCTCGGCTCGGCTGCGCGCTCGCTCCGCTCCTCGGCGCTGGCGCGCCTACGATGCTCACTTCGCTGTCGCCTCGCATCAGCGCTTCTTGCCAGAACGGCGGCGACGAACGATCAGCTTGTCGCTTTCCTTGTTGGGCCTGCGGGTGCGACCCTCGGCCTGTCCCCACGGACTGACCGGGTGACGTCCACCGGAGGTCTTGCCCTCGCCACCACCGTGCGGGTGGTCGACGGGGTTCATCGCGACACCACGGACGGTCGGGCGCTTGCCCTTCCACCGCATCCGGCCGGCCTTGCCCCAGTTGATGTTGCTCTGCTCCGCGTTGCCGACCTCACCGACGGTCGCGCGGCAGCGCAGGTCGATGTTGCGGATCTCGCCGGACGGCATACGCATCTGGGCGTAAGGCCCGTCCTTGGCGACGAGCTGCACCTTCGAGCCGGCCGAGCGGGCGATCTTGGCGCCGCCCCCGGGCTTGAGCTCGATGGCATGCACGGTGGTGCCGACCGGGATGTTGCGCAGCGGGAGGGCGTTGCCGGGCTTGATGTCGGCGCCGGCCCCGTTCTCGATGCGGTCACCTTGCTTCAGGCGGTTCGGCGCCAGGATGTAGCGCTTCTCGCCGTCGGCGTAGTGCAGCAGCGCGATGCGAGCCGTGCGGTTGGGGTCGTACTCGATGTGAGCGACCGTCGCCGGCACGCCGTCCTTGTCGTGCCGACGGAAGTCGATGACACGGTAGGCGCGCTTGTGCCCACCACCGATGTGACGGGTGGTGATCCGACCGGCGTTGTTGCGGCCGCCGCTCTTGGTGAGCGGCCGGACCAGCGACTTCTCCGGCGTGGTGCGCGTGACCTCGACGAAGTCGGCGACCGACGAGCCGCGACGGCCCGGTGTGGTCGGCTTGTACTTACGGATAGCCATGGTGTTGTTTCCCTTGAGTCCTCGTCAGTTTCTTCGGCGCCAGGCGTCTCAGGCGCTCGCGCCGAAGATGTCGATGGAGCCTTCACGAAGGGTGACGATCGCGCGCTTGGTGTCCTTACGCTTCCCGGTGCCGAAACGGGTCCGGCGAGTCTTGCCCTTGCGGTTCAGGGTGTGCACCGAGTCGACCTTGACCTTGAAGATCTGCTCGATCGCGATCTTGATCTCGGTCTTGTTCGCCCGGGGGTCGACGACGAAGGTGTACTTGCCCTCGTCGAGCAGGCCGTAGGACTTCTCCGAGACGACCGGGGAGATGAGGATGTCGCGAGGGTCCTTGAGGTGGATGCTCACTTGGTGTCCTCCGATGCAGTGGTAGCGGCGGTCGACGGGGCAGCGGGCACCGACTTGGTGGCGGCCGCGATGAACGCGTCCAGCGCGCCCTGAGTGAAGAGCACGTCGTCGGCGCACAGCACGTCGTAGGTGTTGAGCTGGTCGGAGACGAGGACGTGGACGTCGTCGAGGTTCTGCACGCTCTTCCACGAGACCCGGTCACCGCGCTCGAGGACGACGAGCAGGTTCGGGCGCTCGCTCAGACCCGAGAGCGCCACGGAGGCCTGCTTCGCCGACGGGGCGTCGCCCGTGACAAGGCTGTCGATGACGTGGATGCGCTGGTGACGGGCCCGGTCGGACAAGGCGCCACGCAGGGCGGCGGCCTTCATCTTCTTGGGCGTGCGCTGGCTGTAGTCGCGCGGCTTCGGGCCGTGGACGACGCCACCGCCGGCGAACTGCGGAGCCCGGGTCGAACCCTGGCGGGCCCGGCCGGTGCCCTTCTGGCGGTACGGCTTGGCGCCGCCGCCGCGGACCTCTCCACGGGTCTTCGTCGAGTGCGTGCCCTGACGGGCGGCCGCGAGCTGCGCGACGACGACCTGGTGGATGAGGGGGACGTTGGTCTGCACGTCGAAGATCTCGGCCGGCAGGTCCGCCACCTGACGGGTGGTGATGGTGGCCATGAGGTCAGGCTCCCTTCGCGGCCGAGCGCACGAGGACGGTGCCACCGCGGGGGCCGGGGACGGCACCCTTGATGAGCAGCAGGCCCCTCTCGGCGTCCACGGCGTGGATGGTGAGGTTCTGGGTGGTCTGGTTCTGGCCACCCATGCGGCCCGCCATGCGCATGCCCTTGAACACGCGACCGGGGGTCGAGCAGGCGCCGATGGAGCCCGGCTTGCGGTGGTTCTTGTGTGAGCCGTGCGAGGACGAGACTCCATGGAAGCCGTGTCGCTTCATGACACCGGCAAAACCCTTGCCCTTGGTACGCCCACTCGCGTCGACCAGCTGGCCGGCCTCGAAGACCTCCACGGTGACTTCCTGGCCGAGCGAGTAGTCGGCCGAGTTGGCCGTGCGCAGCTCGACGAGGTGGCGGCGCGGGGTGACGCCGGCCTTCTCGAAGTGGCCCTTCATGGGCTTGTTGACCCTGCGGGGATCGATCTCGCCGTAGGCGATCTGGACCGCGGCGTAGCCGTCGGTGTCGGCGTCGCGCACCTGGGTGACGACGCACGGGCCGGCCTTGACGACGGTCACGGGCACGAGGCGGTTGTCGGCGTCCCAGACCTGGGTCATGCCGAGCTTCTCGCCGAGAACGCCCTTGACGGTCTTAACGGTGGTGTGAGTCATGGTGGTCGAATCCTCGATCAGAGCTTGATCTCGATGTTGACGTCGGCCGGGAGGTCGAGTCGCATCAGCGAGTCGACCGCCTTCGGCGTCGGGTCGATGATGTCGATCAGACGCTTGTGTGTGCGCATCTCGAACTGCTCGCGGCTGTCCTTGTACTTGTGGGGTGACCGGATCACGACGAAGACGTTCTTCTCCGTCGGCAGCGGCACGGGGCCGACGACCGTTGCACCGGCACGGGTCACCGTGTCGACGATCTTGCGCGCCGAGCTGTCGATGACCTCGTGGTCATACGACTTCAGTCGGATGCGGATCTTCTGTCCCGCCATCTGGGTCAGTCTCTCTACTCGCCGGACATCTGCTTCGTTCTGCTGTCTTGCCTGCTCATCACGATCAGGTCGTGCTCGCCGGCCCGACCCCCGCGCTCGGGTGTGTCGCCCGCTCCGCGGCCCGTCTCCTGACACCTTGGTGTCCGTCGACGGTGGTCGGATCCCGATCAACCGGGTGCCCGCGCTTCCCTCGGGCCACACACGGTGTCCGGCACGCTGGCATAGGCCAGCATTCCTACGAGGGGTGGCGTGGACGACATCCGTCACCCATGCGCGTCAAGCAACTTCCCTAGTGTGCCAGAGCGGACGCCACCCGATCAAATCCGGGCCGCATTGCTCCCTGCTCCCTGCTCCCTGCTCCCGCCCGCTGTCCTACCTCAGCCACGACGTCGCCCCTCTCATTCCCGCCTCTCCCACCCACCGAACTCAGATGTCCCCGGGTTTCTCGGGCCGCGCCGGCTCAGGATCGGCAAACATCAGAGTCCGGTCGTCGGCGCCGGCTCAGGACCGGCAAACATCAGAGTCCGGTGCTCAGCGCTGGGGGTGAGGCGGGGCGAGGAACGCGGCGAGCGCGGCCGCATACATCGCCGGGCCGGTTGCCGCGCACATCTCCCTCGAGCTGTGCATCGACAAGATCGGTGCCCCGACGTCGACGGTGGTCGCTCCGGTCAGGGCCGACGTCATCGGCCCGACCGTGCTGCCGGAGGGCAGGTCGCTGCGCACGATGTACCGCTGCATGGGGACGCCGGCCTGCTCGCAGGCCAGGGTGAAGACACCGGCTCCCACCGCGTCGGTGGCGTACTTCAGCCCGGTGTTGACCTTGAGCACCGGTCCCCCGTCCATGGCGATCTGGTGCTGCGGCTCGTGGCGGTCGGCGTAGTTGGGATGTGTCGCGTGAGCCATGTCGCCCGAGGCGACCACCGACCCGGCGAAAGCGCGGAACAGGTCCTCGCGGCTGCCTCCCCCGGCCAGCACGATCCGTTCGAGAACCTGCGGCAGCAGCGTCGAGTGCGCCCCGCGCTCCGACATGCTCCCGGCTTCCTCGTGGTCGAACAGCACGAGGACCGGCACGTGCTCCCCCGGCGCCTCGACCGCGTGCAGCAGAGCCGCCAGGCCGGCCCGGCAGGTCATCTGGTTGTCCAGACGGGGCGCAGCCACGAACTCGAGGTCACGACCGATCCGCCGGGATGGCTGGCATACATGGGTCATCACGTCCCAGGCGAGGACGTCCTCGGCGCCGACGCCGACCTGCTCGGCCAGCCACCCGCGGAAGTCTCCCGGCTGGTCTCCGACGGCCCACAAGGGCGACAGGTGCTGCTGGGCGTTGAGGACCAGTCCCTCACGGGCTGCCGGGTCGAGGTGGATCGCGAGCTGCGCGACCCGCAGGATCGGCTCGTTCACCGTCAGCAGCCGGGTGCCGACGCTGTTGCCGTCGCGCACGGCGACCCGCCCGGACAACCCGAGGTCGCGGTCCAGCCAGGAGCTGAGGAGCGGGCCTCCGTAGGGCTCGACACCGAGCAGCTGGACCCCCGCGCGGGCGAGGTCGGGCTGCGGCTTGATCCGCAGGTTCGGGCTGTCGGTATGCGCGCCGACGACCCGGAACGAGCGCAGCGGCACGGGTCGGTCGTCCGTGCTCCAGGCGATGATCGAGCCGCCGCGTACCAGGTAGTGCCGGCCGGCCGCGGTAGGGAACGCGTCTTGCTCGCTGACCTCACGGAAACCGGAGGCCTCGAGGAGCCCGGCGGCCGTGCGCACGACGTGGAACGGTGACGGCGACGCGTCGACGAAGTCGACGAGCCCCTGAGCCTCGGTGTCTGTGTCGAAGTGCGAGATCGGGCCGGCCACGCCCGTCACTGTATGCCGCGCCCTGCCCGGTTCAGCCCTGCCCAGTGCAGCCCTGCCCGGTTCAGCCCTGCCCGGTTCAGCCCTACCGCTCAGCACCCGGTATGCGGTGGGCTGAGGGCCGGACCCGGTGCTGCGCCATGCACAGGCCGGGAAAGCGCAGGGCCCCGGTACCGAAGTCCCGGGGCCCTACCTGTGGTGCTGAGGGAAGCGTCAGATCACTGGGTGATCTTCGTGACGCGCCCGGCGCCGACGGTGCGGCCGCCCTCGCGGATCGCGAAGCGCAGACCGTCCTCCATGGCGATCGGCTGGATCAGCTCGACCGACATCTCGGTGTTGTCACCGGGCATGACCATCTCGGTGCCCTCGGGGAGCTTGACGACACCGGTCACGTCGGTGGTGCGGAAGTAGAACTGCGGACGGTAGTTGTCGTAGAACGGCGTGTGCCGGCCACCCTCGTCCTTGGACAGGATGTAGACGTTCGCGTCGAAGTTCGTGTGCGGCGTGATCGACTTCGGCTTAGCCACGACCTGGCCGCGCTGGACGTCCTCGCGTTTGGTGCCACGCAGCAGCAGTCCGACGTTCTCGCCGGCGCGTCCCTCGTCGAGCAGCTTGCGGAACATCTCGATGCCGGTGACGATCGTCTTCGCCGGCGGTCCCGTGTGGATGCCGACGATCTCGACCTCTTCGTTGACCTTGAGGGTGCCGCGCTCGATGCGGCCGGTGACGACGGTGCCACGACCGGTGATCGTGAAGACGTCCTCGACGGGCATGAGGACCGGTTTGTCCTCGTCGCGCTCCGGCATGGGGACGGACGCGTCGACCGCGTCCATGAGCTCCAAGACCGTCTTGCCCCACGCCTCGTCGCCCTCGAGCGCCTTGAGCGCCGAGACACGGATGACCGGAAGGTCGTCGCCGGGGAACTCGTAGGACGACAGCAGCTCGCGGACCTCCAGCTCGACGAGCTCGAGGATCTCCTCGTCGTCGACCATGTCGGCCTTGTTGAGCGCCACGACGATGTAGGGGACGCCGACCTGACGGGCGAGCACCACGTGCTCACGCGTCTGCGGCATCGGACCGTCGGTCGCCGCGACCACGAGGATCGCGCCGTCCATCTGGGCCGCACCGGTGATCATGTTCTTGACGTAGTCGGCGTGACCCGGGCAGTCGACGTGCGCGTAGTGTCGCCCCTCGGTCTGGTACTCGATGTGCGCGATGGAGATCGTGATGCCGCGCTGCTTCTCCTCGGGCGCCTTGTCGATGTCGTCGAACGCGAACTGCGGGTTCAGCGTGGGGAACTTGTCGTGCAGGACCTTGGAGATCGCTGCCGTCAGCGTCGTCTTGCCATGGTCGATGTGACCAATGGTGCCGATGTTGACGTGCGGCTTGGTCCGCTCGAACTTTGCCTTCGCCACTGTGGTCCTCCTCAGGACTTCTCTGGTGTTACGCCTGTCGACCTATGGCTGGACGTGGCGCGTGCTGGTGGATCTGGGTGGTGGTGCGGGGTGGTGCGTATGCCTACAACGCTGGTTTTCCCGGTAGGTCAGCCTACGGGACGTGGGAGACCCGAAAGTCCCGTCACTCTCCCCGGGTCTTCTTGATGATCTCCTCGGCCACGGCCTTGGGGACCTCGGCGTAGGAGTCGAACTGCATGGAGTAGTTGGCCCGACCCTGGGTCTTGGACCGCAGGTCTCCGACGTACCCGAACATCTCCGACAGGGGGACGAGGCCGCGGACGACCTTGGCACCGCTGATGTCCTCCATGGCCTGGATCTGGCCACGGCGGGAGTTGATGTCACCGATGACATCGCCCATGTAGTCCTCTGGGGTGCGCACCTCGACGGCCATCATGGGCTCGAGCAGGACCGGGTCCGCCTTGCGGACGGCGTCCTTGAGCACCATGGAGCCGGCGATCTTGAACGCCATCTCCGAGGAGTCGACCTCGTGGTAGGCGCCGTCCAGCAGGGTGGCCTTGATACCGACGAGCGGGTAGCCGGCAAGCACGCCGTACTGCATGGCGTCCTGGATGCCCTGGTCGACCGACGGGATGTACTCGCGTGGGATGCGACCACCGGTGACCTTGTTCTCGAACTGGTACATCTCACCCTCGTGAGTGTCGAGCGGCTCGATGGTCACCTGGACCTTGGCGTACTGACCCGACCCACCGGTCTGCTTCTTGTGGACGTAGTCCAGCTTCTCGACCTTGCGGCGGATCGTCTCGCGGTAGGCGACCTGGGGCTTGCCGACGTTGGCCTCGACATTGAACTCGCGCCGCATCCGGTCGACCAGGATGTCGAGGTGGAGCTCGCCCATGCCCTTGATGATGGTCTGCCCGGTCTCGTCGTCCTGCTGCACCTGGAAGGTGGGGTCCTCCTCGGCCAGCTTCTGGATCGCGGTGCCGAGCTTCTCCTGGTCACCCTTGGTCTTGGGCTCGATGGCGACCGAGATCACGGGGTCGGGGAAGGTCATCGACTCGAGCACGATCGGGTCGGCCTGGTCGCACAGCGTCTCGCCGGTCGTCGTGTCCTTGAGACCGATGACCGCGTAGATGTGGCCGGCCGAGGCCTTGTCGACGGGGTTCTCCTTGTTGGAGTGCATCTGGAAGATCTTGCCGATGCGCTCCTTCTTGCCCTTGGTCGAGTTGAGGACCTGAGCGCCGGCAGACACCTCGCCGGAGTAGACCCGGATATAGGTGAGCTTGCCGAAGAAGGGGTGCGAAGCGATCTTGAACGCCAACGCCGAGAACGGCTCCTTGGTGGACGGCGCGCGGATGATCTCCACCTCCTCGTGGTTCGGCTTGTGGCCGATCATCGGAGGCACGTCGAGGGGGCTCGGCAGGTAGGCGATGACGGCGTCGAGCATCGGCTGGACGCCCTTGTTCTTGAACGCTGTCCCACAGAACACCGGGTTGACCTCGCCGGCGATGGTGAGCGCCCGCACCCCGGCCTGGATCTCGGCGTTGGTCAGCTCCTCGCCCTCGAGGTACTTCTCCATGAGCACGTCGTCACCCTCGGCGACACGCTCGACGAGCTCGTGGCGGTACTGCTGCGCCCGCTCGACCAGGTCGGCCGGGATTTCCTCGATCTCGTAGTCCTCGCCGAGCTTGGTCTCGCCGTGCCAGACGAACGCCTTCATGGTCACCAGGTCGACGACACCGATGAAGTCGCTCTCGGAACCGATCGGGAGCTGCATGACCAACGGCGACGCGCCGAGGCGTTCCACGATGGTCTTGACCGTGAAGTAGAAGTCGGCACCCAGCTTGTCCATCTTGTTGACGAAGCAGATCCGCGGCACGACGTACTTGTCTGCCTGGCGCCACACCGTCTCGGACTGGGGCTCGACGCCTTCCTTGCCGTCGAACACGGCGACGGCGCCGTCGAGGACGCGCAGGTTGCGCTCTACCTCGACGGTGAAGTCGACGTGCCCGGGGGTGTCGATCAGGTTGATCTGGTGGTTCTTCCAGAAGGTCGTCGTCGCGGCGGACGTGATCGTGATGCCGCGCTCCTGCTCCTGCTCCATCCAGTCCATCGTGGCGGCGCCGTCGTGGACCTCACCGATCTTGTAGTTGATACCGGTATAGAAGAGGATGCGCTCGGTCGTGGTCGTCTTGCCGGCGTCGATGTGCGCCATGATGCCGATGTTGCGGACCATCGTGAGGTCCGTCAGGACGTCGAGTGCCACGGGTCGTGTCTCATCTCAGTTCGTGTGTCGTGAACGGTCATGCAAAAGCTCAAGGGTCGTTAGCGCCCGGAAGTAGAACACCGGAGCAGCCGCTGGTATGCCTGCCGAGACCGGCGCGCAGCGTGCGCGACGGACGTGCCTCGGCCCGACATACCAGCTGCGCCGGTCACCAGCGGTAGTGCGCGAAGGCCTTGTTCGACTCGGCCATCTTGTGCGTGTCCTCACGGCGCTTGACCGCGGCGCCGAGGCCGTTGCTGGCGTCGAGGATCTCGTTCATGAGGCGCTCGGTCATGGTCTTCTCACGGCGCTGCCGGGAGTAGCCCACCAGCCAGCGCAGGGCCAGCGTCGTGGACCGACCGGGCTTGACCTCGATCGGAACCTGGTAGGTCGCACCGCCGACGCGGCGGGACTTGACCTCGAGCGCGGGCTTGATGTTGTCGAGCGCGCGCTTGAGGGTGGCCACCGGGTCGGTGCCGGTCTTCTGGCGGGCCCCTTCGAGGGCGCCGTAGACGATGGTCTCCGCGATCGACTTCTTGCCGTCGAGGAGGATCTTGTTGACCAGCTGGGTGACCAGCGGGCTGTTGTGCACGGGGTCGACGACCAGCGGCCGCTTCGGAGCGGGTCCCTTGCGAGGCATCAGCTCTTCTCCTTCTTGGCGCCGTAACGGGAACGGGCCTGCTTGCGGCCGCGGACGCCCTGGGCATCCAGCGAGCCACGCACGATCTTGTAGCGGACACCGGGGAGATCCTTCACCCGGCCGCCGCGCACGAGCACGATGGAGTGCTCCTGCAGGTTGTGGCCGACGCCCGGGATGTAGGCCGTGACCTCGATACCCGAGGTCAGCTTGACGCGCGCGACCTTGCGCAGCGCCGAGTTCGGCTTCTTGGGGGTGGTGGTGTAGACGCGCGTGCACACCCCGCGTCGCTGGGGTGAGCCCTTGAGCGCTGGGGTCTTGGTCTTGCCGACCTTGTCCTGACGGCCCTTGCGCACCAGCTGGTTGATCGTGGGCAACCTGTTCTCCGTATGTCGTGTCTGTGGTCTGTCCCGCCGTGCGGCGGGTCTCCTTGGGATAACCACGCCCGACTCCCGCACCCGGGCGTGTCGGCCAGGGTGAACTCTGCGGATGCCGCTTGTGGCGCTCTCCCCTGCACTGCTCACGACGACTGGCACAGGCCTAGAGCCTGTCCCGGCTGACGTGAGCTGCCCGGCGAGAGATGTGAGCCTGTGCCGATCGGTTCCGGACAACCCGGGAGCCGGCGCGGGCTCTGCGTGAGCATGCGTCCAGGCGAACCCAGACACAGTTTCCAAGGATACCGCCGGTGGCACAGGCGGCCAAATCAGTTCGGGTCAGCCGATACGCCAGTCGCCGCTGTAGATGTGCAGCACCGGTACGCCCAGCCGTTCGCGGGCCTCGCTTGCCCAGTCGGTATGGAAGGTGTCCTGCACCGCATGCGGCTCGGTCACGATGAAGACCTCCGTCGCGCCGAGACGGGCGAGCTCCGCCTCCAGCGTCGGCAGCGGGTCGTCCTCGGTGACCTCCCCCGTCGCCGTAACACCGGCGTCGGCGAGCTCCTTGAGGCTCACGTCGAGCGTCTCTTGAGCATCGGTGCGGGCTCCGGCCTTGTCGATCGGCTTGAGCGACTCGAGGGCCTCACGCATCTCGAACAGGCTCAGGTGGTTCAACACCGACACGAGGACGTTGCGCTTGGTGTCGGCGGGCACGAGGAGGCGGAACACGGGCTCGTCGCCGTCGTGGAGGCTGACGATCCGGGTCACGTCGAGCGCTTTCAGCGGGACCTCGGTGAGGACGATGGTCGTGGCGGTCACGAACCCGAGCCTATTCGCTGGCCGGTGGTTCCCCGGACGGCAGGCGCCGCACCCGCCTGGACCGCAGCCGGCTGCGGGCGACGTGACCGACCATCTGGCTCCCCAGCACGAGCGTGGCCCGACGGTCGCCGGTCACCGAGGACACCCCCACGCGCGGCCGGTAGTTGACCGGCACCTGGACCATCCGAACCCGCAGGACGGCGGCGACCAGCATCATCTCCAGCCCGTATGCCGACCCGTGCACCGTCGAGCGCGGGACGATCTGGCGGGCGACTTCGCGTGTCATCACCCGGAAGGTGCAGCCGACGTCGCTGAGTGACGTCGTGTTGTGGAGCAGCTCGACCGCCTTGGCGACGCCCCAGTTGCCCCACTTGAGGAGAAACCCCATGTTGGCGCCGTCCCAGATGAACGTGGCCACGGTTCGCGAACCGATCACGAGGTCGCACTCCGGCATGAAGGCCAGCAGCTTGCGCAGGTCCTCCGGGTCGAAGGTGCCGTCCGGTTCACACAGGCATACGAGATCCGCGTCGGTCTCCAGCAGCCCGCGCTGGATCGCCGCGCCGTAGCCTTGTTCGCTCTCGTGCACCTCGCGCGCGCCGGTCGTCGCGACCTCCTCGGACGTGCCCGGAGCGGCGTTGTTGTTGACGACCAGAACCTCGTCGACCTCGGGCAGCGCCTCGAACCGGCGGATGCAGTCGGCGATGGAGTCCTTCTCGTTGTAGGTCGGCAGCACGACGCAGAGGGTCTTGTCACGCCAGGTCACGAGGATGCCACCACGAGCATCTGGCCGGCCAGCGGCTTGACCGGCGAGCGCAGGTACCACGGGACGAGGAAGGTCAGCCCGGACCCCCGGGACTTCAGGGAGAGCGGCAGGAACCGGGCGTGCACCGCCTCGAGGGCCCACCCCCGGGAGCGCAGGAAGTCGCCCAGGGACTGGTCGGTCCAGATCGAGACGTGGGTGTAGTCGTCGAAGTACCGCCCCGGCGCGAGTCGGAAGTTGGGCTGCAGCAGGATGAGCCGCCCACCGGGTCGCAGCACGCGCCGGCTCTCGTCGACGAGCCGTTCGGCCGCCTCGCGGTCGAGGTGCTCCATGAGGTTCGAGGCGAAGACGACGTCGAAGCGCCCGTCCTCGAACTGGGTGAGGTCCGTGCAGTCCCCGACGACTGCGGTCACGCACGGTCCCGCGGCCCGTTCCACCGTCGGGTCGGCGTCCAGGGCGACGACCTCGGCTGCCTGAACCAGGTTGGAGAAGTCGCACCAACCGGCGCCCAGCTCCAGAACCCGGGAGTCGGCCGGGATCCAGCGGGCCAGGTAGTCGGTGACGTGGCGCCATATCGCGGACCGGTTCGGGTCGTGGGCCAGGCGGGTCCCGAAGTAGCCCGGGAGCTCGGGCGCGCCGTCGGCCGGGTCGCAACCGGTCACCGCACTCCTTCGGCTCGTCGAACTCGTCCAGCATCAGTCCAGCATCAGTCCAGCATCAGTCCAAGCAAACCTAACAGCCGGCCGGTGATGGGATGCTGACGCCGTGGCCGCCCCGAGCTCCTCGCGTCCGGTGCCCCGGACGCCAGTCGGGTCACGGTCCGCCTGGCAGTCCGCCCGTGTCGTCGCCATCTTCGTGCTGCCCTACCTCGTGCTGGCCCTGTTCTGGGTGTTTGCGAACCCGGCGATGGCGGCGCCGGACGAGCCGGACCACCTGGTCAAGGCGGTCGGCATGGCCCGCCTCGACATCGGCGTCCCCGCGCCGCCGGCACCCGAGGGCTCGAAGCTCGGGACGGTCCGCAACGCCTCCATCAGCCGCGTCGTCGAGATCCCGGCCCGTCTCGACCCGACGGGATACGCCTGCTTCTACTTCACACCCGAGGTGACCGCCGCCTGCCAGCCCGCGCCGAGCAGTGCCGAAGGTGACCGCGCGGTGACGACGACACTCGGCGCATACCCGCCCTTCCTGTATCCCCCGCTCGGCTGGGTGGCCTCGCTCGGGGCATCGGTCACCCAGGCCACGATCCTCGCCCGGTTGCTCGTCCTCGCCGCCTCGACCCTGCTGCTCTGGCTGGCCTGCGACCATCTGGTGCGTTGGCTGGGGCCTCGCGCCCTGGTCGGTCCCGCGCTGCTGCTCACCCCGATGGGGATCTTCTGCATGGGAATCCTCAACACCAGCGCGGTGGAGATCCTCGGGGCGCTGGGGATGGCGGGCGTGGTGGTCGTCTACGCCAGGCATCCAGACTCGCTGACGGAGCGACGGACCTTGGTCGTGGTCCTGGTCAGCGGCACGGCCCTGGTGCTGAGCCGCCAGCTCGGGCTCGTCACGATGGCCCTGCTGACGATGCTGCTACTCGCGCTGGGCGCCTGGCGGCCGATCCTCGATCAGCTGCGTCGTCGGTGTCCGGTCATGGTGGCCGCCGTGGCCGTCCCCGTGGCCGCCACGCTCGCCGTTGCGGGGTGGGAGCTCGTCTTCGACCACCCCGTCCTGTTGGGGCCGTGGGCGTCGCGCGAGAGCCTGGACGGGTTCCAGGTGATCTTCTGGCAGCTGATCCACGAAGGGGTCGGCTGGTTCGGGTGGCTGGACGTACGTCCTCCTGACCTCGTCAACGACGTCTGGTTCGCTGCGGTGGTGCTCGTGGTCGCGCTCGCCTGCCTCGTCGGGGATCACCGCGACCGGACGGTGATCGTGGGGGTATTGCTGGTGGCCCTGGCGGTCATCTACGTGACCTACTCGCGGGTCTTCTTCCCGGTGAACGGAGGCATCCAGGGACGGCACGTGCTACCGATCCTCTCCGTGGTGCCCGTGTGGGCGGGCGTCGTGCTGGTCGAGCGGCTGCCGCGGACCTGGCTGGTGCGAGGCGTCCGAGTCGCGGCAGCGCTGCTGCCGCTGGTCGTCGCGGCCGGGCTCTACCTGAACTCGCAACGGTATGCCGTCGGGCTCGACCCCGCCGTGGGGCTGCGCTGGTTCGTCCCCGACGCGCAGTGGTCCCCGCCGGGCGGCTGGTACCTCTGGCTCGCCGTCGGGCTGTCGGGCTGCGTCGGTCTCGGGGTGACCTGGGTCCGGACCCTCGCCCGGACCGACCGGTGACGGCTCACCTGCCCACCGGTGACGGCTCCCCACGCCACCGGACTCAGATGTTCCCGGCTTTTGGCCGCTGCGGGGGGCCGGAGCCCGCAAACATCAGAGTCCGGTCGGGCACAGCGAGCCGACGCGAGACGTCAGTTGTCGGTGAAGCCCAACGTCACGTCGTCCAGCCGGACCGGCTCGCCCGACACCGCGCCGAAGCCCGAGTAGTCGTACGCGTCGTAGCTGGGCAGCGAGTACATCGCAGCCTTCGCCTCCTCGGTCGGCTCCACGGCGATGTTGCGGTAGCGGGGCAGGCCCGTGCCGGCGGGGATGAGCTTTCCGAGGATGACGTTCTCCTTGAGCCCGAGCAGCGGGTCGGAACGGGCTTCCATCGCCGCCTGGGTGAGCACCCGGGTCGTCTCCTGGAAGGACGCCGCCGACAGCCACGACTCGGTCGCCAGCGAGGCCTTGGTGATCCCCATGAGCTCGGGACGACCGGAGGCCGTCTTGCCGCCCTCGCTGAGCACCCGGAGGTTCTCCACCTCGAAGCGACCACGCTCGGCGAGGTCACCCGGGATGAGGTTGGCGTCGCCTGCCTCGATGACCGTGACCCGGCGCAGCATCTGCCGGACGATCACCTCGATGTGCTTGTCGTGGATCGAGACACCCTGCTGCCGGTAGACGTGCTGCACCTCGTCGACGAGGTGCATCTGCACGGCGCGCGGGCCGAGGATGCGCAGGACCTGCTTCGGGTCGATCGCACCCTGGATCAGCTGGTGGCCGACCTCGACGTGCTGGCCGTCCTGGACCATCAGGCGCGAACGCTTGCTGACCGGGTAGGCGTGCTCGTCTGAGCCGTCGTCGGGCACGAGGACGATCCGTCGGGTCTTGTCGGTGTCCTCCACCTTGACGCGACCCGTCGTCTCGGCGATCGGGGCGACACCCTTGGGGGTGCGCGCCTCGAACAGCTCGACCACACGAGGCAGCCCCTGCGTGATGTCGTCCCCCGCCACACCACCGGTGTGGAAGGTCCGCATCGTCAGCTGGGTGCCGGGCTCGCCGATCGACTGCGCCGCGATGATGCCCACAGCCTCGCCGATGTCCACGAGCTTGCCGGTCGCGAGCGACCGTCCGTAGCACGCGGCGCAGGTGCCGACCTTGCTCTCGCAGGTCAGGACCGAGCGGACCTTGACCTGGTCGATGTCGGCGACGAACAGCGCGTCGATGACGACGTCACCGAGGTCGATCCCGGCGTCGGCGAGGACGGTGCCCTGGGCGTCAGCGACGTCCTGAGCCAGGGTGCGCGCGTAGACGCTTGTCTCGACGTCCTCGTGCAACACACGACGACCCGTGGAGTCGGTGTCGGCGATGGGCATGGTCAGGCCACGCTCGGTGCCGCAGTCGTCCTCACGGATGATGACGTCCTGCGACACGTCGACCAGACGACGGGTCAGGTAGCCCGAGTCAGCGGTCCGCAGCGCGGTGTCCGCGAGACCCTTGCGGGAACCGTGCGTCGAGATGAAGAACTCCAGCACCGACAGACCCTCGCGGAAGTTCGCGCGGATCGGACGCGGGATGATCTCGCCCTTCGGGTTCGACACCAGCCCACGCATACCGGCGATCTGGCGCAGCTGCATCCAGTTGCCTCGGGCCCCGGAGTTGACCATCTTGTAGATCGTGTTGGTGACCGGGATGTTGGCCCGCATCTCCTCCGCGACCTTGTTGGTGGCCTCGTTCCAGATCTCGATGAGGTCCTCGCGACGCTCGTTGTCCGTCATCGCCCCACGGTCGTAGAGCTTCTGGACCTTGGTCGCGCGAGCTTCGTACTCCTCGAGGATCTCGGTCTTGCGCGGCGGCGTGACGACGTCGGAGATGGCGACCGTCGCACCGGACCGGGTGGCCCAGTGGAAGCCCGCGTCCTTGAGGGCGTCGAGCGACGCAGCGACCTGCACCTTGGTGTAGCGCTCCGCGAGGTCGTTGACGATCGAGGACAGCCGCTTCTTGTCGACGACCTCCTCGACGAACGGGTAGTCCACCGGGAGCGTCTCGTTGAACAGCACGCGGCCGAGGGTCGACTCGAGGATGAGCGACGGGACGATCCCCTGCTCGCCAGCCTCGACGCCGTCCGGCAGCACGAGGCCGACCGGGGGCACGACGTTCTCGAGCCGGATCCGGACCCGGGAACCGAGCTCGATCGCGTGGGCGTCGAACGCCATCCGCGCCTCGGCGGGGCTGGAGAACACCCGGCCCTCCCCGTCACCATCCGGCATCTCGGAGGTGAGGTGGAACAGCCCGATGATCATGTCCTGGGTGGGCATGGTCACGGGGCGGCCGTCGGCGGGCTTGAGGATGTTGCTACTGGACAGCATGAGGATGCGGGCCTCGGCCTGCGCCTCCGCGGACAGCGGTACGTGGACAGCCATCTGGTCGCCGTCGAAGTCGGCGTTGAACGCCGTGCAGACGAGCGGGTGGATCTGGATGGCCTTGCCCTCGACGAGCTGCGGCTCGAACGCCTGGATGCCCAGTCGGTGAAGCGTGGGCGCGCGGTTCAGCAGGACCGGGTGCTCGGTGATGACCTCTTCGAGGACGTCCCACACGACCGGGCGGGCCCGCTCGACCATGCGCTTGGCCGACTTGATGTTCTGCGCGTGGTCGAGGTCGACCAGGCGCTTCATCACGAACGGCTTGAACAGCTCGAGCGCCATCTGCTTGGGCAGACCGCACTGGTGCAGCTTCAGCTGCGGGCCGACGACGATGACCGAACGGCCGGAATAGTCGACGCGCTTGCCGAGCAGGTTCTGGCGGAACCGGCCCTGCTTGCCCTTGAGCAGATCACTCAGGGACTTCAGCGGGCGGTTGCCCGGACCGGTCACCGGCCGGCCGCGGCGGCCGTTGTCGAACAGCGAGTCGACGGCCTCCTGGAGCATCCGCTTCTCGTTGCTCACGATGATGTCGGGGGCGCCGAGGTCCAGCAGCCGCTTCAACCGGTTGTTGCGGTTGATCACGCGGCGGTAGAGGTCGTTGAGGTCGGATGTCGCGAACCGGCCGCCGTCGAGCTGCACCATCGGACGCAGGTCCGGCGGGATGACGGGGACGCAGTCGAGAACCATGCCGCGGGGGCTGTTGTTGGTGTTCAGGAACGCCGCGACCACGCGCAGCCGCTTGAGCGCCCGGGCCTTCTTCTGACCCTTGCCGTTGGCGATCGTGTCGCGCAGCGACAACGCCTCCGCGTCGAGGTCGAAGTTCTCGATCAGACGCTGGAGGGCTTCCGCTCCCATACCGCCGGTGAAGTAGTCGCCGAACCGCTCACGCAGCTCGCGGTAGAGCGCCTCGTCGTCGATGAGCTTCTTCGGCTCGAGCTTGCGGAACGTGTCGATGACCAGATCGAGGCGGTCGGCCTCACGCTGCGCCCGGATGCGCAGCTGGTTCATCTCCCGCTCGGCCGCGTCACGAACCTTGCGCTTGGCGTCGCCCTTGGCGCCTTCGGCCTCCAGGGCCGCGATGTCCTCTTCGAGCTTCTTGGCGCGGGCCTCGATGGTGACGTCGCGGGTGTCGTCAATCCGCTTGCGGTCGACTCCGACGCGGGCCTCGAGCGACGGCAGGTCCTCGTGCCGCTTGGCGCTGTCCACCGTCGTGATCAGGTACGCCGCAAAGTAGATGATCTTCTCGAGATCCTTCGGCGCGAGGTCGAGCAGGTAGCCGAGACGCGACGGGACGCCCTTGAAGTACCAGATGTGCGTGACCGGCGCGGCCAGCTCGATGTGACCCATACGCTCACGGCGCACCTTGGCCCGGGTCACCTCGACGCCGCAGCGCTCGCAGATGATGCCCTTGAAACGGACTCGCTTGTACTTGCCGCAGTAGCACTCCCAGTCGCGGGTGGGACCGAAGATCTTCTCGCAGAAGAGCCCGTCCTTCTCCGGCTTGAGTGTGCGGTAGT
>NZ_JBDTKA010000093.1:0-12629 GCF_039935575.1 Lapillicoccus sp.
GCCAGGCGCAAGGTGGCGCGTTCGACGGAGACGGTTGTGTGCCGCCGGGCTATCTCGACCACCGGTCGGCCCGCCTGACGAGCCAAGGTTCGCGCGCGTCGGACGGTCGCGGAGTCCAGGTCGAGGAGAGCGGTGCGGGACGTCCGAGACACGCCCACATCGTAGCCAGTGGCGACGATGTTCCGGCGCAGACCCGGTCTTTCCGCACAATCGGCGCTTTCGACGGGGTAAGACGGTGAATTGTCCCGCCCGCGACATCCTGACGGCCGACGTTCGGCGCTCATTCAGCGCTCGTTCTGCGCTGCTTAGCGACCGGACTCACAGGGTTGTCGGTTTATTGGCCGCAGACGTGCCCGAAACAGGGATAGACGTGAGTCCGGTTCGAGAAGACGTGAGTCCGGTTCGGGAAGACGTGAGTCCGGTCTGCTCGACTCCGCTCAGCCCATCTCGTCGTGCACGACATTCCCGGCGCAGACCGTCCGGCGCGCCGAGGGCGGGGATCCTTCCAGAGCCAGATCGTCGAACCAGCTGGGCGAGTAGTCCCACACCACGAAGTCCGCCGACCCCCCGGCTTGCGGCTGCGTGGCGGGGCCGACCCCCTGTGCGGCGGCCGTGCCCCCGGCCGTGTGCGCGACGAACGCCTCGACTGCGGTGATGCGCTCCTGCTCGTCGTGGTGGCGCACGGCCGCCCGGACGGCCTCCCACGGAGCCATCGGCGTGACCGGGCTGTCCGACCCGAGGGCGATCGTCACGCCGGCGTCGAGCAGGGTCCGGAACGGGTTCATCCGCTGTGCGCGCTGCGGCCCGAGGCGGGTGGCGTACATCCCGGTAGCACCGCCCCAGCGGGCGTCGAACGCCGGCTGCATGCTCGCGACCACGCCCAGCCGAGCCAGTCGTGCCGCGCCGTCCGCCGAGATCATCTCGACGTGCTCGAGGCGGTGTCGCCGGCTGCGGACGTCCTCGAGACCCGCGACCTCGGCCGCGGCCTCCAGGCCGGCGATCGCCACGTCGACGCCGGCATCGCCGATGACATGGAAACCCGCCTGGGTGCGCGCCCGGGTGCAGGCGACGACATGGTCTCGGACCTGGTCGACGCCGAGGAACGCGTTGCCTGACGTCCCCGCTGCGTCGCTGTAGTCCGCTCGCAGACTCGCGGTCCGTGAACCGATCGACCCGTCGATGTTGAGGTCACCGGCCAAGCCGGCAAAGCCTCCCCTTCGTCCTTGCAGCTCGTCGACCTCGTCCGGCGACCGCATGAGCTGCGCCCAGTACGCGACCGTCCTCGGCATCGAGGGGTCCTTCGCCACAGCCGCAACGTCGTCGAAGTCCTCGGAAGAGCTGACCACCGGGCCGCCGTTCTCGTGGACCCAGGCGATGCCTCGGGACGCAGCGGTATGCAGCGCCACAGCGATGTCGTCGCGGCGTTGGCCTCGGGTCAGGTTTGCTTCGAACGTCGCTCGGGCGCGGTGGTGGTCGTCGGTGACAACCCGGCCGTCCGCCATACCCCAGGGGTTCAGTCCCGCCGCTGCTGCGAGCGCCGAGGAGATGACCGCGGAGTGGCCGTCGACGCGGGGCGCGTAGACCACTCCCCCGTATGACGCCCGGTCCAGCTCGCGCGCGGTGAAGGCCCGCTGCTCAGGCCAGGTGGTGTCGTCCCAGTTCTGCACGAGCAGGGGTCGTCCCCCGTTTCGGCGTCCGGCGGCCTCGACCCGGCTGAGCGCCTCGAGCAGCGACCGGGCGTCCGACAGGTCCAGGCCGCGCAGCGCCGCACCGGTGGCCGAGAGGTGGACGTGGGCGTCGACGAATGCCGCGGTGACAACGCCGCCGTCGAGGTCGACGACGTCACGCGCCTCGTCACGATGTCGCTGGGCGTCGGCGCCCGAGCCGACCCACAGGATGGAGCTCGCGCCGACGAGCATCGCCTGACCGACCGGGAGCAGGTCGGGTCCGAGGATGCGGCCGTTGACGTAGAGCGTGCGGATCCGGTTCACGCCGGCCTCGGCACGACCGGAGGCAGTCGGGTCCCGCGGATGCGTCAGCGCTTCGTCATCCATCCGGGTCAGCGTAGGCCGGGCCCTTCGCTTAGATTGCGGGACATGCAGACACGCCACCACGACCTCGTCGTGATCGGGACCGGGTCGGGCAACTCGATCATCGGTCCCGAGCTCGACCACCTCGACATCGGCCTGGTCGAGAAGGGCGTCTTCGGTGGCACCTGCCTCAACGTCGGATGCATTCCGACCAAGATGTTCGTGCTGCCGGCGGACCGGGTCGTCGAGGCCGAGGACGCCGTTCGGCTCGGGGTCCATGTCGACGGTGTGAGTGCCGACTGGCCGGCGATCCGGGACCGCATCTTCGCCCGGATCGACCCGATCTCTTCGGGTGGCGAGGAATGGCGCCGGAAGGCCGACAACGTCACCGTCTACGACAGGCGGGCGCGGTTCACCGGACCGATGACGCTGGACACCGGCACGGGTGTCACCGTGACGGCCGACCGCTGGGTGATCGCTGCGGGTGGGCGTGCGCGGGCCCTGGACATCCCCGGGTTGGACCGGGTCGAACCTGGCCGCGGGGTCCACACCAGTGACACGGTGATGCGGATGGAGGCGCTGCCGGAGCGGGTAGTCATCGTCGGCGGTGGGTTCATCGCCGCCGAGTTCGCGCACATCCTCGGCGGGTTGGGAGCGCAGGTCACCTGGGTCCACCGCGGCAGTCGGCTACTCTCCCAAGAGGACCGGGACATTTCGACCGCCTTCACCGAGATCGCCGAGGAGCGGTACGACGTCCGGCTCGGAACGACCGTGAAGTCGGCACGGCGCGACGGCAACCGGTGGACCCTCGACCTCGAGTGCGACGGGGACGACGAGGACGCAGGCAGCATCGAGGCAGAAGCAGTCCTGCTCGCGGTGGGCCGCATCCCCAACACCGACCTGCTCGAGGTCGAGGCGGCCGGTCTCACGTGCCACGACGACGGTCGGCTGGTCGCCGACGAGCAGCAGCGGACCTCGATCGACGGGGTCTGGACGCTCGGCGACATCAGCAGCGAGTGGCAGCTCAAACACGTGGCGAACCACGAGATGCGGGTCGTCAAGCACAACTTGCTGCATCCGGAGGCGCCCACGACGAGCGATCACCGCTACGTCCCGCACGCGGTGTTCACCCACCCGCAGATCGCCTCGTTCGGGGCCACGGAGCAGGAGCTGGAAGAGGCGGGAACGCCTTATCGCAGCCACACCCAGAAGGTGGGCGACGTCGCATACGGGTGGGCCCTCGAGGACACCACCGGCCTCCTCAAGGTCATCATCGACCCCGACACGCACCTGCTGCTCGGCGCGCACATGCTCGGGCCGCAGGCGTCCACGGTGATCCAGCCGCTGATCCAGGCGGCGCACTTCGGGCAGCGGGCGGACGACGTGGCCAAGGGTCAGTACTGGATCCATCCGGCGCTCGCCGAGGTCGTCGAGAACGCCCTGCTCGGGCTCGGCTGACCCACGCCGAAAGCTGGCTCGGGAGCTAGCGTGGCGGCATGTCCTCCTCCCGCTCACGTCGGCGCCTACTGCCGGCGCTCGTTCTGCTCACCCTCGCCACCGGGGTGGGTGGGTGCTCGAGCGCGGCTTCGCAGCCACCCGGTCCGGCCCCGAGCGGTCAGAGCGGTCAAGGCGGTCAGAGCGGTCAGAGCGGTCAGCGCACGGTCAACCATCCCGACGTGGTCGACGCGGTCGCTACCCGAGAAGCGGACGGCACCTGGTCGTTCAAGGTGACGATGACCTCGCCTTACGACACTGCCGAGCACTACGCCGACGGGTGGCGGGTCAAGGGTAGTGACGGGACGGTCTACGGCGAGATGACGCTGACCCATGACCACGCGTCGGAGCAACCCTTCACCCGCACCCAGCAGGGGGTGCGGCTACCTGCCGGGACAACGTCGGTCGTCATCGAGGGTCGCGACATCGACAATGGCTATGGCGGCGCGACCCAGACGGTCGCGGCAGGCTGAACCTCGCGGGGTGACGGGTGACGGGTGACGGGTGCCGGGTGACGGGTGACGGGTGACAGGTGACAGGTGCACGGCGAGGTCTGGTATCACCGGTCGGCGTCACCGCAGCGCTTGCTCCGAGGCTCAGTCCCGCAGGCGCGCCTCGAACAACGCCCGCACCTCGGGTATGCGTCGAAGGAGGTCGAGCGCGTACGCGGCGTGTCCGGGGACGTAGCCGTTGCCGACCAGCATCCGCACGTCGGCGGCCAGCCCCTCGGCCCCCAGTGCCGCGGCTGCGAAGCTGGTGGCCATAGAGAAGAACACGACGGTGCCGCCGTCGGCCGTGACGAGGATGGCAGGCTGCTCGCATCCCGGCACATCCACGCAGACGACGGTCACGTCGGCCGGCCCACCGGCGGCGGTCACAGCGTCATAGAGCCCCAGCGGAGATCGCGCGTCCGCGACGACGACCTCGTCCGCGAGGCCCGTCCCCCGCAGCAGGTCTGCCTCATGCTCCACCGGCACCACCGCGATGACCCGAGCCGCACCGGCCTCGCGGGCCGCGGCCAGAGACAGCGAGCCGGACTTGCCCGCGCCACCCAGCACGCAGACCGTCGGGCCGCCGCTCGGAGCGTTCGACTCCTCCCGGGGGGAGCGGCGCTGCGAGGCAACGGGAGTGGCGTACTCCGCAACGACCCGCGCGACCAGGGCCGGGGCTCCGCAGACGTCCATCACCATCAGCGCGAGCTGCGGGTCGAGGTCGGCCGGGAGGACAGCCGCGATGCTGCGTCCGAACAAGATGGCGTGACCCTCGGCCGGAACCCGCTCACCCAGCCCGTCCCACCTCGCCAACCCGTCCGTGATCGCCAGCGGGGTCAGCGACAACGAGACCAGGGTGGCGACGCGGTCGCCCCTGGACAGCCCGAGCGGGCTGAGTGGCCCGACCTCGTCGACCGTCCCGATAAGCATCCCTCCCGAACCGGTGACCGGGTTCTGCATCTTGCCGCGACGGGCGACGATCTGCAGCACCTCATCGCGCACGGCCGCACCGTCCCCGTCGTGCTTCTCGACGAGCTGGCGGTAGGAGGCGGCGTCCAGGTTGAGCGTGTCGACGGCGATGCGCACCTCGTCGGGCCACAGCTCGGGATCGGCGTCGAGGTGCTCGGCGGCCTGCGGGAGCCTGACCTGGTCGCCGACGGCGGTGAGGACGCGGTGCAGCCCGACGGGCGACGACGGGGTCTGGTGCACACAATCTCCTGTTTTTGTCCCTGCGGCCGAGAGAACTTGCGGTGTCACCGCATACCGGCAGGACGTTCTCCCGTATCCTTTCATGTATGACCGACCTCATCGAGCAGCCATACCGCTACGTCCAGCGCGAGCTGGTCGAGCCCGACTGGACCCGGCTGCCGGGGTGGCGTCACGTCACCGCTGAGCAGTGGGCCGATGTGCAGTGGCAGCGGGCGCACTGTGTCAAGAACGTCCGTCAGCTGCGCGAGCTGATGGGCGACCTGCTGGGCGACGAGCTCTACGCCGACCTGGAGCGCGACCAGGCCGAGCGGGCCACGATGTCGATGCTGGTCCCGCCGCAGATGCTCAACACCATGGTCCCGGCGGTAGACGAGCCGATGCCGGCGGCGGGCGCCGCATACACCCGTGCGTTCCGGGCGGACCCGGTGCGCCGCTACATGCTCCCGGTCTTCTCGGACCGGCGCACCGACTGGCCGTCGCACCCCTACGCGACTCGCGACTCCCTCCACGAGCACGACATGTGGGTGGCCGAGGGCCTGACCCACCGCTACCCCACCAAGGTGCTGGCCGAGCTGCTGCCCACCTGCCCGCAGTACTGCGGTCACTGCACCCGGATGGACCTGGTCGGCAACTCCACCCCGCAGGTCAGCAAGCTCAAGCTCGTGGGCAAGCCGGTCGACCGGTATGCGGCGATGCTCGCGTACCTGTCGCAGACCCCCGGCGTGCGCGACGTCGTCGTCTCCGGAGGCGACGTCGCCAACATGCCGTGGAAGAACCTCGAGGCGTTCCTCGACCGGCTGCTCGAGATCGAGACCATCCGCGACATCCGGCTCGCCACCAAGGCACTGATGGGTCTGCCGCAGCATTGGCTTTCGCCGGACGTCGTCGAGGGGGTAGGGCGGGTGGCGCGCAAGGCCCGCTCACGCGGGGTGTCGCTCGCGATCCACACCCATGTCAACAGCGCTCAGTCGGTCACGCCGCTGGTGGCCCAGGCGGCGCGGGCGATGCTCGAGGCCGGCGTGCGTGACGTACGCAACCAGGGCGTGCTGATGCGGGGCGTCAACGACACTCCGGAGCAGCTGCTCGACCTGTGTTTCGCCCTGCAGGACCGCGGCTCGATCACGCCGTACTACTTCTACATGTGCGACATGATCCCGTTCAGCGAGCACTGGCGGGTCTCGCTCGAGCACGCCCAGCACCTGCAGCACGCGATGATGGGCTACCTGCCCGGGTTCGCCACGCCGCGGATCGTGTGCGACGTCCCGTTCGTCGGGAAGCGGTGGGTGCACCAGAACGAGGAGTACGACACCGAACGCGGGATCTCGTTCTGGCGCAAGAACTATCGGACGTCGATCGAGGGGGCGGACGAGTCGGCGCTGTCGCGGGAGTACGTCTACTACGATCCGATCGACACCCTGCCCGAGGCAGGGCAGCGGTGGTGGCGCGAGCACTCGGACGGCGACGCGTCGCACGCCGCAGCAGTCGACAGCGCCCGGTCCAGCCGAGAGCTCGCCGGCGCCCAGCTCGGCTGAGGCTCCGTCCGGCACTCCACTCGACGCGGCGTCGAGTCGCTTGACGCGCCATGGATAGCGCGTCGAGTGACACGACCCGGCGTCAAGTCGACCCAGGGCGCGCAGCCCAGCGTCAGACCGCGCCGGCTTCGGGGCCGGCGGGTGGGCGGCCTTCCCACGGCGTCGACAGCACGACGGTCGTGCGGGTCCGCACGTTTGCCTCTGACCGGATCCGGCCGAGCAGGTCCTCCAGCGCGCCGGGTGTCGCGACGCGCACCTTCAGGACGTAGCTCTCCTCCCCTGCGACCGAGTGGCACGCCTCGATCTCGGGTATGCCGGTGAGCCGCTCGGGGACGTCGTCGGGGGCCGCCGGGTCGAGCGGTGAGACGGAGATCAGCGCGCTCAGAGGCAGCCCGAGCGCATCGGGGTCAACCGTCGCGTGGTAGCCACGGATGATGCCGCGGTCCTCGAGCCGGCGCACCCGCTGGTGGACCGCCGAGGTGGACAGACCCGTCGCTTTGCCGAGGTCGGTGAAGCTCATCCGGCCGTCGACGGCCAACAGGTCGACGAGGCGACGGTCGAGATGCTCCACGAACGTGAGGCTAGTGGTCGAGCAGTGGGTCGCGCCGCAGAGTTTCACCGAGCCCTAGGCTCGGATCATGGAACGTCCCGGTGAACGCCTGCTGCTTCTCGACTCGGCCAGCCTCTACTTCCGGGCCTTCTTCGGGGTGCCCGACGAGCGGGAGTCTCCGGGCGAGCCGCCGAGCAACGCCGTCCGCGGGTTCCTCGACATGCTGGCGTCCCTCGTGACGACGTTCCGCCCCACCCACCTCGTGGCTTGCTGGGACAACGACTGGCGGCCGGCGTTCCGGGTCGAGGCGATCCCGTCCTACAAGGCACACCGAGTCGCCGAGGGCGGCGGTCCGGACGAGGAGGCGGTCGCCGACGACCTCGCCGTGCAGGTCCCTTATATCGTCGACGCCCTAGCGGCGTTCGGGATCGCTCGGATCGGTTCGGACGGATACGAGGCGGACGACGTCATCGGCACCCTCGCGCACGCGTCTCGTGGGATCCGTCCGGTCGACATCGTGACGGGCGACCGGGACCTGTTCCAGCTCGTCGACGACGCCAACGAGATCCGGGTGATCTACACAGCGCGTGGTGGGGTGCGTGGAGCCGACCGCGTCGACGAGGCGTTCTTGCAGGAGAAGTATGCCGTGCCGACGGGCGACGCCTACGCCGACATGTCCATCCTGCGCGGCGACACCAGCGACGGGCTGCCCGGCGTCGCCGGGATCGGGGAGAAGACGGCGGCCAAGCTCATCGACGCCTACGGCGACCTGGCTGGTCTGCGGGCCGCAGTCGACGGCGGAGACCCGGCCATCAAGGGCGCCCAACGGACTCGCCTCGAGGCGGCGTCCGCATACCTCGACGTCGGTCCGCTCGTGGTGCGGGTCGCGCGCGATGCTCCCGTGCCCGACCTCGACACCTCGCTGCCCACGTCGGTCGCCGACGCGCGCCTGCTCAGCACGGTCGCGTCGGAGCTGGGCATGACCAGCTCGATCAACCGAATGCTGACCGCGCTGGGGATCGACTGACAGACCCAGCGCAACGCGCCGAGCCGACCTGCGGGCCGGAAGGCCCGCGGTCAGGTGGCTCTGGAGACCTGCTCCTGCGGGTATGCCGTTGCGTCCGTCGCCTTGGCGGCCAGCCAGACGGGGGTCCCCGATCGCAACCCCAGCTCGGCGACCGCTGCCGGGGTCACGTCGACGATCGCGGGCGGCTCACCCCTGACCTCGACGCGCACCCGGTCGCCGAGCAGCTCGAGCCCGACGACGGTGCCCCGCCAGATGTTCCGGGCGCTCTGGGCACTCGGCTGGCCGGTGTGGACAGTGAGGGCCGATGGTCGCAGCGACACCAGGACGCGCCCACCCACGCGCATCCGGGTCGCGTCCCGCAGGTCTCCGGTCACCGTCGTGACCAACCGGCCGCCGTCGTCGAGTCGCACCGCACCGGAAGGGTCGACGAGGACGCCGGCATAGAGGTTGAGGCCGACCAGCCGCGCGACGTAGTCCGTGGCCGGATGGCGCGCGACCTGGGCAGGAGCACCCTCCTGAACGACGCGCCCCTCCTCGACGATCAGCAGCCGGTCGGTCATGACCATGGCGTCGAGCGGGTCGTGGCTGATGACGCATACGGGTCCGGCGAAGTCGGCGAGATGCTTGCGCAGGGTGGTTCGCACATCGAGCCGCGTGCGGGCGTCGAGGGCGGCCAGGGGCTCGTCGAGCAGCAGCAGGCCCGGCTCCGAGGCGAGCGCGCGGGCTAGGGCGACCCGCTGGGCTTGCCCGCCGGACAGCTCGCCGGGCTTGCGAGAGGCCAGAGCGGCCAGGTCGAGCCGCTCGACCCACGGCTGGACGAGCCGCCTCGAGGTCGAGCGGTCGGCCCCCCGGGCCCGCGCGGCAAAGGCGACGTTGTCGAGGACGGTCAGGTGCGGGAACAACCGGTAGTCCTGGAAGACAATCCCGACCGGACGGTCCTCAGGAGGAACCCAGGTGTCCGTCTCGGCGTCATCGAGGACCACACCCCCCAGCCGGATCGAGCCGGAGGTCAGCGCGAGGAGGCCGGCCAGCGCGCGCATCAGCGTCGTCTTGCCGGCTCCGTTGGGTCCGATGACGCCCAGGACCTCGCCGGCCGCGACCGTGGTCGCGACGTCCAGGTGGAAGCTCCCCCGGTCGACGCGGGCGTCGACGACCAGGTCTCCGAGGGCGCCGAGGGTCGTCCTCACAGCCCACCGCCGCGCGCCCAGCGGTCGCGCAGCAGCGCGAGGACCGTGACCGACACGACGAGCTGCACCAGCGACAGGGCGATGGCCGCGTCGGGGTCACTCTCCATCGCGAGGTAGACCGCCAACGGCATGGTCTGGGTGATGCCAGGCGAGTTGCCGGCGAAGGTGATCGTCGCCCCGAACTCACCGAGCGCCCGCGCCCAGCACAGCACCGCCCCCGCGGCCAGCGAGGGTCCGATGAGCGGCAGGGTCACCCGGCGGAAGATCGTCAGCCTGGAGGCGCGCAGGGTGGCAGCCGCCTCCTCATAACCGCGGTCGAGGGTCCGGAACGCCCCCTCGACCGTGACCACGAGGAAGGGCATCGCGACGAACGTCTCTGCGATGACCACCCCGAGGGTCGTGAAGGGAAGGGTGAACCCGAACCACAGGTCGAGGGAACGCCCCACCAGGCCCTGACGCCCGAAAGCGAGCAGCAGGGCCACGCCGCCGACCACCGGGGGGAGGACCAGCGGCAGCGTGACCAGCGCGCGCAGCAGCGCCAGCCCGCGGAACCGGCCTCGCGCCAGGACCCAGGCCAGGGGTACGCCTATGAGCAGGGCGATGACGGTGGCCGAGCTCGCGCAGACCAGCGACAAGCGCAGTGCGTCGAGGACCTCTTTGGTGGCGAGGATCTCGGCGAGGCTGGTCCACGGCGCGCGGACCAACAGAGCGGCGAGGGGGACGAGCAGGAACAGCACGGCCAGCAGCGCCGGGACGCCGAGCGGCCACGGGACCGACCCTCGGTGTGAACGGTCAGATCGCCCGCGGCGCGCGCCCTCACGGGGCAGCGAACCCGCCCGCCTTGAGGACGGCTTCACCATCGGGTGACAGCACGTATGCCACGAAGGCGTCGGCCAGCGCGGGGTTGGCGGTCTTGGTCAGGGTGGCGACCGGGTAGGACGTTGTCGCGTTGACGTCCGCCGGGATCTCGACGCCCTTCACCTTGGCGCCGGCAGCCTTCACGTCAGTGACGTAGACGACCCCTGCGTCTACCTCGCCGAGCGTGACCTTGGTCAGGACGGACTTGACGTCGGCTTCCTGGCTGACCGGGGTGAGGGTGATCTTGGCGTTGGTGAACACCTTGGCCGCGGTGCTTCCGCAGGGGACCTGAGACTGGCATATCGCGACCTTGACGCCGGGCTTCGCGAGGTCGTTGACGCCCGTGATGTTGGCCGGGTTCGCCCGGGGGACCGCAATTTCCATGACGTTCGTGGCGAACGCCCTGGACGAGGCGGCGCCGCCGGCCTTGACGACGGCGTCCATGTTGGTCTGGCTGGCCGAGGCGAAGACGTCGGCGGGCTGGCCTTGGGTGATGCCGGTGGCGAGCGCCGAGCTGGCGCCGAAGTTGGGCGTGACCGTGACGCCGGGGTGTGCGGCGGTGAACTGCTTGATGATCGTCCCGAACGTCTCCTGCAGCGAGGCCGCGGCGAAGACGTTGATCGACCCCGACAGGGCGGCGCTGGTCGACGAACTCGACGACCCTGCGCCTGGGCTGGTTGTCGACGGCGTGGACGAACAAGCGGTGAGGACGGCAGCGGCAGCGGCAGCGGCCACGCTGCGCAGGGCAATGGTGCGGATGTGGGTCATTTGCGCTCCGGCACCTCGACCACGACGTGGGTGGACTTGACGGCGGCGATGGCCAGGACGCCGGGTTCGAGCTGGAGCTCGTCGGCGGCCTCCCGGCTCATCAGGGAGACGAACCGGTGCGGCCCGGCCTGGATGTCGACCTGGGCCATGACCGTGTCGCGGATGACCCGGGTGACGAGTCCCACGAACCGGTTGCGTGCCGACTCGAGCATGACGGGCCCGGGTTCGGGACGTTCGGCGGTGGCCGCCATGGTCTGGGCGAACGCCGCGAGGTCGGCCCCGTCGACGACGTTCCGGCCCCCTGAGTCTGTGCCGGAGGCCAGCCGCCCCGCGTCGATCCACCGGCGTACCGTGTCGTCGCTTACCCCGAGGAGGGCGGCGGCCTCGCGGACTCGGAATGTCGTCACAGCCGGCATCCTATGCGCACCTGCGACCCGATCGGGCCCATTGGCCCGTTTCTGCGGCCTGGAGGATGGGAGGCAGTGCTGCTCAGTCGACGAGTGGGGGCAACGGACTGGCGGGGTCGCAAGGCCGCGGTCTCCGCGCGAGCCCGTGGCTGGTTAGGTTCAGCGTTGGCGCTTGTTCGGTATGCGTGGCAATGGGATTCGCCCCGATCCTGGCCGGGGGGCTTGGCAGTAGTCGGTTTTGAGCATTTTGGCCTGTGTTCGGACCCGACCGCCCGAAGTGTCGCCGACCGCCGTCGCAATGGTGGAGGCGGTAAGGCGTCGAGGTAGTTCCGCACAGACAGGCACGGTCGGGTGATTGTCCCGACAGCGGCAGTTGCGTACGTGTGCCTTTCGCGGGGAGGGTAACCCCATGGTCGCAAGCGCAGGGTGATTCTTTTCGATGGCGGGTCGAGTTCGGGAAAGACGGCAGTGGCTCGAGCTCTTTAAGACATTGTGCCTGGGATCTGGCTTCGCAGAGGTGTCATGATGACTTTCATGTCGGTCCCAGGATCGTGTCGGGCAGCGCCTCGAGAAGCGGCCAGGACGTCGCGTTGGACCGCGCGCGCAATCATCGGCTCGTTCTTCCTCTGGACCAGCGGGATCCACGTGGGTATCGCCGTCGTCGACCCCTCGAGCTACCAGCACTTCGCCGACGCCGCGGTGGTGGCGTGGGTCGAACGAGGCTGGAACGAGATCTTCATGGCGAGCCCTCGCGTTTGGGGGCTCGCGGTGGCCGCCGGCGAGTTGATGCTCGGGCTACTGCTGCTGCGCGGCGGAAGGGCGGCCAAAGTCGGCTGGCTCGGCGTGATCGGATTCACCCTTGCGTTGGTGCTCTTCGGTTGGGGTTTCTTGATCTGGTCGGCACCGGCCCTCGGGGTGTTGGTGCTGCTGACTCGACGCGACTGGCCACGGCTAAGCACAAGGGAGCCGACATCAGCACCACCGGTGTAGTGACCAGAGAGAACCGTTTCGCAAGGGGAACGCTAACCGGACACCTGCGGCTGATGTCGAGGCGAGGACTATGCCGAACCACCTCC
>NZ_JBDTKA010000094.1:0-7047 GCF_039935575.1 Lapillicoccus sp.
CGACCCCAGTTGGTCATGTCCTTGTAGTCGAAGTTGCAGTGCTCGGGATCCTGGAAGGAGCCCCAACAGGCAAGCAGGATGCGGCGGTTGCCGACCATCTCGTATCCCGGGAGGGCCTCGTAGAAGAAGTCGAAAAGGTCGTCGTGCATCGGCACGACCTTCTTCATGAACTCCACGTAGCGCATGAGCCGGGTGATGTAGTCGGTCATCAGCTGGATCGTCGCCACGGTGCCAACGCCGCCGGGGTAGAGGGTCGAGGGGTGCACGTGCCGCCCCTCCATGAGGCAGAACATCTCGCGGGTCATCCGGCTGACCTGGAGCGCCTCGCGGTAGAACTCGCCCGTGAACGGGTTGAGCGAGCGCATGATGTCGCCGATGGTCTTGTAGCCGTGGGCATCCGCGTGCGGGGCGTCGGTGCGGTTGGCCTGCTCCAACACGCCGGGGTTGGTCTCGGAGACCATCCTCTCGCAGTAGTCGACCCCGACGAGGTTCTCCTGGAAGATGTTGTGGTCGAACATGTACTCGGCGGCCTCGCCGAGGTTGACGATCCACTCGCCCAGGTGGGGCGGCTTCACGCTGTAGGCCATGTTCTGGGCGTAGCAGGAGCACGTGGCGTGGTTGTCGCCGCAGATGCCGCAGATCCTGCTGGTGATGAAGTGCGCGTCCCGGGGATCCTTGCCCTTCATGAAGATCGAGTAGCCACGAAAGATCGACGAGGTGCTGTGGCACTCAGCCACGACGCGCTGCTTGAAATCGATCTTCGTGTAGATGCCCAGGCTGCCGACAATGCGGGTGATCGGGTCCCACGACATCTCGACGAGGTCGTTATCGGTGCTGTCGCTGCTCTTGGTGCTCCGTGCGGTGGTCGACGTCATTGCGTCGCCTCTCTGTGGGTACGACTCAGTGGATCCGACGACGTTGACTTACCAGGTACGGGTGGCCCCCGTGGTGAGCTCACGACCGCGCCGACGCCACTTGGGCTCGGTGTCGACGGTGTGCGTGGTGATGTGGCGCAACCGGCGAACAGCGGAGCCGTAGAGCCCGACCGCGTTGGTGGAGAGCTTGCCGCCGGGTGGCTCGTCCATGAACGGCATGAACTTGTCCGGGAAACCGGGCATGGTGCAGCCGATGCAGATCCCTCCGACGTTCGGGCACCCGCCCATGCCATTCATCCAGCCCCGCTTGGGCACGTTGCACTTGACTACGGGGCCCCAGCAGCCCAGCTTGACGATGCACTTCGGCGATCCGTACTCGGTGGCAAAGTCGGCCTGCTCGTAGTAGCCCGCTCGGTCGCATCCTTCGTGGACGGTCTGGCCGAACAGCCAGGTGGGGCGGAGGGCCTCGTCGAGCGGAATCATCGGTGCTTGGCCGGTGGCCATGTAGAGCAGGTAGGTCAGGGTCTCCGAAAGGTTGTCGGGCTGAATCGGGCACCCCGGCACGCAGACGATCGGTATGCCCGCCTTGGACTTCCAGTCCCAGCCCAGATAGTCGGGCACCCCCATCGCGCCGGTGGGGTTGCCTGCCATCGCGTGGATGCCGCCGTAGGTGGCGCAGGTGCCCACGGCCACGACCGCCGTGGCCTTGGGGGTCAGCCGGTCCAGCCACTCGCTGGTGGTCATCGGCTGGCCGGTCGCGGGGTTGTTCCCGAACCCGCACCAGTAGCCCTCGTCGTGCAGCTGTTCGTTGGGGATCGATCCTTCGACGACCAGGACGAAGGGCTCGAGCTCACCGCGGTCGGCCTTGAAGAACCACTCGAGGAAATCGTCGGCCCCCCCGTTGGGCCCGCACTCGAAGTCGATGAGCGGCCAGTGCACGGCGACTTGGGGAAGGCCGGGAAGTGCTCCGAGAGCGATCTCCTCGATGCTGGGCTGGGTTGCCGCCGTGAGCGACACCGAGTCGCCGTCACAACTGAGGCCGGCGTTGATCCACAGCACGTGGATCAAGGTCTCTTCGGCGGCAATTCCGGAGGGGGAGAGCACGGCGACTCCGTTTCCGGGCCGGAGGACGCCGTCTGGCCCAAGACCAATGGAGCCGACCGTCGGCCCACCTGTTTGGTCCACTTCCGTGTGTACACCTTTCCTTTCGGGCATGTCAACGGTTAGGGACCGGGCCCCCGCGGAAGGCTTGTCAGCCATGGTGGGCGCATTCTGGCGTCCTGCCAAACCGACGTTGACGTCGCGGCAGAAGACGTGACTGTTGGCGTCGTGTGCTCGGCCCGGTGCGATGTCGACCCGGTCACCCGTGACCCGGGTGAGCCGCTCGATCTGGCTCGGCTGAGTGGCCGGGTCGTAGGACGGTCGGCGTGACCAGCCGAAGATGAAGATGTCCAGCCCTTGAGGATCAGCAGCGACCAAGCAGCCCGACCGGTCGTTCGACGTGCCGGGAATGCACGCCGTCACCGTTCAGCGGAAGCGGATCCGGCCGGTTCGTCGACTGACTGGTTTAGACACCGGCCATGCCGGGAGTCGCATGGTCGCTCGTGCCGCGCCAGATAAGCGCGTCATACCGCCGCGAGACGGCGAGCCTCAGTTCTCGGTCACGACCATCTTGTGGCGCTCACGCATTTGCGGACGTCACCTTCCGGCACCAGATGGATCACCTCTCAGAGGTGGGCACGCGTCACCGGGGCAAGTCAGCCGCTGGGGCGCGAAACACGTGGCCAATCCTTCGGCATGGCCCCGCCCGGGCACCTCCCAATCTGGCAGCAGAGGTCAACCACCTCACGGGCCTGTGTCTGGATGGCCGCCCGGTGCGAGAGAGTGGTCGATCGTGGCGACCACGTCGGGCGTGGGCTTGCGACCGGATACCACAGCGGCCGCGCAGGCCATGGCGAGAGATCCCGAACGCTGTGGTGACAGACCGGTGAGGAGCCCGCAGAGCAGGCCAGCGGTGGCCGCGTCCCCAGCGCCTGTGGTGGTGACCAGACGGGTCACTGGATAGGGCTCGATCCATTCGCGCACGTCCGCCCAAGCGTGCGGATCGACGAATGCCTGTCCCGCCGCACGCAGACGGGCGGTACCCGCGGTGCTGAGATAGACCCCTCGCGGCCCAGCCGAGATCGCCACCACACCGGCGCCCCAGTCGAGCAGCGTCTGGGCAAGTCGCTCGACGACAGCGTCGTCGTGATCGGTTTGCCCAGCATGTTCTGGCAGCGCAGATATCAGGTCGTCGATGCTGGGAGTGAGAACATCCACCTCGCTCATGGTCCGGCGAAGGATCTCCTTCCAGTCCAAGGCACCACTGGGGGAACGAGGATCCAGGACCGCCAGATCCACGGAGGTCGTGACCCCCGCACGTCGCAGCCGCGCGAGCATGTCACGCATCGGTGCGCCGCCGTCGGCGACGAGGGCGGGTAGGAGGTTGGGGTAGCCGAGGTGGACGAGCTCGAGCCCGTGGCTCAGTTGGACCTCGCTGCCGTCGAAGAAGGCGTTGCTTCCGACGTGATGCCAGAACGTCCGATCCATGCTCGGTGCCTCGAACACCAGGCTGTAAGACGAGGCGCTTCCGCTCACTAGCCGGAGCCGTGGGGTCATCCCGGTGCGCTCCGCGACCATCTGCCGCAGTAGTACGCCGAGGCCGTCGTCGCCCACGGTTGCCACGACATCGACTGGGAGCCCAAGGTCGACGAGGCCCCCACCGGTGTTGGCGACGCTGCCTCCTAGCCGAACCGACAGCGGCCCCACCTCAAAGAGGTGCCCCGGGTCGATGCCTTCACCCCCCGCGAGGTCGGGCGTCAGGTCAAGACACAGATGGCCGGTGACGACGACGCGGGCCAACGCACCTCCCAATGTCGTGACCAGCCCAGAGAACTCCATCGTCTCCTGACCTACCGGCATTGTCACGACTGTAGGGACCTCGAGATGACCGCTCGAGGACGTGACGGCGCCCTCGGACGAGGTCGGCCGTGGTCGTCTTTGGGTGGCATAGGCTCGTCCACATGACTGACTGGTTGAGCGGTCCCGACAGTCTCGGAAAGCTCCGGTCACTGACCCGAATTTCCACCGAGGACGGGTTCATCGCGACCCTCGCCGTCGACCACCCCGAGAACTATCTGGCGATGATTGACCCGGACTGGCGGCGGGTCACCTCGGCGCAAGCCACGCGGAGCAAACTCGAGCTCATTGCCGCCCTTGCTCCGCATGCGAGCGCCTTCCTTGTCGACCCGCTGTGGTCCATGGCGCAGGGGATCGTGACGGGTGTGATCCCAGCCAGCACGGGAATCATCACCGGCATCGAGTCACTCAGCTACCAGGCAGGCGGCGGTTTCGGCACGATGACGGCGGTGCGCGAAGGGTGGACCGTCGAGAAGATCAAGACCCTCGGGGCCGACGCCGTGAAGATGGTGGTCTGGTGGCGTCCGGACGCAGGTGACGCAGATGAGATTCGGCGTATCGTCTCCCACCTCGTCGAGGAGTGCGCGCGTCATCAGATCCCGCTGGTCGTAGAGCCCCTCTGGTACCCCGCCGACGGCCAGGACCCGAACAGTGAGCTGGCGCGAGACGATCGCCTGGAAACGATCGTCGGTGCTGCCAAGGAGTTCGTCGGCCTCGGCATCGACGTTCTCAAGTCCGAGTTTCCTGCTGACCTCGGTGCGGCATCGGACGGCGCAAGCGGCGAGGAAGTCTCCACGCAGGCGGCGCGCGCTATTGATTCGGGGTGCGGCGGGACTCCATGGGTCATGTTGTCCGGTTCTAGTACCTACGAGGTGTTCCGACGCCAACTCACGATTGTCGCCCAGGCCGGGGCCTGCGGCTTCATGGCTGGTCGGGCGATCTGGACCGGCGCCGTCGGCGGTACCGACGAACAGCGCCGCGAAGCCCTGGCGCGTTGCCAGACCCGCCTCGACGAAAGCCTGTCCATCCTCCGCGCCAACGGCCGCCCCTGGCGGCAACCCCCCGCCATCGACGACGTCGCCGAGACTTTGACGGCCGGCTGGCACGAACGGTACCTCGAGTCCTGACCCCCAGATCCACGTTCCCCCCACAAGCCGGAACGTCGATGCGTCCTTCCGCCGCGAAACGCCCCTGGCCGAGGGGCTTCCTGAAGTGGCTGCCTACCGCCCAGATAGGGCGTGTCTCGAGGGGTTTCAGGTCGTCCGCGGGGACGGTGTCAAATTGCCGGCCCGGCGACAGTCCGTCGAAGCTGGCGCTCGGACGCGCGGCGCGGACGGCGTTTAGTGGCTCTTGGCGCGGTACGCCGGCTGGGGTGCGGCGACCGTCGGCACCATTCACCCAAGGATCACCCACCGGCGTTCAATACGTCTTGGGTGCTGGGCGAGTGGGTGACGGTTGAAGAAGTTCTGCACCGTGTCGGTGGTGACGTTGGCGCCGAGGGCGGGCGGGTCGATGTGGCCGCCGGGGTGCCAATAGAGCAGGACCTCGGCTCCGGTTCGGCAGCCAGTCCACGCGGTGCGCTCGACGGCACCGGGAAGACCGGTCCGTTGTGCTGGCGCGTCGCAGCCGTCGCGGGCCGCCCAGCTGGCGGGGTACCGCTCGACGCTGGTCAGTATCCACGCTCCTGATCCGCCGCCGTTGTAGGGCACCACCGGGTCGGCGGCACCGTGGATCAGCAGGATCGGGACCGGGTTGGTGTCGGGGCAGGCCCGTTTTGGTGGGTAGTAGTTACCCGCGACGGGGGCCAGGACAGCGACCCGGTGGGCCAGCGCGCAGGCTAAGAACGCGGTCATGCCGCCGCCGTTACTGATGCCTGTCGCGTCGATCCGGCGCGGGTCGACGCAGAAGTTGGCTTGCGCGTCGTCGAGGAAGCGGCTGACGAACACCAGTTCATCCAGTCCGTCGTCGACCGGTCTGGCGCTGGCCCGGATGGTGCTGCCGTCGATGTCCCGTAGCCCCTGAGGGTAGGCCACCAGGAACCCGGCGCGGTCGGCGGCAGCCGTCCACTCGGACATCGTGGCCGCAAGGGTGACCCGCTATACGGGATCCGGCTGGCCCTCAGGTGCGGGATCGAGCGGCTCACCGAACGGCAACGCGACCGGATCACGGCAGCGATCAACACAGATGAGGCGCACGTCGAGGTCCTTGTCGCCTGGCTCGCGACGTTGGATCTGCGCTCCGCGTTCCGACACAAGGACCTGACCGAGGGCCGCCGAATCGCCGAACACGTTTTGGCCTCGTTCCCGTCATGCCCCATCCCCGAGATCGCCCGCCTCGGCCGGACCCTGACCCAGTGGCGTGAGCCGTTCCTCGCGTACTTCACCACTGCCGGCGCGAACAACGGCGGCACCGAAGCCGTCAACGGACTGATCGAACTCCACCGCAGAGTCGCCCGCGGATTCAGAAATCGCGACAACTACCGACTCCGGATGCTCCTCATCGGCGGGGCCTTCACCGACCCCCGGCTGACATGACCTCCCACCTCAGGTCCCAAGAGCCCCTTTATGGCGATCCGCCACATTTGGGGGGTGGGGCTCTCATCCGCCGAAGCGAGTTCTCTTGGCTTCGGGGCCAGCTGGGTTAGACCGCGGATTCGTTGGGCCCTTCGAACCAGACGCTCACACCTGAAGGGGACACCACCCGTACAAGGGTGGTGAGGAAGCTTGTGCCTCCTACCTCGCGGACCACCTCATGGTCCAGGCGCTGCTCCCTGCAGACGGAGATGCAGTTTTCCACCTCGGCAATGGTGGTCAGCTCGAACTGCCACCGCAAACCCTCGGCGTAAGGCGGGTGCTCCGGTGAGCACCGTTGCAGCCCGATCACAGCATCGCCATGCCGAATGGCCAAGAACCCGGGAAACTCGTCACCCTCGTACGCGTCAACGAAACCGAAGCGCCGGTAGAAGTCTCGCTCGGCGTACTGATCTGACACGTACATGATCGGATGCAATTGCACCCGCTCAGGATCCGCCGGCATGCCGCCGCGGCGCAACAAGCCACGCCCACACCGGACGGACACAAGTCCTCAAGCGCGGGGATGATCCTCGAAGTGGATTCAACGAAATGGCAGTGAACCCGACACTGCCTACCGTCTTTCGAGCGTGCCGGCGGCGCGGCGCACCCGCGGTTCCCCCGTATGCGCTGGCGGCCTCGAC
>NZ_JBDTKA010000095.1:0-3517 GCF_039935575.1 Lapillicoccus sp.
CCCCCGCTCGAACGCCGCGAGCCGAACGGGTAGCCCACCGGCGCCGTCGCGACATCGGCGACACTGGGGGAGTGAGCAGCGCGGTCCCGCCTGGGTGGCCGCCGTCGGTCCCTCCCGCACATACGTCGGGGTGGGAGGACCGCGCGGTGGCCTGGTTGCTCGACCACTGTCCACCCGACTACCGCTCGTACGCAGGGTGGCGCAAGAACCCGATCGCACTCGCCTGGCTGGCAGACCGACACATCGACGGCCAGGTGGGGGCGATGCGCCAGGCCTACCGGGAGGCCAGGGTCGGACTCGGACCGCATGTCACCACGGAGGCGCTCAGCGAGATCATGGCCAACCTCGAGGTCGAGGGGCTGCGCCTCGTGGCGGCCAAGCGCAGCTCCTCGCTCCTTCTGGAGGCGTTGCAGGGCAAGCGGTTCATCCCGCGGTTGTAGTCATCGAGCCTTCGTGAAGGTGAAGCCGTCCAACGTGGCGCCGGCGGCATACTGATCAGGGAAGTCCTCGAACGCGATCACCGACTCTCCGTTCGCCGGGTCGAGGACGAGAATCTGGTCGTTCAGCGCACCCGCAATCGCGACGACGTGGCTACCGAGGCCGTTCTTCCAGGTGATGTCGACGCATACCGGCCGTCCGGCGTGGACCTCGGCGGCGACCTGAGCGAAGGACACGTTGCCTTGCCATCCCGCGTTGTTGCCGTAGACGTTCAAGGCGTCACCGACACCGCCGGACTTGATGCAGACCTGGGGTATGCCGACACGCTCGAGGCAGTTCTCCGCGTCCGTGCCGTACGGGTCGGCCAGCGCGTTCGCCAGCCCCGGGTGGGCCGCCAGCATCGGCGCGGTCGGCGCGCACGAGACGCCGACCCACTGGTTGATGTTGCGGCCGATCGTCGTCATCAGGTCATACTGCTCGGCCGGGCTCGAGGAGTTGTAGAAGTGAGCGACACTCGTCGCAACGGCGAGCCAGCACCACTCGCTGGTCTCCTGGTACTGCAGTTGCATCCCGATGTTCACGGGAGCGTCCGGGCCGCTGTTACCCGGAACGCGTTGCTGTGCCGCCCAGCTGGTGCCGTCGAAGGAGGAGAAGTAGAGCCCCTGGTCGGTTCCGGCGCCCTTCCATACCGCGAAGAGACTGTCGCCGTATCCGTTCAGCGCAGCACCGACGCTGCTGGCCACGCCTGGCACCACCTGCTGGGGAGCCCATCGCACGCCGTCGAAGTACGAGTAGTAGAGGTTCTCGTCACCGATGACTCCCTTCCAGATCGCGTAGACCTTCTCCTGGTAGGCAGCGATCGACGGTCCGACGCTGCTCGCGACACCCGGAAGCACCTGCTGAGGACTCCAGGCGTTGCCGTCGAACGAGGCGTAGTAGAGCGCCTGGTCGTTGCTCATCCCTTTCCACGCCGCCCACAGTCTCCCCTGCCAGTTGCACAATGAGGGGCCGATGCTCGAGGCGACCCCGGGGATGGTGCGCTGACCCGACCAGGTGACCCCGTCGGCTGTCGAGGAGTACCAGATCGCCTGGTCCTCGTCCACGCCCTTCCACGCGGCGTAGAGCCGACCACCGAAGTCGTAGATCGCGGGCCCCGTGCTGCTGCCGATCCCCGGCACCTGCTGCTGTGCCTGCCACTGGCTCCCGTCGACGCGGAGTGAGAAGACCCGCTGGTCGGAGTGCTCGCCCTTCCAGGCCAGGTACATCGAGCTGCCGAGCTTGCCCAGACTGGGGCCGGCAGACGTGTTGCCGCCGACGACCGTCTGTTCTGTCCAGGAGTGGCCGTCGTAGGACGATGTGAAGATCCGGTCGTCGCCGGTCTCCCCCTTCCACGCCGCGTACAGCCTGCCGTCGTACTCGATCAGTCCTTGCGTCACACTCATCCGCGTTCTCCTGGCGAGATCCTGGCGCCATTGCCGGCAGTCACCAGGAATACACCTAGGTCGGTACGCGGACACCGTCGTTCGCCTGTCAGTTTCCTGTGCGCCCTCGCCACGCGCACACTGCTGCTCGTCGCTCTGGCGAAGGGGAGTCGTCTGGGTTGGCTGGTTCGACGACCGAACTCACGTCCTTGGAGGTTTTGGACCCCGTGGACCGTTCAGGACCGTGAAACACGTGAGTTCCGTCGGCGAAAGGATGAGTTCGGTGGGGTTTTGTTCATGGCAGCATGATGACGTGGCAGCTGAGGAGTCAACCGCGCGGATCATCATCATCGGGAGCGGGTTTTCCGGGCTCGCCCTCGGCCACCGTCTGAAGCAGCGTGGTATCGAGGACTTCGTCCTGCTCGAGCGAGCGGACGATGTCGGCGGTGTCTGGCACCTCAACACCTACCCAGGATGTACGTGCGACGTCCCGTCACATCTCTACTCCTTGTCCTTTGCGCCGAACCCCGAATGGTCATCGACCTACTCGCCGCAGCCGGAGATCCGTCGCTACCTTCGCGACTGCCTCGACCGTTTCGAGCTGCGGCCACACCTGCGCACCGGCGTCGACGTCCTCGGCGCGGACTGGGACGAGGATCGACAGCGTTGGCTCATCACCACGAGTGAGGGCATCTGGAACGCCCAGGTTCTGGTCAGCGCCGTGGGTCCACTGACCGAGCCGAAACTGCCCGACGTGCCCGGTATCGAGCGTTTCGAGGGCGAGCTGATGCACTCGGCTCGCTGGAACCATGACCTCGACCTCGTCGGTCGCAGGGTGGCCTCCGTCGGCACGGGTGCGTCGGCGATCCAGTACGTCCCACGCATAGCCGACACGGTCGGGAGCCTCCATGTCTTCCAGCGCACTGCTCCGTGGGTCATGCCGCACGGCAAGCGGCCGATCAACGACTGGGAGCGCACCCTCTACCGGCGGGTACCGTTGGCGCAGAAGGCGGTCCGGGGCGGGGTCTACACGGCCAAAGAGGCCCTCGTCCTCGGCTTCGCGAAACGGCCGTCGCTGATGTCCCTGCTGGAACGGGTCTCTCGTGGTCACATCGACAAGCAGGTGGCCGATCCAGAGCTGCGCCGCGCGGTCACCCCCGACTACCTGCTGGGTTGCAAGAGGCTGGTTCCCTCCAACGCGTGGTACCCCGCCCTGCAGAAACGGAACGTCACCTTCGTGCCGCACGCGGTGCGGGAGATCCGCGAGCGCTCGGTGGTGGATGCCGCCGGCGTCGAGCA
This sequence comes from Lapillicoccus sp., assembly GCF_039935575.1. Classification (GTDB taxonomy): domain Bacteria; phylum Actinomycetota; class Actinomycetes; order Actinomycetales; family Dermatophilaceae; genus Lapillicoccus. The sequence continues at coordinate 3,159 of NZ_JBDTKA010000095.1, forward strand.
CAAGGTCGACACGATCATCTTCGGCACCGGCTACCACGTCACGGACATCCCCTTCGCCGACCATGTGCACGGCAAGCACGGGATGCTGCTGCGCGACGTCTGGAAGGGCAGCCCGCGGGCCTACCTCGGCACGTCGGTGCCGGGTTTCCCGAACTTCTTCATGTTCCTCGGGCCGAACACCGGTCTCGGGCACAGCTCGATGATCTACATGATCGAGTCGCAGACGGCCCACATCCTCGACGCGATCCGAGCACTGGACGACAGCGGTGCCGCCGCGATCGAGGTGACGGCCGAGATCCACGACGCCTACAACCGCGACCTCGACCAGAAGATGTCAACCACCGTGTGGGAGCTGGGCG
>NZ_JBDTKA010000096.1:0-22086 GCF_039935575.1 Lapillicoccus sp.
GCAAGGACGTTGTTCCGCAGTACGTAGCCGGCCGTGATGTCGAGGACAGCGAGTCCGGGCATTCGCCCCGGGCCGCCAGGTCCGCTCGGCCAGGTCAGCCCAGACCGGGCCTGGGTCCGACGGCTAGTCCTCTAGCCCTCGACTAGTCGTCGGCGTCGTCCTCCGAACGTCCGCTGTTCCACTCCCGGTCCTCGGCGTCCCACTTCTCAGTCCGCTGCTGCGCGCTCTGCAGCGCGTGCGAGGCCTCGTGCGCCGACGCATACGGGCCCATCACGTCTTGCGCCTGTCCTCGGTTCTCGTCGGTCTCGACCTGGCCGGTTGCGGTGTTGTACCAGTAGCTCACGGTGACCTCCCAAGGCTGCGGCGCTGCGGAATCGTTGTGGTGCGGCTCCTAGACTCACCGTATGTCGGTCACCTTTGCAACCATTGCGCCTCACGAGGTGTCTCCGCGCCGCAAGGTGCCCGCGAGTATCGCTCGACCCGAGTATGTCGACCGCCCCTCCCCCGCCCCGTTCACCGGTTCGGAGGTCAAGGATGCGGAGACGATCGAGAAGATGCGGGTCGCCTCGCGGATCGCAGCCCGAGCGATGGTGGCGGCGTCCGAGGTCATCGCCCCGGGAGTGACGACCGACGAGATCGACGCCGTCGGTCACGCCTACCTGCTCGACCACGGCGCGTACCCGTCAACCTTGGGCTACAGAGCTTTTCCCAAGTCTCTGTGCACCTCCGTCAACGAGGTGATCTGTCACGGCATCCCCGACTCACGGCGACTCGAGGACGGCGACATCGTCAACATCGACATCACTGCCTTCATCGACGGGGTGCACGGCGACACGGACGCCACCTACCTGTGCGGGGACGTCGACGAGGAGTCGCGCCTGCTGGTCGAGCGGACCCACGAGGCAACGCTCCGGGGCATCAAGGCGGCCCTCCCGGGGCGACCCATCAACGTCATCGGCCGGGTCATCGAGTCCTATGCGCGCCGCTTCGGCTACGGGGTGGTGCGCGACTTCACCGGCCACGGCATCGGGTCCTCGTTCCACAGCGGGCTGGTGATCCCGCACTACGACGCGGCGCCGGCCTACGAGCGGGTCATCGAGCCGGGGATGACCTTCACCATCGAGCCGATGCTCAACCTCGGCAGTGCGGACTGGGAGATGTGGGACGACCGCTGGACCGTGGTCACCAAGGACCGGGCGAGATCCGCACAGTTCGAGCACACGATCCTGATCACCGAGGACGGGAACGAGATCCTCACACTCCCCTGAGTGAGGCGTCAGAGGTGCCTGACACGCTCCACGAGCTCGGCGGGCGGCCTCCCCTCGTCGACGACGAGCCACCCGACAGCGTCGGGGCGTCGGCCGAAGAGCACCACCGTTGATCCGTCACGTCGGGGGCCGGCGACCAACCCGTCGTCCACTCGAAAGCCGCCCGCGGTACCCGGCGCGAGTGCAGCCGTCGGGGCGACGATGCCAAGAAACCCTCGCTTACGAAGCCGCTTTGCCTCCCTCTGGCAGGCCGGGTATGTGGTCAGGTCACCTCGCATGACTCCCTGCGGAAGCGTCGGCGTTTCCAACCCCGTCGCCTCCACGTCAATGGCCCACAGCGCTCGGCAGACACCGGCCAAGTCAACCGCGTCCGTGATCTCCTCGTGCCGCAGGAACTCCGCCCAGGCGCCATCGGGCGTGTCCGCCAGGTATTGAGCGGGCCCGTCGTCGGGCGCGTGCCATCGAGCAGCGGGCTGACGCTGACTTTCCCACAAGAAGGGATACCGGCGGTCGCAGGTGCGGAACGTGATCACCCGAGAGTCGCGCCGAGCAGCATACGAGCGAGGTCACGGACGCGGCCGACATCGCGGTCATCGGGCGCCCAGCCGCGAGACAGGGCCTGCTTGGGCGACTTCCCGTCCAGAGCCTTCCGGGGCCGCTGGAACCAGCGGCGGACCCCGAAGTCGTTGTAGGAACCGATCAGATCGGACACGATCAGGGCGACGACATGCAGCCGAGCGGCGACCAGATCGGGCGTTGTGCGTTCGCCTGCGCGATAGCGCGTCAGCGAGCTCGTCGAGATCTCCACCAAACCAGCCAGCTCGTCGTCACCGAGGATCCGGCTGAGGGGCGCCCACTCCACCTGCGGCACGGGTGACTCTTCCAGCGCGCCGAGGACCCTCCTCGACGCTCGGGCGAGCGAAGCCGCGTCAGTCGGATCGGACAGCGGTGCGACAGAACGCGCGACACCGATACGAGCGAGGCCGGTCAGCGCCGTGTTGAACGTCTCGACATCAGCTCCGGCCTCCCCGGCACGAGGAATGAGAAGGACGGTCTCCGCGAAACCGACGACGCGCATCATCAGGTGAGTCGCCTCGGCGCTGTCGCTGTCGTCGAGCAAGTCCGCGTCTGACGCTCTCGGCGGGTGAGGCGCGGCACTGCTGTCACCCAGCGCGGTGTGCATGTGTGCCCTCCCACGATGGTGGATGACCAATGGACAATCATGATCCTCCGATGTTACCCCGCAGGCGACCCGGCCACCGAGTGAGCGCATCTCCAACCGAGATAGACGGAGAAGCAGGTATCACTGACAGACTGAACTCCCACCGGACCAACGACGCAAGGGAGGCGCACCGGCCATGTCGAAGCACACGACGGCGCTCGGTATCGACATCGGCGGCAGCGGCATCAAGGGCGCCATTGTCGACCTCAAGAAGGGCGAGTTCTCGACCAAGCGCAAGAAGATCCTCACGCCCAAGCCGGCCACCCCGGAAGCAGTGATCGCGATCGTGGCGCAGCTGGTCGCCCACTTCGCCGACGACCTCGACAAGGACTCCGCCGTAGGCGTCACCGTCCCCGCCGTCGTCCAGCACGGCCTGGTGCGGTCCGCCGCCAACATCGACCCCTCCTGGATCGACTTCGAGGGCGAGGGCGCGTTGCGGAAGGCGCTCGGTCGCGATGTCGCCCTCGTCAACGACGCGGACGCGGCCGGCTATGCCGAGCTGCTCTACGGCGCCGCGAAGGACGAGGACGGCTTGGTCATCCTCACCACCCTCGGCACCGGCATCGGCAGCGCTCTCATGTATCGCAACATGCTCGTCCCCAACAGCGAGCTCGGGCACCTCGAGATCGACGGCCACGACGCCGAGAAAGAAGCCGCGTCGTCGGTCAAGGACACCCTTGGGCTGACCTACGAGCAGTACGTACCGCGGCTGCAGCGCTACTACTCCGTCGTCGAGGCGCTGTTCTCCCCCGACCTGTTCGTTGTCGGTGGCGGGATCTCCAAGGACAGCGACCAGTTCCTGCCCCTGCTCAAGCTGCGCACCCCGATCGTGGCCGCCACCCTGCAGAACCGGGCCGGCATCATCGGCGCGGCCCGCCTGGCCCAGGAGGCGGCCCACGGCTGACGCCGCTGACGCGAAGGTGCTGCCGAGGTTTCAGTCTCCTGGTCTGACGATGACCTTGAGGGCCGTGGGGTCGTTCTTGGAGGCCGTGAGAGCCGCTTCCACGTCGTCGAGTCCGTAGTGGCCGGTGACCATGCCGTCCAGGTCCACCCGTCCGGAGGCGGCGAGCTGAATCGCGGTCGGCCAGGTGTTGGCGTAGCGGAACGCGCCGGTGACCACGAGCTCACGGTCCTGGACGTAGGAGAGCGGGAGGTTGACGCTGTCGCCACCCATGCCGACCAGGACGACGCGTCCGGCGCGCGCCATGGTCGAGACGGCGTCCCAGGTCGCACGGGCGTTTCCGGAGCACTCCAACAGGACGTCGGCTTCGATCCCCGAGTCGGCGAGCGTCGTGTTGCTGACGTCGATGGTGCCGAGGCCCAGGTCCTCGGCTACGCGCAACCGATGGGGGTTGACGTCGGTGACGGTGACGGCGTCCGCGCCGTATGCTCTCGCGGTCTGCGCGGCGATCAGCCCGATCGGGCCTGCTCCGGTGACCAGCACGGTACTGCCGGGTGACACGTGTGCCCGACGACAGGCCCAGACCCCCACCGAGAGCGGTTCGAGCAGTCCCGCGGCGTCGTCGCTGATGCTGTCCGGGACGGGGTAGACGAACGAGGCCGGCATCGCCACGTACTGGCTGAACGCCCCGTCATAAGGGGGCGTGGCGAAGAACCGGACCTCGGGGCACAGGTTGTATCGCCCGGCCAGGCATTGCGGGCAGTGCCGACAGGGCACCCCGGGCTCGATCGACACTCTCTGCCCCACCCGCAGCGAGGTCACGCCCTGGCCCACTTCCGTGACGACCCCGCCCGCCTCGTGCCCGAGGACGAGGGGTGAGTCCACGACGTACGGTCCGATCCGGCCGTGCTCGTAGTAGTGCACGTCCGACCCGCATACGCCGACCGAGCCGATTCTCACCAACACCTCGTCGGCAGCCGGCTGCGGAACGGGCCTCTCCTCGACACCCACCTGTCCCACGCTGCGTAACACACTGACCGTCATCATCCTCGACACTCGGACCTCCATGGACTCAGCTGAGCGGACCCTGACATTGCTTGCTCGGATGTTACGGTAGCGGTCAAGACCCGCTCATCTGAACCATGAGAGGTGGAGATGACCGACCTACCGAACGCCCCGTTTGCCGGTCCGCGGGAGATGGTTACGGCGGCCACGGCGGCGCGGATGTACTACTTCGGTCGGCGTTCGAAGGTGCAGATCGCCGAGGACCTGGGGTTGACCCGGTTCAAGGTTGCCCGGCTGCTCGAGCTGGGGCGGGCCAGCGGCTTGGTGCGCCTCACCGTCGTCGGCGCTGGCTCCATCGATCTCGACCTGAGCGAACGGCTGCGCACCCGCCTGGGACTGCGTCACGCTGTCGTGGTCAATACCACCCAGGGCGACGACGCGCAGACCCGCGATCAGCTCGGGAAAGTCGCCGCCGATCTCCTCACCGAGATCTGTACGGCCGAGGATGTGCTCGGGATCGGTTGGGCCCGAGTGGTTTTGGCGATGGCAGCGAAAGTGCGCGGCCTGCATGCCGCACGGGTGGTCCAGCTCACCGGTGCGCTGACTCGACCCGACGTCGAGCCCAGCTCGGTCGACGTCGTCCGCAGTATTGCCCGGGACGCGCGCGCTCCTTCGTCGGTCTTCTACGCGCCCATGATCGTCAACGACGAACAGACCGCACGGGGTCTCTACCGTCAGGACGCCATCGCCGAGGCCGTGGCCCGCTACGACACCGTCACCAAAGCCGTCGTCGGCGTTGGCGGGTGGAAACCACCCGGCTCGACCCTGCACGATGCCCTGACTCCTGGAGAACAAGCGCTGATGGGAGAGACGGGCGTGCAGGCCGACCTTTCCGGTGTGTTGCTCGACGCCCAGGGGGAAGCCATCGAGACCCCACTCAGTAATCGGATCATCGCCATCAACCCCGCCCAGCTGCGGCGCGTTGCTGAGGTGATCGGCATCGCCTACGGCCTGGCCAAAGTTCCGGCGGCCCTCGCCGGGATCCGCGGCGGGTACCTGACGTCGCTGGTCACCCCCGCTGACTTTGCCACGAGACTGCTCAGCGTCGCCGAGGAACCGTAGCCGGCGACATCCTGTGCGGCGTTCTGATGCCCCGCCCCGTCGACGCCGCCGAGCTCGCTCGCGTCTCAGAGGATCCCGATGTCGGCGGCCTTGCCGTCGGCGAGGTCGGCCAGCCGGACGTCACCTCCGGCACCAAACCGGCTGACGTGCTGGACGTACATCCCTCGACCGACGCCGGACAGCAGCGCGTCGTGGATGGGAACGATCGATCCCGGTGCGATCCGCGTGACAAAGTCGATGGTCTCGCTGACCTTGCACCACGGCGCGTTCAGCGGGACGGCGAGCACGTCGACCTCACCCGGCTCGCCGTCGTACGCGTCGCCAGGGTGGTAGAGGGCGGGCTCGCCGTCGGCGCGCAGGACCACACCGACGTTGGTGCAACGCGGCACTCCCGCGTGGTTGACCGCGTGCATCACGCCCACGGGGGTAACGGATACCGGGCCTATCATCACGTCAGTCCCAGCCGTCATCGTCACCACGTCGCTGTTCGGGTTCTCGAGCAGAGCAGCGGACTCGGGATCGGTGAGCAACGGCGCCTGACGGTTCGCGGCAAGCAGCGCAGGCAGTCGGTCCATGTCCAGGTGGTCCCCGTGCTGGTGGGTCACGACCACCGCGTCGAGGTCCCGAAGCCCTTCGAAGCCGGAGGAGAAGCTGCCTGGGTCGATGAGGATGCGGGAGTCCGACATCTCGACTAGGAGACAGGCATGTCCGAGGTGAGTCACGCGCATACGGCCCACGTTAGCGGCGCCCGACGGTGGCCGCCCGCGCGGCCCGACACCGCTCTAGCCGTCGTCGAACCATCGGCATAGGGTCGGTTCATTCCGTACGTGTGACAGGGCTGTCGTTGGGGTACTCCATCGGTAGTCCGCACATCGACGTGCGGCCAACACCAATGGGAGGATTGCCAATGAGCGACAACCCGATGGACACCGAGGGCCCTGCTGACGGTGGCGCCGACAGCGGCACCCACGACGGCGGAGCCGACGGCGGAGCGGGCGAAAACGCCGGCCAAGGCCCAGCAGACGGCGGCGCGGACCCAGGACAGCACGACGGCGGCGCTGACGGTGGAGCAGAAGGCCCGGCCGACGGCGGCGCCGACTCCGGGACGAACGACGGCGGCGCAGACGGCGGGGCAGGTAGCGCTCTGTAGATGACCGCCAGCACCAGGACGCGAGTGCCCGCCCGTGCGGGCGGGCACTCCGCTCTTTCTCGACTAGTCGCCGTGACGGTGGAGCAGTTCGCGCAGGAGTTCTGGGGGCGTGCTCCCCTGGTCACGCCGGCCTCCGCCCTTCCGTCACGCTTCGACGACCTGTTCAGCAACGACGCCGTCGACGAGCTGGTCTCGCGTCGCGGCCTCCGCGCCCCGTTCCTTCGGGTCGCCAAGAACGGGACGACCCTCGCAGAGCGGGCGTTCACCGCGCCCGGCGGCGTCGGTGCCACGATCGGCGACCAGCTGAGCGACGACAAGCTGCTGCGCCTTTTCGCCGACGGCGCGACCATCGTCCTGCAGGGTTTGCACCGGACCTGGGAGCCGGTGACCCGGTTCACGCAGGACCTCGCTGCCGAGCTCGGCCACCCCGTGCAGGTGAACGCCTATGTCACCCCGACCCAGAGCATCGGGTTCAGCGACCACTACGACGTCCACGACGTGTTCGTGTTGCAGGTGGCCGGCGAAAAGCGTTGGCGCATCAGGCCTCCCGTGCTCGACAGCCCGCTTCGCGACCAGCCGTGGGCCGACCGGCGCACCGACGTCGAGGCGGCTGCCCTGCAGGAGCCCCTCCTCGAGGTCACGCTCCGCCCGGGTGACTGTCTCTACCTGCCGCGCGGCTACCTGCATGCGGCGACGGCACTCGGCGACGTCAGCACCCACCTGACGATGGGGGTCCACCCCTGGACCAGACGCCACCTCGCCGACGAGATGCTGGCCGTCGCGCTGCGACGGGTGAGTGAGGACGAGCAGGTCCGCGCGTCGTTGCCGCTCGGGGTCCGGCTGGACGACCCGGACAACCTCGAACCCGACCTGGAGGTCATCCGGGCAGCTGTGTTGCGCGCTGTGCAGGAGGTGGATGCCGAGGACCTCGTCGACGCCCTCGCCGCGCGCGGACGCAGCTCCCAGCGCGCATCGGCCGTCGCCCCGGTCGCCACGGTGCGGGCAGCCACCCACCTGGAGCCCGACGCGGTGCTTGTCCTCCGGCGCCACCTCGCGGCCCGGTTGAAGACCTCCGAGGACGACCCGGTGCAGCTGCACAGTAGAGCCGGCGACCTCCGGGTCGCCGACGGTGATCTCGACGCAGTTCGTGTCCTGCTCGAAGACGGCTTTGGATCCGTTGCGGATCTGGGCGCCGACCTCGCCCGACGCCTGCTGCTGTCTGGCATCGTCACTCTCGACGAGCGGTGACCGCCGCGGGGTTTCGCATCGGCATCTCGGGGTGGACCTACCCACGCTGGCGGGGCGACTTCTACCCCGCGGGCCTCGCGCACCGGCTCGAGCTCTCCTACGCCGCGGACCGGATGTCGTCCGTCGAGATCAACGGCTCGTTCTACTCGTTGCAACGACCCTCGTCCTACGAGCACTGGCGCAAGGGGACCCCCGACGACTTCGAGCTGGCCGTCAAGGGCAGCCGCTACATCACCCACATGCTGCGGCTGACCGGCGTCGAGACGGCGCTCGCCAACTTCTTCGCCTCCGGCGTCCTGGCTCTCGGTGCCAAGCTCGGACCAGTCCTGTGGCAGCTGCCGGCGCGTCAGCAGTTCGACGCACCGCTGCTTGCCGCGTTTTTCAGCCAGCTTCCGCGGACGACGCATGACGCCGCACTGCTGGCCGGACGGCACGACGAGAAAGTACCCACCGACCGGGCCTTGGTGACCGCCGAAGTCGACCGGCCGATCCGGCACGTGCTGGAGGCGAGGCATACCAGCTTCGACACCGATGAGGCCGAGAGCCTGTTGCGGCAGAACGCTATCGGCACAGTGTGGGCGGACGCCGCCGGGAAGTTCCCGGTCATCGACCGCGACACCAGCGGGGTCAGGTACGTGCGCCTGCACGGTCATACCGCTCTGTATGCCAGCAGGTACGCCTCGCGCTCCCTCGACCAGTGGGCCGAGCGGTGTCGAGGCTGGAGATCAGCCGGGCGGGACGTCTACGTCTACTTCGACAACGATGCGAGGGGGCGGGCTCCCTGGGACGCTGCGGCGCTTCAGGAGCGCCTCACGGGTTGAGGTCCAGCCGCACCAGCGTCTCGCGGTCTTCCTGCCCGCCGAAGAACTGGTCGAGCACGGTCGCGAAGGCCGCTCGGTGGTCGGCCAGCGTCGCGGCGTGCAGGAACAACGTCATGCAGGACCGGAGCTTCATGGCGTCGACCGAGCCCATGACGGTCACTGCATCCGTCTCGTCGAGACCGGTCAGGGTCTGCGCGCAGTCCACGAGCCGAGGACCCAGTTCGGGGTCTGCAAGGTAGCCGCGCGCCTCGTCGAGGCCGCTGACCGCATACCGCTGCGCCATCGGGCTGTGACCGAGGCCGGCAATTTGAGGCAACACGAACCAGACCCAGTGGGCCCGCTTGCGACCTGCGCGCAGCTCCTGCAGAGCCGTGTCATAAGCGCCACCGGAGGCCTGGGCTGCTCGGAAGCGGGCGAGGTTCCACGGGTCGTCGGTCATCGACCGATTCTCGCGCGACAGGGACGACCGCGGTGCGGCAGGGTGGACCCATGTGGATCGGATGGCTGGAGCTTGACCTGCTGCTCGGAGACGTGCACTCGCTCAAGGAGAAGCGCTCGGTGATCCGCCCCATCGTCGCGGAGATCCAACGCCGGTATGCCGTCTCGGTCGCCGAGGTCGGTGACCAGGACCTCCACCGCCGGGGCACCGTCGGCTTGGCCGCGGTCTCCGGCGACCGCGCACCGCTCGTCGACCTGCTGGACTCCGTCGAGCGCCTGGTCGCCGGTCGGCCAGAGGTCGAGCTGCTGACGGCGCACCGCAGCCTGCGGACCAGCGACGACGACTGAGGCCGCGGCAGGCACTCAGCGGGTCGCGCCGCGCATACCCGCGCTAATGGTGCTGGCCGCTCGGCTTTCCGAGCGGCTGACACCATTAGTGTCGGCTCAGACTGTCACGCTTTACGGCGCAGGCTCCGGCGTCTCGACGGTCGGGCCGAAGAACGCGGGCGCGAGCGGTAGCGGCTGAGCCAGGGCTGGCTGAGTCCTTCGGCGTTCTCGAGGTCCAGCTGACGCAGGATGTGGTCGACGGCGGCGAGGACGGAGCCCTGCAGCATCCACAGGTCGGGTCGCCCGCGAGGATCGACGTCGAGGAACATCAGCTCGGTCAGAACGGCCCGAGTCTCGCGCACGATCTCGAGGGTCCGGTTCAGGGCGTCGTCGACCTCGTCAGTGTTGGCCCCGCCGTACTCGGCACCGACGAGGTTTGCGAACGCGTGCAGCCCGTTGGCCAGGTCGTCCAGCACGACGGCGAAAGCGCGTCGCAGCTCGGCGCCGGCCGCGGTGTCGGCCGGTCGCTCCTCGACCTCGGACCCGGCGCCCAGGCCATGCAGAAGGGTTCGCTCGGCTGACAGGCAGCTGTCGAGGCGACCCAGCACCGCTCGCAGCCCGGGGTGCACGGCAGCCACGGCCAACGCTCGAGGGTTGAGTATGCGTCGATCCTCTACGGCCTGAACGGCAGCCGCCGCGTCGTCCAGCTCACCTTCGATGTGATCCGTCCAGGCCAGCCACGCCTCGAGCTCCTCGGGATGCGCAGCCCGGTCGCCCAGGGCAAGAGCCACCTCGTCCAACAGCGAAGCCTGGGCGCGGGCCACCGCTCGGACGGCACCGAGCGCGCTGGCGTTCGGAATGGCGACAGGCACGAGAAGCGCGAACCCGATGCCGACCGCCGTGCCGATCAAGGTGTTCACCACCCGTACCTCAGCCGCCAGCTCTGGTGACGAGACGGCGAGGATCAGCATGGCGCTGATGGGGGCTTCGAGGGACTGCTCTCGAAGCCTGAGGACGTTCGCCAGGATCAGCGCTGCGGCGATCACCGCGGCCAGGGACCACCAGGACAACCCCACCGAGGCCGACACCCCTACTGCCACCAGGACGCCGGTGAGCACAGCGCCCACCCGGACCAGCCCCACCTGCAGGGTTCCGACCGTCGACGCCTGGACCACGAGGAGCGCCGTCAGCGGCGCCGTCAGGTCGACGCTGCCTGGAGATACGGCGTTCGCCACGAGGTACGCGACCACCGCCGACACCGTCAGCCGAGCGATCTGGACCGTCACGGGCCGCAGCCGCGCGGGCACCTGCGACCACGAGCTGGGCATCGACGGCCACAGCCACCAAACCAGGTGCCGCAGGCGTAACGACGACCTGCGCCTCAGCGCTTCCAGTGCCACATCCCCACCGCCTTCAGACGTGGCCAGCCGTCGCGAACCCCCTTGATCTTGCCCGATCAGCTAGTCCCTAGGTCGTCGTGGCATTCCGGGCGTTGGCGCGTCCCCAGATCGCGAAGGCGTTGGAGGAGCCCTCGAGATAGGGCTGGAGCTCTGGGCAGTGGCGCAGCAGGACGGTGCTCATGGTGTTGTCCTCGAGCCAGTTCATGCCCGCATCGGTGTATACGTCGTTGGTGAAGTGGGTGGTGAAGAACCGGTCGCTGTTGAGGCGGCGCGAGGCCATCAGGATGAAGATGCGGAAGGCGGTGTCGCTGAAGGCGAAACCATCCGGTCGGTCTTCGGCGAACATACCGGGGATCAGGTCCACGCTGTCGATGTCGTCGTTGTAGACCTCTCGCAGCTCCTCCGCCCAGTCTCGGTTGCTGGTGATGTCCTCGAACGTGTGAGGAACGGGTAGGTGCAGCAGCCGCCGGAATGCGGTGTAGCGGGGCACGCCGAGCTCGCGGCAGCGCAGGATGTCGGTCGCGGCGAGATCCATCAGCGTGCCATTGTCGGGGCGGGTGAAGGTCTGGAGGTACCTGGGGTAGTTGTGCAGTGTCACCAGGCCCGGGTTCATGGTCCCCAACGTGTAGATAAGGTCGGTGAGCTTGTTGTCACGAAGGATGTCGACCGCGGCGGCACCAGTCACCGTGTCGAACTCGCGTGCGCCGAGGGTCGGCTGGTCATCGACTGCGGCCCGGAAGTCGAACTGGTCTGGGATCAGCGGGTGCATCCGGTAGACGGCGACGAACTCCTCGGTGAGGGCGAACGGGACCCCGTCATCCTCCGTGTCGGAACCGGGGATCCCCGCGACGACCTCGCTCGAGCTCAGCCTGCCGAAGACCTTGTGCAGCCTCTCGCCCTCGAGCCCCCACCAGTTGGCGTGCAGGCCGGTCACAGCCGTGGGGTGGGCGGTGACGGCCGGCGTCCACTCGACCGTGTGGATCTTGGCGAGCAGCGCCGCGGTGATCAGCCGGGCGCGCTGGAAGAGCGTCTCGTCGTCCATGTCCGGGTAGGTGTTCGCGAGCATCTCGCAGATGCTGTTGTGTTCCTTGATGAACAGTGACTGCAGCACTCCCAGGCCGAACCAGAAGCCCGGTGAACGTCCCGGCCCCTTGGTTGCGTCTTCTGGGACCGGAGCCATCCCGTCGACCAGGCTGAGTCGGCCGCCCACGTGGTGACGCAACGCCGCCTGTTCGGCGAGGCTGTTCCCGTACAGCTGGGAGCCGTCCCACCAGTGACTCATGATGTTGGTATGCGTCGGCGGCTGGTCCGACTCGGGCGGAGCGGTGGGGTCGGCCGGCGTCCGCATCACCAGCAGCGGCGGCGTCGGCCAGTCGTCGTCGGGTGACAAGGGAATTACCCACGGGTGGTCGCTCGGGCTGGTGCCGTGCTTGAACCAGTCGCGGATCATGAACTGCAGCCACGCGGCGATGAGGGCGTTCCCGGCCGAGGCGGGAATCAGCTCGTCCCTCGTCATCAACCGTCGACTGACGGTCCGCGGGCTCGGCTCGAGCATCCGCTCACTCTGCGGCCAGGTCTCGACGAGCGGCACGTTTCGCCCGAACCTGGTGCCCGCCATACCCATCTCGGGATGAACCAGGTCGTTCCAGCTGCCATTGACGGTGCGCTCGCTGTCGTACTTCTCCTCGAAGGGGGGCGGCTGAGCAGCACTGACGGCAGGCAGCCGTGACGTGTCGTAAAGGTTGTGCTGGCGAAGTGTGTTCCTGATGCCGATGAGCTCCACCAGCCCCAGGGGTTTGGGCAGGTGATACCAGCCAATGTGCCGATCGAGCTTCTCCGCGGCAGCATCAAAGGCTCTTTCCAGGAGGCCAGGCCGATTGACCTCGTCGGAGCTGCTGACGCTCTGGACATCCTGCGGCTCGTTCATTTCGGAGCTCCCTCGGTTGGTACGGCTGTGGTCCCGTCAGCTCATCGTCCGCCTCTGGCATCCGGGCGTAAAGATCCGGCAGACCGGTTCGTCGCCACCTGCAGCGTCAGGCTGGTTGGGGTGCCGCAGTCGCGATCTCCCGGTCGGTGACCGCGAGAGAGAGGCTGGCAGCTGCGCCTAGCACCGGTAGCGAGCGAGCCAAGTCCGGCATGGGGATGCTGCCGAAGTGAATGCCGTCACGGACGGTGAGGTCCACTGGTCGTTGCCGAACAGGTGGCAGGGCGTCGGTGATGGTGTCGAAGTCCTTGATCGCCCCTGGCACCTCGCTGTTCCACGCCGCCCACGCGTTCATACCGGTGTTGTCGTCGTTGGGCCCGACATCGATGATGAGTGAGTCTGCCCAGTCCGGGACCTGTTCGAGATGGTTCGCGAAGTTGAACGAGCCCCCGCGCTCGTCCAGCTGGTAGACGCGCAGGGACAGGACGTGACGCATCCGGCCGCCGTGTGCCGTCGGCTTGAGCGGGTCGTTTCGCTCGGCGGAGAGCTCGGCTTCGTGTCCGGGGTCGATCAGGAACGTGCTGAGCAGGGGGACGGGACTGTCCGCGGTGTCGACCGGGCGATCGAGCTCCTCGTTCAGCTGGATCGGACACCAGTGGTCGGCTTGCTGCTCGCTCATCACCACCGAGAGACCGCGGATCGCCAGGCGCATGTCGGCCTGCCAGATCGGCCCGGGTGACGCAGCCACGGGCCGGGGCAGGCCGGCGAAGTCGACGCTGACCGCCCAGCGGCCGAACAGGAACCGGCGCAGGTTCTGGTAGCCCTCCTCAGAGTTCACCTCTCCATAGGAACCGGAATGGGACTTGTAGACATACGCCCGGTGCGCCTCGCGGACGTAGGCGTGTTCGATCCGGACCAGACCGTCGCTCTTGGGGCCGACGACCGCGCGGGACAGACCGTAGTCCTTGGGGTCGGTCCCGACGAGGCAGAAGATGTTCGCCGGGTCGAAGACGTCCTTGTCGATCCGTTGTGGGTCCCAGCTGTCGCCATCGCCGGGGACGTCCTTGCCGAAGGTCTTGCCGGGGGTCAGATAGCCGAACATCTTCGGTGGCGAGAACATGTCGGCGCCGGCTGGGCCGAAGGCCTGCTCCGCCCAGTCGAGAACCCCGTAGTCGAACGTGATGCCGCCGTGCGGCGTGCCGTAGGTGAAGAACTTGTCCACGATCGCCTTCGCGGGCTCGCGGCCGTCCTGCCCGCAGAGCTTCTGGATCATGCAGCGGGCCACCAGCCCACCCATCGAATGCGCAACCAGGTGGACCTTGTCGGCACCCGTCTTGGCGCGTACTTCCAGGATCAGGGTGTACAGGCCGGCGGCGGCCTGCTCGATGTCAAACCCATCAGCCGTGACCTTCTGGTGCAGCTTGGTGAGGAACCGCTCGACCATCCCCTCATGGGCCGCGGGCGGGACGAATGTCGTGGCTGCCTGGTCGTAGAACCGGTAGACCCACAGCGACGCCGCTGAGACGGTGCCCGGTTCGGCAGAGTCGAGATACTGCTGTTGGTCTCCCCGGACCAGCAGCCGATAGTTCTCGTCGGTCATCAACCGCAGCATCGGACCCTCGAACTGGTAGAACGCCGGGTCCCCGTCACCGCCAACCCGCACGTGGGTCGCCCCGAGGTTGAAACCGTAGAAGGGGTCGTCCACCTGAGAGTTGATGCCCGCCGTCGCGCCGGCATACCCGCGGATGTAGATGATCGGCAACCTGTCCATAACAGTCCTTTCCAGGTGCCACCTTGGACCCGAAAGGCCGACGCAGTCCAGTGCCAAACCACCCACGCGCCGTGAGTTCGTCGGTGAGCGGTTCGGGTGGGGTACGCCTCTCGCACCGTTTCGATGCCGGCCAGCGTGAGGTCGATGCCAGCGAGCAACTGCTCGCGGTCGTCGTGGTCTGGCAGGTGCGTCGCCACTCGACGCGTGACCGGATGATCTGCCGGGTCGAGCCCCGCCCAGACTTTCGCAGTCGTCCCGAGAAACGCCGCTCGGTCCGGCGGCGTATGCCTGCTGCTGCTCGGTCCGGTCACCAGCGCACTGGGCGCAACCGGAGACGCGGTCGGGCCGACCGCCGTGTATGTGGGGGTGCAGCTCGCGTTCACGCCCGTGCTCACCCTGGTGCTCGGCTGGGGTGTCGCGGGCGCTGCGCTCGCGATCGGCTTGGCGAACCTCGTCTCCGTCGCAAACTTCGCTCGGCACCCGATCCGCCACAGCGCACTGCAGAGCCTCGCACCGCGCTGGTCCACCCTGCGGCCCGCAATCATGAGGGAGGTGTTCGGCATCGGCGTCTCCGAGCTGTTGCAGTCCGGGTTCCTCCTGGTGTCCGCGCTCGTCCTGAACCACATCGCCACCAGCTACAGCCAGGAACTGCTCGCCGGCTTCGGCGTCGCCCAACGCGTCGTGCAGTTCCCCGAGTTCCTGGCCACGGGCGTCTCCATGGGCGTACTTCCGCTGTTCGGGTTCGCCGCCGATAGTGGGGCCGCAGGCCGGATCGGTGCGAACATCGATCCGTGCAGCCCCCCGATTTTCGCCCAGACGGATGGTGCACGGTCGTCCAGAACGACCCGCTCGTCGTCGCAGCGGTCGTCCAGTCCCCTGGGGGAGCGCGCGCGCTGGGTGGCCACCTGACCGCGCGGCACCCGGGAGTCCGGTTCATCGGCGTCATCTCTGCCGACGAAGGGGCGGACGACCTGACCGAGCAGCTTCTCGACGAGCTCAGCTCCGCTCTGCGGGAGCTCATCTTCTGCGCGTCACCCTCATTGCGGGCAGTCCCCGGCGACGCACTGGCCGCCCGGGCAGGCGAGGAGCTGGGGATCGGCCAGGACTTCGTCTTCACCGTGCCCCTGCTCGGCGATGCAGTCCAGTATGCCGTCGCGCGGGTGGCGGAGCGGACCGACGCCTGGGAGGGCACCGCTGTGCTGGTGCCCGGGACACCGCAGGTCGTCGCGGCGGTGCTGGCAATGTTCGCCCGCCCCGACCCGTTGGGCGACGCTCGGTAGCGGGGGACGAAAGCGCAGCAGAGCCTGTCGGCGTCGTCGGAGTGCCTGCGCTGCCCAGCAGCTGCGCGCGTGGTCTGCCTGGTTCGCCGGAAGCACCGCGGACGGCGCACCGACCTATCAGCGCTGACCATCCGTCCGAACGGCTGGTCCGCACCGGGACCCGCGGGTACAGCGTCCCCAGCCTCGGGCAACGTGCGCCGGGTTGGCAGGCCGCCGTCGTCAACCGGGTCGCTCAGGTCGCCGACGAGCGGCGTCTACGGTCCTCGTCGACCCAACCGCGGGAATGCAGCAGTGAGCGGAAAACCGTGCCGAAGCGTGCTTCAACGGCCAGCTCGTGCCCGTCGAGGATGCCCCGTGCGGGGTCTTCAAGATCACGTACGAGCGCCTGCGAATGCTTCGTCATGGTCCCCTGACGGCGTGATCGCCATGCGGAACAGCAAGCCTCCGTCCTGAGAGACCCCACCCTGTGACCTCGCCGCCGGGAGGCCCGGTCGCGGCAGGCGGGACGGGGCTAGCGTGGGCTAGCGTCGATGTGGTCCGGGGCCTGGCCGTGTCGCGGCGGGCGACGTCGGGCGCACCTGCAGGCGGCGAGGTTCTGGGCTCAGAACGCATCCGACCCTGACGGTGGCTGGCCAGTGTGCGGCGGCTGGGCTGGCAGTGAGACGAACTGCTACTTCGCGCTACCCCGCCGTCTCGAGGAACACCAGCGGGATCTCCCGGCTGGTCCTTTTCTGGTAGCCAGCGTAATTGCTGTGATCCGCGGTCACCCGCGGCCACAGCCTGGCCCGCTCCGCCGCCGTCGCGACGCGGGCGCGCCTGGGCTGGGTCGGCCCGCCCTGGACCGCCACCTCGACGTCGGGGTTGGTCTGGAGGTTCAACAGCCAGGCGGGCGGCTTGTCGTCACCACCGCGAGAGGCCACCACGACGAAGGCGTCTCCCTCCTGGATCGGTGAGGTGAGCAGTACAGTGTGCGGCCGGCCGCTGCGGCGTCCGATGGTCGTCAGCTCGACGACGGGCATGTTCATGGCGGTGTGGCCGAGCCGCCCGCCACTCAGCAGCAGGGCGGTGCGATGGACCAGGTTCATCGCCTTGAGAGATACGTCGCTCGGCATGAGCCGAACCTACCTCTAGCGGCGCTCGACGAAACCGATCGAGTCGCCCTTTGCCACGATGAGGTTGCACAACGTGTCAACGCCCCCGACTTGAGTGAGCTGAAGTGGAGTGGTCGACACTTCGGGCCGCGTCGAGGAGATCGTCTTCGGCTGCCACGGTCGGATCGAACGCTTCCTCATCGCCGACTGCTGCGAACGATAAAGCTACCTCACGCGCGATCCGGACCTCGCTGACTGATCTTGCGCACCCAACGCAAGCTTCTCCACCTGACCGTCGTCTCGCCCCGCCACCACCCCACAGAGGTCCTGCGGTTGATCGTCCTCTAACCGGTGGCTGAGGATTGACCTCTGCTTCGGGTGAGACGTGGTTACAGCTGAAGGTGCAGGCGGAGGGCGTCGTCGAGGTCGGCCATCACGTGGATGGGGACACGTCCGATCATCGGGCCGATGCGCCCGATCGCAACGGACCGCACCTGTTCAGCCTGAGCCTTGGATTCGACCCGCAGACCGGTCTCCTGGGCAGGCAGGAGGGTCTGGAAAGGCAACACGCGGGTCACGTTGCTCGTCACGGGAACGATCGTGACGACGCCGCGTCCATGTCGCGCGGCGCTGACATTGGCCCTGTCATTGCTGACAATGACCGCCGGACGACGCTTGTTGGCCTCGCTTCCGCGGACAGGTTCAAGGTCGGTCAGGCGGATCTCACCGCGCAGCATGAAGGAGTCCGTCGGCCGCAGTCGAATCCCACGCCACGGCGTCGCCCGAAGCTTCCCACTCGTCCCAGGCGTCCGCGTACGCATCCTCCATCTCAGGGTCACCCAGCAACCGGATCGCGTGCTGAATGGCGGCAGACCGCGACGCCAGACCGGTGGTCTCGGCGTACCTGTCCAACGCGGCGACCTCGTCCTCGGACAGGCTGACACTCAGCTTCATACTCTTATGCTACTCCGGTACTACCGCCCCGGCTACCACGGTCGCATCACGCGGCCTAGGGAAGTTGATTCTCCACGTTTTAAGGTCCAGGAGGCGCCGTGCGTTCGCGGTGACTGGATCAGGTAGACAGTCTCGGCGTAGAGACTTGTAGTCCTCGAGTGAGACCATGACGACGGTTCGTGACCAGGTCGGGCGATGACGACCTCCTCGCGGTCGTCGATCACACTGTCGAGCACCTCGCCGTTTCGGGCCAGTGACGCCGGATACGTCACCGTCTTCATCGAAGGCCGTCTGTAAGGATGTTGCGTTCCGGACGGGATGAAAAAAACCGGGGGCGATGGCGATCGGCCGCCTGGGCGTCCACGGTGACGCCAACGAGGCGGACCGCCGCAGCCCTGCCCACGGGCCCGCAGGCGTGGGCAGGGCTCCTCGACCAGCTCACGCGCCGCCTAGAGACCGGACTGATCTACGAGCGTGATCTCGACGCTCTGCGTCCCGCGATGGAACGCCTCGTCGCCGCATACAACAGCCGCCAGGACCACCTCCGACCATGACTCGCCCGGATAGACGACGGCCTCCCGCCCGTGGGTTTCATGACGTTTTCGAGACGGTTGGCGATTCGGTGTCCACCCCACGCGGCGTGTCGTGCTTACCCAAGTAGGAGCTGCGATTGTCGCGGGCTGGCGAGGGGTGGATCGAGATGGACAGAGTGCTGACTGTGAACAAGGTGGCCGCGATGATCCGCGTTCCGGCCGCGACGTTGCGATACTGGCGCCACCAAGGCGCGGGGCCGGAGAGTTTCAAGATGGGGCCGCGGCGAGTGGTCTACCGGGAGCAAGACGTGCTGAGGTGGATCGACGTGCAAAATGCGGGGCGCTCCGGCCGCCGCAGGAATCCGCAGCAAAAAGCCTGAGTGAGATCCGGCAGCGGGCCGAACCGTGAGCGCACCGACGCCGAGAAGGTGAGAGGTCATGGCAACGATCGGACCCAAGCGGGCGGACGGCACCTACCGGGCTCGCTACCGTGACCCAACAGGAGAGAGCACGCCCGTCACTTCAGACGCCGGGTCGACGCTCAACGCTGGCTCGACGAGACCACCACCAGCCTCGTCACCGGCGCATACGTTTCGCCCGGAGCTGGCCGAATCACGTTCCGCGAGTATGCCGAGGCGTGGCGCGCGATCCAGATCCACCGACCTGGCACCGTCGTGCAGGTCGAGGGCGCGCTGCGGCGCCGGGTGTACCCGGTCATAGGCGACAGGCCGCTGGAGTCGATCGTGCCGTCGGACATCCAACAGCTCGTCAAACGCCTCGAGCGCGAACTCTCCCCCGCATCGGTCATCGTGACCTACCGCTACGTCGCCACGATCTTCAAGGCGGCGTCGCGTGATCGTCGAATCGCGCTGTCCCCCTGCGACGGCATTCGACTCCCCAAGATCGTGAAGAAGCCAGTCTCTCCCATGGCGACAGCGGACATCCAGGCACTGGCCGAGGCCGTCCCCGAGCAATACCACGCCATGGTCATCCTGGCTGCGGGCACCGGCCTCCGTCAGGGTGAGATCTTCGGCATCACCGTTGACCGCGTGGACTTCCTGCGCCGCACGCTCAGGGTGGACCGGCAGCTCGTCGCCGTGCGAGGCCAGGCTCCGGAGTTCGGACCGCCCAAGACCGCAGCCAGCGTCAGGACGGTTCCGTTGCCAGACGTCGTTCTCGAGCCGTTGTCGGAACACCTTCGGCGGTTCGCGCCCTCGCCCGCTGCGCCCGTCTTTCTGGGGTCAGACGGGCAGCTGCTGCGCCGATCGGCGTTTGGGACTTTGTGGCGTCGGAGCGCCACAGAGGCTGGTGTGCACGGGTACACGTTCCACAGCCTTCGGCACTACTACGCGTCGCTCCTCATCCGGCACGGCGAGTCCGTCAAGACGGTCCAAGCCCGGCTGGTTCACGCCAGTGCCTCGGAGACCCTCGACACCTACAGCCACCTGTGGCCCGACTCCGACGACCGGACATGAGACGCCATCGACGCAGTCCTTGGGGCAGCTGAGGTCCCGCGAGAGGCGTCCGAGACCGTACAAACCTAGTCGAAGTGGTACTGTCTGCAGTACCATCGCACCGTGGCGTCAATTGAGAGGGTCCTCATTTCCATGAGGGCCAACCCGAAAAACGTCCGTTACGCCGATCTGCACAGAATTTGCGATTACTACTTCGGCCCACCGGGCACCACTGGTGGCTCGCACGCTGTGTTCCGCACACCGTGGCCTGGTGACCCCGCGTGAATATTCAAAACGACCACGGCAAAGCCAAGCCGTATCAGGTGGGCCAGGTCCTCGCCGCGATTGACAAGAAGGAAGGCGACTGATGCACACCGTGCCGACCGCTGACATCTCGCACTACACCTACCGCGTCACGTGGTCCGCCGAGGACCATGAGTTCGTCGCCACCTGCCTGGAGTTCCCCTCCCTGTCCTGGCTGGCAGGAACACAGATCGAGGCGCTGACCGGACTCGAGAAGGTCGTCGCAGACGTCATAGAGGACATGAACGCAGAAGCCGAACCAGTTCCCGGTGCGCTATCCGAGCGTTCCTTCTCCGGCAAGTTCAACCTCCGCGTCGGAGAAGCACTCCACCGACGACTGGCCCTCGAAGCGGCCGAAGAGAAGCTCAGCCTCAACCAGCTCATCGTCCGACGACTGAACAGCGCAAGCTAGCGAGAAGAGTCCGCTCGAGCTTGCCGTGACTCATCGGCTGCTGCGGGTCGTGGCGAGCGCGCGCGAGATGCGTGCTCAAGGCCGCGGGTTCCATACACCTTGGTTCGTGTTCGGCGCGTCTTGAGGTGTGTCCTATCGCCCAGATAGGGCTAGGCGGTACAGCGCCCAAATGCAGGCCCTAGCGTCCACCAAATGACTGACCCGAGCACCCCCACCCCTCAGTTCAAACGCCCTATCGCCGGCGACGGCCCGCTGTCCTCGTGGGCATGGGGACAAGTCCCAGGACGTCTAGGGTTAAGCGTTGGGCTAAGCCCAATACCCATAACTTAGAGTTACATCTGTGTTATTCTCGCTGGTATGCCGAGAGCGGGGCAGGTGCGGGTGCCTTTGGGTGAGCGGTTGAGCGACAAGGTGGCGTTGGGGGTGTTGACGGCGACGTTTCCGCCGGGGTTGGTTGACGAGGTCGTGGATGCGACTGGCCGGCGGGAGCAGCGCAACCGGCTGCTGCCGGCCCGGCTGACGGTGTACTACGTGCTGGCTATGACGTTGTTCTCCTCGGCGGGGTATGAGGAGGTGATGCGGTCGTTGACGGAGGGCTTGGCCTGGTCCTCTGACGGGGAGCAGCGGTACGAGACCCCCTCGCAGGTGGCGATTT
This sequence comes from Lapillicoccus sp., assembly GCF_039935575.1. Lineage (GTDB taxonomy): Bacteria > Actinomycetota > Actinomycetes > Actinomycetales > Dermatophilaceae > Lapillicoccus. Next base: position 21,280 of record NZ_JBDTKA010000096.1, read on the forward strand.
CCAAGGCTCGGGCGCGGTTGGGACCTGAGCCGTTGGCGGCGTTGTTCGACCGGGCCTGCGTGCCACTGGCCACGGCCGAGACGCCGGGGGCGTTCTACCGTCGCTGGCGCCTAGTCAGCATCGACGGCACCTGTATCGACGTGGCCGACACGCCCGCCAACGCGGCCGAGTTCGGCCGGGCCGGGACCGGGCGCGGCGACGGCAGCGCGTTCCCGCAGCTGCGGATCGTGGCCCTTGGTGAGTGCGGCACGCACGCCGTCATCGCCGCCGCGATGGACTCCTACGGCGTCGGCGAGGTGAGTGTGGCCAAGGCGATGATCACCGCCCTGGAACCGGGGATGCTGTGCCTGGCCGACCGCGGCTTCACCGCCTACCCGCTGTTCGCCGCCGCGGCCGCCGGCGGCGCGGACCTGCTGTGGCGGGCCAAGGGCAACGCCGTCTTCCCCGTGCTGCAACGATTCCCGGACGGGTCGTTCCTCTCCGAGCTGGTCGCTACCGCCGACAAACGCATCCGCAACGAGGTCCTTGCGGTGCGAGTGGTCGAGTACACCATCGACGACCCGGGACGCCCGCAGCTGCCACCCACCCGGTACCGGCTGGTCACCACCATCCTCGACCCTGCCCACGCCCCGGCCGAGGACCTCGCCGAGCTGTACGCCCAACGTTGGGAGATCGAGTCGATCTTCGACGAACTCAAGACCCACCAACGCGGCCCGCGTGTGGTGCTGCGCTCCCGCACCCCCGCCGGAGCGCGTCAGGAGGCATGGGGCTACCTGTGCGTGCACTACGCCATCCGAGCCCTGATCC
>NZ_JBDTKA010000097.1:0-18937 GCF_039935575.1 Lapillicoccus sp.
TCGGTGACGACCCGCCCGCCCACTCGGTGCAGCAGCGGCTCTAGCGCCCGCTCGAGGTCGAGACGCGAGGTCATGTCTTCTCCAGCTGCAGGGTCACCCGCGTGGCGCCGGAGGCCAATGCCTCGGCCAGGACCTCGCCCAGGGCGGGCACGACTGCACCGTCCTCACCCTCGACAGTGGTCCCGAACGGCCCGAGGTCGACCTCGAGGCCGGCTCGGGTGAGGACCGCTGCCGACCTCGTCACGTGCGCGGGCAGCTCGCCCTCGCCGGAGAAGGGCTCGGTCGTGAACTCCGCGCGCACCCTCATGGCGAAAAGGTAGCCCCTGCCTCCCCGGTTGGCCTGCGGCTGACCCACTGGTGCGGGCGGTTCGGAGAGCAGCTCGGAAGAAGATCGTGAGCAGGCCGGCAGCGGTCGCGGGCTGGGGTGCGGCAGGCGTGATGAGACGATGCGGCCGTGGAGGACCGGGCCCAGGTGAGCGCCGACCAGGCGGCGGACCTGCTCGGCGTACGCCTGCAGACGATCTACGCGTACGTCAGCCGTGGTCTGCTCACCCGCACCCACCGCACCAACGCGGGGGGGCATCGGGCGTCCGGGTTCGACCGTGCGGAGGTGCTGCGTCTGGTCGCCGAACGCACCCGGGTGCGGACGGGTTCGCTCGAGGTCCTGGTCGAGACCGACGTCACACTGCTCGATCCGAAGGGCACGCTGTCCTTCCGCGGACACGATGCGGTCACCCTCTCCGCCCAGCCGTTCGAGGAGGTGGCGGCCCTGATCTGGGGCGTGCCGCCCGGCGACAAATCGCGCTGGGTCGTCGATGGCGCTGCGCGAGAGCTGGTCAGGCGCGCCTCGGCCCTGCCCGCGGCGGCGACGGACGTCGACCGTGTGCGCGCAACGGTTCTCGCGCTTGCCGGGGCCGATGAGCACCGTGCGGACCTCAGCCTCGACCACGTCACGGAGGTCGGTCGCCGGGCCGTCGCGGCCGGGATCGTGGCCGTCGGCGAGGACGCGCCCTGGTCGGGGCCGGTGGCCGGCCGGGTGCTGCGGGTGCTGCGGGCGCGGTCGTTCGAGGGCGTTACTCCCTCGATCTCGGGACATCCAGATCCGACGCTGGTCGAGCGGGCGGTCAACGCCGCACTCGTGCTGCTCATCGACCACGAGCTGGCCGCCTCGACGATGGCGGTACGGATCGCGGCCGGGACCGGTGCCGACCCGTGGCTGGTGCTGCTGACGGGTCTCGCCGCGCTCGGCGGCCCACGGCACGGACGCAGCAGCGTCCTGGGCGAGCAGCTGCTGGACGAGATCGGAGCGCGGGGCGTCGACCCGACCCTGGACCGGTATGCCTCAGAGGCCCCGAGCGGTAACGGCTCCGGTGAGGCCGGCTCCGGTGAGGCCGGCTCCGGTGGGGCCGGCCCGCCCGGCTTCGGCCACCAGGTCTACGTGGACGCGGACCCGCGTGCCGAGGCCCTGTTGGACCACGTCGCCCGGCTGGACCCGCAGGGCTGGCCGCTGCTCGAAGAGCTGCTCGTAACGGTGAGCGAGCGTTGCGGACTCAGTCCCAACGTCGACCTGGCCCTGGCCGCCCTGGTGCGCGCCGGCCGGCTTCGGTCGGGCAGTGGTGAGACGCTTTTCGCCCTCAGCCGGATGGCCGGCTGGCTCGCCCACGCGTCAGAGGAGTACCCCCAGGGTTTGCGGTTCCGTCCGCGGGCGATCTACACGGGCGAGGGTCCGGAGGCCCGGACTGGGCGCAGCTGACGGGTCCACACGAGACTGGGCGACCAGACTCAGATGTTGCGGCGTTTCCGGACCGCCGAAGTCCGAATTGTCGACAAACTTGTGAGTCCGGTTGCGAAAGGTGTGAGTCCGGTCGGAAACAGCCGTCCTCCAGTCAGCCGCGGTCTCCGAGTGCTGGAACCGGTTGCGGCGGTGGGGGACCGGCATACCGGGCACTGGGCCGGATGATCTTGCGGTCGAGCGCCTGCTCGAGGATGTGGGCGGTCCAGCCCAGGACCCGGCTGACGGCAAACGTTGGTGTGAACATCTCGCGCGGCACGCCGCACTCGTGCATGACCACCCCCGCGTAGAACTCGACGTTGGCGCGCAGCGTGCGGTCCGGTCGCGCGGCGTCGAGGGCGTCGTCGATGGCCGACTCGGCCGCCACGGCCAGCTCGGCGAGGGGACCACCGAGCTCCTCCGCGGTCTCCCGGAGCAGCTCGGAGCGAGGGTCCTTGGCCCGGTAGATCGCGTGCCCGAACCCCATGATCCGCCGGCTCTCGGCGAGCTGCGCGTCGGCCCAGGGGCGGGCGAGCTCGGGAGTGCCGATCTCGTCGAGCGAGTCGAGCGCGCGACTGGGAGCGCCTCCGTGCAACGGACCAGACAGGGCGCCGAGCGCGGCGACCACGCAGGCCGCGACGTCGGCGCCGGTGGAGGCGACCACGCGGGCGGTGAAAGTCGACGCGTTGAAACCGTGGTCGACGGTGAGGCATAGGTATCGTTCCAGGGCGCGGACGTGATGCTCCCGCGGTTCCGCGCCGGTGAGCATCCACAGGTGGTTGGCGGCATACCCGAGGTCGGCCCGAGGGGCGACGGGGTCGAGGCCCTGACCGCGCCGGTATGCCGCGGCCGTCACCACCGGTACCTGGACCGCCACCCGCAGCGCGTCCCTTTCCCGCTGTGCGGGGCTGAGGTCCCAGACCGGTTCGAGACGTAGCGCGCCCCCTAGTGCCGAGAGGGAGGTGCGAAGGCTCGTCATCGGCGGCGCTAAAGCCGCAACCGCCACCGCGTCGAGCTGCGCGCGCACGTCCGGTGCGAGGACCTGTGCCTCGGCGATGGTCGCGCGGAACGCCGCCAGCTCGCCCGTGGTCGGCAGATGCCCCCGCAACAGCAGGTGCCAGACCTCCTCGATGCTGCACGAACGCGCGAGGTCCACCGCGTCGTACTGGCGGTAGTGGAAGAAACCCTCCGCGCCTCGAACGTCACCCAGCGAGGTGGTGGCGACCACGACCCCGGCCAGACCGGGCGGCGCGACCACAGGCGTGTCCGGGCGTGTAGCGGACCGATCAGTATGCGTGGCAACGGTGCTCATGCAACCAACGGTCTGTCGCGCGGTGGCTCCAGGTCAACGTTGACGCCGTCAACCTCGGGGTCAGGACTGGGGCGGGAGGACGTCCTGCTGCGCGGGGAGCTGGTCCTGGCGGACGATGCCGACGGGGCAGGTCATGCCGTTCGGACCGTGGTTGCAGTAGCCGCCGGGGTTCTTGGCCAGGTAGCCCTGATGGTAGTTCTCGGCGAGGTAGAACGGGCCGGCGTCCTTCGCGGAGCGGATCTCGGTGCTGATCTCCCCATAGCCGTTGTCGGTCAGGACCTTCTGGAACGCGTCGCGGGTCGCGATGGCGGCGCGCTCCTGCTCGGGCGTCGTCCAGTAGATCGCCGACCGGTAGGTCGTCCCGACGTCGTTGCCCTGCCGGTTCACCGTGCTCGGGTCGTGGTTCTCCCAGAACTCCTTGAGCAAAAGCTCGGCCGAGGTCTTCTGCGGGTCGTAGACGACGCGAACGGTCTCGGCATGGCCGGTGTTGTTGGTGCAGGTCTCCTCGTAGGTCGGGTTGGGGGTGTAGCCACCCATGTAACCGACCGCCGTCGTGTAGACCCCCGGCTGCTTCCAGAAGATCCGCTCCACGCCCCAGAAACAGCCCATCGCGAGGTAGATGGTCTCGGTGCCCTCGGGGAAGGGACCGTCGATCGGGGTGCCAAGCACGACGTGGTTGGGGTCCACCTGGTGCCCCACCGAGCGTCCGGGGAGGGCGTCCTCTCGGGACACCATGGTTGTCTTCCTGCCGAGTCCGAATATCACCCGTCGATTGTCTCACCGCCGGTATGCGGCTGGTCTCCTAGTCGGTGACGACCGGCTTACGGGTGGACCGTTCGGCTGGACCATGTCCGGTTTGTCCCGGGTAGAACCCGTAAACCCGACACCGACCATCCCCACCGCTCACCTCACTCGTCGAAATGCGGGCGGCACCGGGCGGCCCCAGGGCCCCGATAGCCTGCACGGTGTGAGCTCCGACCCCGCCCGAGACGGCTTTGCCACCCGGGCCATCCACGCCGGCCAGGAGCCGGACCCGGCCACGGGCGCCGTCGTCCCGCCGATCTACCAGGTCTCGACCTACAAGCAGGACGGCATCGGCGGTCTGCGCGGCGGTTACGAGTACTCGCGCTCGGCCAACCCCACCCGCACGGCGCTCGAGGAGTGCCTCGCGGCGCTGGAGGGCGGGGGCCGTGGCTTCGCCTTCGCCAGCGGGCTGGCCGGGCAGGACACGGTGGTCCGCTCGCTGATGCGGCCGGGCGACCATGCGGTTGTGCCGTCGGACGCATACGGGGGGACCTATCGGTACTTCAACCAGGTCGCCAAGGTGCAGGGCATCGACCACACGATCGCCTCGCTGTCCGACGTCGACGCGGTCCGGGCCGCCATCCGGCCCGGCGTGACCAAGCTCGTGTGGGTCGAGACCCCGACCAACCCGCTGCTCGGCATCGCCGACATCAGGGCGCTGGCCGAGGTGGCCCACGCGGCCGGCGCGTTGCTCGTCGTCGACAACACCTTTGCGACCAGCTACCTGCAGCAGCCGCTGGCCCTCGGGGCCGACATCGTCACCCACTCGACCACCAAGTATGCCGGTGGGCACAGTGACGTCGTGAGCGGCGCGGTGGTCACGGCGCGGTCCATCTCCGTTATGGGTATGGAAGACGCCGAGGAGCGGATTATGTTCCACCAGAACGCGATCGGTGGGATCGCCGGGCCGTTCGACGCATGGCTGGTGCTGCGTGGGTTGAAAACGCTGGCGGTGAGGATGGAGCAGCACTGCACGAACGCCGAGACCGTGGTGGAACAGCTGGTCGGCCATCCCGCGGTCGAGAAGGTCTTCTATCCGGGCTTACCCGACCACCCCGGACACGACGTAGCCGCGCGGCAGATGCGCCGGTTCGGCGGCATGGTCTCGATCCTGGTCCGGGGAGGTGAGCACGCCGCGGTGGAGGTGTGTGGCGCCACCCGGTTGTGGACCCTGGGTGAGTCGCTGGGCGGGGTCGAGTCACTGATCGAGCATCCGGCGCGGATGACCCACGCGTCAGTCGCGGGCACACCGCTAGAGGTGCCGCGCAACCTCGTCCGGCTCTCGGTGGGGATCGAGGACGTCAATGACCTCGTCGACGACCTCGACGCAGCACTCTCAGCCCGGTCGGCACCCCCGGCACCCCCGGCACCCTCAGCACCCTCAGCACCCTCAGCACCCTCAGCACTGACGGCCCGCGGCTGAGGCCCGAGCGCGTGACGGTGTCGTCCGGCTCCAGCCCCAGGTCGGTGCTGTGCGTCGACGTCGGCTCGACGTTCACCAAGGCGGCCCTCGTCGACCCTGGTGGCGAGGTGCGGACGGCGGCCACGCCGACGACCCACACGACGGACGTACTCGACGGGGTGCACCTCCTGGCCCGACTGCTCGGCGCCGGCCCGAAGACGCCGACGTTGGCGTGCTCCAGCGCCGGTGGCGGGCTGCGAATCGCGGTCGTCGGGTACGAGCGGCAGGTCACGGCCGAGGCGGGACGCCGGGTCGCCCTGAATGCGGGGGGCAAGGTGGTCCACGTCACGTCGGGCGCGCTCGCATCGAAGGGCGTCGCGGCGTTGCGTGCCGCTCGTCCCGACATCGTGCTGCTGGTGGGCGGCACCGATGGTGGTAACTCGGATGTGTTGCTGCACAATGCCGTTCGGCTAGCCCGAGCGCGAGTGGCAATGCCCGTCGTGGTGGCCGGCAACCGGGAGGCCGGTGGTGAGGTCGCCGACGTCCTGCAGTCCACGGGACGGCGGTACGCGCTGACCGACAACGTGCTGCCGGCGATCGGGGAGGTCGCACCGGAGGGCGCCCGCGCCGCGATCCGCGAGGCCTTCCTTCGTCACGTCATCGGTGGCAAGGGGCTGTCCCGGGGACGGGCGTTCGCGGACCTGGTTCGCGCGCCGACACCAGACGCCGTCCTGGCCGGGGTGGAGGTTCTCGCCTCGGCGACACATCAGGACGTGCTCGTCGTGGACGTCGGCGGTGCCACCACCGACGTCTACTCCGTCGTGGCCCCCGAACCCGGCGCCGAGCGGTCCCGCGCCGAGGTGGTCGGGCCGCTACCCGCCACGCGGACGGTCGAGGCCGACCTGGGCGTGCGGTGGAACGCCGAGGGCGTGGTCGAGGCGGCCCGCCGGGAGGGGTTGGCGACGAGCCCCGGACTTGCCCCGTATGCCGCGTCGCTCACCTCCCGCCCGGACCACCTGCCGGCAGATGCGGGCGAGCGCGACCTCGATCTCGAGATCGCCCGGCTCGCGGCGACGGCGGCGGTGCGACGACACGGGCGCTCACCCGGGCCAGGCCGCCCCCCACGGGATCTCAGCCGGGTCGGTCTGGTGCTGGGCTCCGGTGGGGTCCTGCGGTACGCCGACCCAGGGCGGGCGGCCGGCGTGCTCGGCGCCGTCAGCACCGACTACGGCGGCGGATGGCCGGTGCCGCGCGCGCCGCGGTCCGGCATCGACGAGGCATACCTGCTGTTCGTCGTGGGGCTGCTGGCCGGTGACATGCCGGAGCTGGCGGCTCAGTTGGCCCTGCGCCTCGCGGACGCCACCGTCGGTGTTGCTGGGTAGCCTTCGATCATGGCTCCCCTCACGTCCCCGACGCGGGTGACGGTCGACGACATCCGCGCGGCCGAGAAGCTCCTCGATGGCATCGTGCGACCGACGCCACTGGAGTACAGCCGGGCCCTGTCCGAACAGGTCGGCTGCGAAGTCTTCCTCAAGTGCGAGAACCTCCAACGGGCGGGGTCGTTCAAGATCAGGGGCGCCTACACCCGGATGGCACGCCTGTCGGAGAAGGAGAAGGCGCGTGGGGTCGTGGCTGCCAGCGCCGGCAACCACGCGCAGGGCGTGGCGCTCGCGGCCCAGCTGCTGGGGATCCGCTCGAAGGTCTACATGCCGCACGGCGCCCCGATGCCCAAGATCAGCGCCACCAAGGCCTACGGCGCGGAGGTCGACTTCGTCGGGTCCACGGTGGACGACTGCCTGGTCGCGGCGAAGGCCTGGTCGGAGGCCACGGGAGCGGTGCTCATCCACCCGTTCGACCACCCGGACATCATCGCCGGCCAGGGGACCTGCGGGTTAGAGATCCTCGATCAGTGCCCGGAGGTCCGAACGGTGCTCGTCAGCACCGGGGGTGGCGGCCTACTCGCCGGGATTGCCGCGGCTGTCAAGGGAGTTCGGCCGGACGTGACCGTGGTCGGTGTCCAGGCCGAGGACGCCGCCGCCTACCCTGACTCGCTCAAGGCCGGTCACCCGGTGGCGCTGGAGCGGATGGCGACGATGGCCGACGGTATCGCCGTGGGGCGTCCCGGCGACGTGCCGTTCGCCCTCGTCTCGGAGCTGGTCGACGCGGTCGAGACCGTGAGCGAGGCGGCCTTGTCGCGCGCCCTGCTGTTCCTGCTCGAACGAGCCAAGATGGTCGTCGAGCCGGCCGGCGCTGCCGCCGTGGCACGTCTGCTCGAGTCGCCGCCACTCGAGGGACCGGTGGTCGCGGTGCTCTCCGGAGGCAACATCGACCCGCTCCTGCTCATGCGGATCATCCGGCACGGCATGAAGGCCGCCGGTCGCTACCTCAGCTTCTCGGTGCGGGTGGCCGACCGTCCGGGGACCCTGGCCCGGTTGATCGCCGACCTTGCCGCATCGGATGCCAACGTCGTCGACGTCCGGCATGCTCGCAGCGAGGCGACCCTGTCGATGGAGGAGGTGGAGATCGCGGTCGAGGTCGAGACCAAGGGTCCGGACCACCGTGAGGAAGTCTTACGCGCGTTGCGGTCCGACGGCTACCAGGTCGTGTTCAACGTGACCTCCACAGACTGACCCGAGACTGACCCGAGACTGACCCGCGTCACCGGCTCAACCGGTGTAGGGCAGCGCCTTGAGCACGGTGGCCTTGACGGTCTTGCCCGCCGGGGTCTGGTAGGAGACGGTGTCCCCGGCCTTGTGACCGTTGATCGCCTTGCCGAGGGGGGACTGCTCGGAGAAGACCTCGAGGCCGGAGCTGTCCTTGATCTCGCGGTGCCCGAGCAGGAAGGTCTCTTCGTCGCCGAACATCTCGACGGTCACGAGCATCCCGGGCTCGACGATGCCGTCGTCCTTGGGTGTCTCGCCGACCTTGGAGTTCTCCAGGAGCTGGGTGAGCTGGCGGATGCGAGCCTCCATCTTGCCCTGTTCCTCCTTGGCAGCGTGGTAGCCACCGTTCTCCTTGAGGTCACCCTCCTCGCGAGCCGCCTCGATGCGTTTGGCGATCTCGCTGCGGCCGTCGCCGGACAGGTGCACCAGCTCGGCCGTGAGGCGGTCGAAGGCCTCCTGGGTGAGGAAGCTCGCGGTCGGGGCGACAGCCTGGTCGGTCACGTCGTACTCCTTGGATTGCGGTGACGCCTAAGCAAAGGGTCCGGACCCGTGACGGTCCAGACCCAGGGGTGCGCTCGCGGCGTGAAGCCTCAGGGTAGCAAACATCGGGGTCGGCAGGGCCTCGCTGGTTCAGGTGCGGACGCAGTCCTGGACGACCCCGGTGACGGCCCGGTTTGTCGTGCGCACGGTCAGCTGTTGGTGGACCGTGCGCTCGCCCTGGGGTGGGATGACGATGTCGGCCGTACCCACCACGGTGAAGTGTCCGTCGATGGCCTGCACCGTGCAGGTCACCGGTTGCCCGGGCGGGCGGGTCACGTCGAAGGTCACTGCCACGCTCGCGTTGTCGAGGACCTGGTAGCTGACCGTCGTCGCGGTGATCCGCGCCGACTCGTTGCGCAGCGTCCACCAGCCGATCAGGACGGCCGCGGCAACCCCGACCACCGCGCCGGTGATCGTCCATCGATGGCGGTGGTCCGGGGCGGGCAGGGGGCCGCAGGGGGGCGCCGGGGTGGGTACGGGGGTGGTCGGGCCGTTGGACGTCGGTGACATGATGGTCAACGGTAGATCGATTCCCGAAGATGGCAGGACAGGTATGCCGGTGGAGCCCCGAGGGCTGCGACTGATGGCCGTGCACGCCCACCCTGACGACGAGTCGAGCAAGGGCGCGGCGTCGATGGCGAAGTACGTCCGCGCGGGCGAGCGGGTGATGGTCGTCTCGTGCACCGGTGGCGAGCGCGGCGACATCCTCAACCCCCAGCTCAAGGACGACCCGCACATCCTTCGGGACATGGCGCAGGTGCGGCGCGACGAGATGGCGGCGGCGCGCGACATCATCGGGTTCGAGCACACCTGGCTGGGATTCGTCGACTCCGGCCTGCCCGAGGGTGACCCGCTGCCACCGCTTCCCGCGGGGTGTTTTGCGCTCGAACCCCTCGACGTGACCACCGAGGCGCTGGTCCGCGTGATCCGCGACTTCAAGCCACACGTCGTCACGACCTACGACGAGAACGGTGGCTACCCCCACCCCGACCACATCAACACCCACCTCGTCTCGATGTCCGCGGTGAACGCGGCCGGCGACCCCGATGCCTACCCGCACGCCGGTGCGCCCTGGCGCCCGCTCAAGGTGTACTACAACGCGTCGATGAGTAAGGCGCGCATCGAGAAGCTGCACCGGATGCTGCTCGAGCGCGGCCTGCCGAGCGACTACGGCGAGTGGATCGAGAAGTGGACCCGACCCGATCGGGAGATCACCACGAGGATCCAGTCCTCGGAGTTCTTCGACGTACGCGACCGTGCGCTGCTGGCGCACGCGACGCAGGTCGACCCGGACGGTAACTGGTTCAAGACCCCCCTCGACCTCCAGGTGGAGGCGTGGCCGACCGAGGACTACGAGCTCGCGCTGTCCTACGTGCCGCTCGCCGAGGGGGAGGACGACCTGTTCGCGGGGCTCGGCACGCTGGCAGAGGCCGACGCGCTCGCCACCCGTCCCGGCCTCGAGACGAAGCGCGACACTCGCGTGCCCGGCGCGCCGATCGCCGTACCGGCGCCGACACATACCCATCGCGAAGCGGCGGCGTCCACGGTGTCCACGGTGCCGGCAGCGGCGGAGGACGACGGCATCGACGAGGCCGAGGCGGAGCGGGCGGCCGGCTGATGGACACCCCGTCGACGTCCATCGGACCGGGCCTGGGTGCGTTCGTCGCCTTCTTCGGGGTGGCGGTCATCCTCTGGCTGCTCATGCGCAACATGAACGGGCGGATGCGCCGGATGGCCTACCGCGAGCAGCAACGGGTCGCCGAGATCGAGGCGGGCCGGACGCAGGATCCCTCGGTCAAGCGCAAGCGCAAACGCGCGGACCAGGCGGAGCAGGAGGAGCAGGGTAGGTCCGTGGTCGAGACCGGACACCAGGAGCCGGTCGCGTCGTCTGGCGGCCCGCCCGGGGTCCCGGGCTCAGGGTCGGGCTCAGCGTCGGGCTCAGGGTCGGGCTCAGCGTCAGACAAGCATGGGTCGGACGAACCTGGGGCAGACGGTCAGGACGTGCCGGACGCCAGCACGCCGACCCCGTAGACCGCCAGCGATGCGGCGACGTAGTGCGCCACGAACGCCAGCACGGTGAACGCGTGGAAGATCTCGTGGAAGCCGAACCACCGCGGTGAGGGGTTCGGGCGCTTCGTGCCATAGACCACGGCGCCGAGCGTGTAGAGCAGGCCACCGACCGCGATGAGGGTGACGATCGCGGGTCCGCCGAAGTGCAGCAGCGGGCCGAAGTAGAAGACGGCCACCCAGCCGAGGGCCACGTAGATCGGTGTGTAGAGCCAGCGGGGTGCGCCGACCCACAGGGTGCGGAAGAGCACCCCCCCGACGGCTCCGCTCCAGACGATGACGAGCAGCGTGCGCGCCTGGTCCCAGGGCAGCAGGGTCAGCGCGAACGGTGTATAGGACCCCGCGATGATCAGGAAGATGTTGGAGTGGTCGAGGCGTTTGAGGACGCCGCCCGCCCGCGCCGACCAGTTCCCGCGGTGGTAGACCGCTGAGGTCCCGAACAGCAGGGTGGCGGTGATCGTAAAGATGATCGCGCCCACCTTGGGTCGCCCGTCGGGGGCCAGGATGCTGAGCACCAGACCCGCGGCTAACGCGAGTGGGAACGTGCCAGCGTGCAGCCAGCCGCGCAGCCGCGGCTTGACGGCTGCGACCAGCTCGCCGACGGCGCTGGACTGGTCGTTCAGGGTGTTGGGTGTCGGTTCGTCCGCAGGAAGGACGGGAGAGGTGCTGGACATGGTTTCAGCGTAACTTACGGGACCGTAAGTTACGCCATCGTAGGTTTATGAACTCCGACACCCTCCGGGGAGCAGACCACCGCCGAAGACCCGCCCCGAAGGAACGGCGGGAGTACGGTGGGGCAGTGCCCCTGACCGACGTGCTCTACGGCGCATACGAGCGTCGGTTGGCGAAGCAGATCGCCCCCGAGGATGTGCCTCGCCACGTCGGTGTCATGCTCGACGGAAACCGCCGCTGGGCCCGGGCCAACGGGTTCGAGACCAAGGACGGGCACCAGGCCGGCGCCGACAAGATCAAGGACCTGCTGACCTGGTGCGAGCAGGCCGGGGTCGAGGTCGTCACCTTGTGGCTGCTGTCGACCGACAACCTGGACCGCAGCCCCACGGAGATCGTCCCGCTGCTCAAGATCATCGAGACTGCCGTCGCCGACCTCGCCATCGAGGGACGCTGGCGGTTGCACCCGATCGGGGCACTCGACCTGCTCCCCGCCGAGACGGCGCAAAGTCTCAAGGCCTCGGCCGAGGCCACCCGCAACGTCCAGGGCCTGCACGTCAACGTGGCGGTCGGCTACGGCGGCCGTCGCGAGATCGCGGACGCCGTGCGGTCCCTGATCCACGAGCATGCGGTTGCCGGTACGCCGGTGGACCGGATCGCCGACTCGGTCACCGTCGAAGAGATCGAAGCGCACCTGTACACGAAGGGTCAACCCGACCCCGACCTGGTCATCCGGACGTCGGGAGAGCAGCGGCTCGGGGGTTTCCTGCTCTGGCAGAGCGCGAAGTCCGAGTTCTACTTCTGTGAGGCGTACTGGCCGGACTTCCGGCACGTCGACTTCCTGAGGGCGCTGCGCGCCTACGCCAACCGAGAGCGCCGGTTCGGGCGCTGAGCTGTTGGTGAGTCGCGCGAGCGGCTGGAACGGCAGCTCACGCATACCCCGTGTTTCGCGCAGGTGAACTCTGCGGTCGTCAGCCGCGACACGCGGGCCGCGTGGCGTGCGTACCCAACCCGGAGACGTACCGTCGTCCTGACGCCGGGCACCCGTCCGACGTCCGGGAGGCCCGATCCATGGAGCGACTGTTGCTCCGGACGGAGGGCCGGACCCGGCTCCTCCGTCACGGGAGGGCCTGGTCCCGGCACCTCGTCCGCGAGTAGGCACGGCTAGCAGCGCGTGCCCCAAGGAGTCCGAGTTGGCATCCAGCCGTCGTTCCTCGAGCAGCACCCCCGTCGTTCCCGGCAGCACTCACGTCCTCGAAGACAGCGAAGGCAGCCAAGACGCTGAGGGGTTGGGTCCCGCGCACAAGACTTTCGTGCTCGACACGTCGGTGCTGCTGTCCGACCCACGCGCCATGATGCGGTTCAAGGAGCACGAGGTCGTCCTGCCGGTGGTGGTGGTCACCGAGCTCGAGGGCAAACGGCACCATCCCGAGCTGGGGTATTTCGCCCGCCAAGCCCTGCGCTTGCTCGACGACCTGCGGATCAGCGAGGGCCGGCTCGACCGGCCCGTCGCGGTCGGTGACCGTGGTGGCACCTTGCGGGTCGAGCTGAACCACACCGACCCCACCGCGCTGCCGGCCGGTTTCCGGTTGGGAGACAACGACACTCGCATCCTTGCCGTTGCGAAGAACCTCGCCGACGAGGGCTACGACGTCACGGTGGTGAGCAAGGACCTGCCGATGCGCGTCAAGGCGTCAGCGGTCGGGCTCGCGGCCGAGGAGTACCGCGCCGAGCTGGCGATCGACTCGGGCTGGACCGGGATGTGCGAGCTCGACGTGACCGTTTCGGAGATGGACTCGCTCTATGAGAACGGTCGGGTCGAGCACGCTGCGGCCGCCGAGCTGCCCTGCCACACGGGCCTCGTCCTACTCTCGCCGCGGGGAAGCGGTCTGGGGCGGGTCGGCGCTGACAAGCAGGTGCGTCTCGTGCGCGGCGACCGCGACGCGTTTGGGCTGCACGGTCGCAGCGCCGAGCAGCGGATCGCGCTCGATCTCCTGCTCGACCCCGACGTGGGCATCGTCAGCCTCGGGGGCCGCGCCGGCACCGGCAAGTCGGCCCTCGCCCTGTGTGCCGGGCTGGAGGCGGTGATGGAACGGCGGCAGCATCGCAGGGTCGTGGTGTTCCGGCCGCTGTATGCGGTCGGAGGCCAGGACCTGGGATACCTGCCGGGCACCGAGCAGGAAAAGATGGGTCCTTGGGGACAGGCGGTCTTCGACACGCTCGGCGCGCTGGTCTCGACGGAGGTCGTCGAGGAGATCATGGACCGCGGGATGCTCGAGGTCCTGCCCCTCACGCACATCCGTGGGCGATCACTGCATGACGCGTTCGTGATCGTGGACGAGGCTCAGTCACTCGAGCGCAACGTCCTGCTCACGGTGCTGTCGCGGATCGGGCAGAACTCCAAGGTCGTCATGACCCACGACGTCGCCCAACGCGACAACCTGCGGGTCGGCCGGCACGACGGCGTGGCCGCGGTGATCGAGGCGATGAAGGGGCATCCGCTGTTCGCCCACGTCACGTTGACCCGTAGCGAGCGCAGCCCGATCGCCGCGCTGGTCACGGACCTGTTGGAGGGCCTCGAGGTCTGAGGGGCGGCGCGACCGGTCGCGGCGGCGCACCCAAAGATCGAGAACATCTGAGTCCGGTCGGGGTCCTGCGGAGGTATATGCCCGATTTGGTCTGACCGCGCGCGTCTGGCAGCCTCGACCCCGAACATCTCGGTTCGGTAACGGAAGGCACTGCTCGGATGACGCGCTACCAGGGTCGGCATGCAGCCCCGACGTCGGCCACCACCGGTCCAGGCCGGTTCTCGCGGCGCCGCCCGCTCCTTGTCGCCGCTGGCGCGGTGACCCTGGTGGGCTGCGGGGTGGGGTATGCCGCAGCCCACGGGTTGGACGTCAGGACCAGCGGTTCGGTCCTGGCGCTGTCGGACCCGGTCGACGCGCGGGCCCAGGACATCGGGCTGCAGGCCGACGCAGCCGACCTCACCGAGCGTCGGGCCGAGGCGAGCCTCGTCGTCAGCAGGGCCGCCTCCGCGCGCGCCGACACCGCGCGGCAGGCCGAGCTCAAAGCCGCCGAAGCAACCACCGCCGCAAAGGCAGCAGCCGATGCCGCCGCCGCGCAGCGCCAGGCGGAGGTGGACCGCGCGGCCCGCGACGCCCAACGTCAGTCGGTGACGGCCAACGCGGCGTCGGACCCGAAGGCGGCAGCCCGCGCCATGCTCGCCGACTTCGGCTTCGCGGACTCGCAGTTCAGCTGCCTGAGCTCGCTGTGGACCCGCGAGAGCAACTGGACCTACACCGCCACGAACTCGTCGTCCGGGGCATACGGCATCCCCCAGTCCCTGCCGGCCTCCAAGATGGCCAGCGCAGGCGCGGACTACCGCACCAACCCGGCCACCCAGATCACCTGGGGCCTCGGCTACATCAAGGCGACGTACGGCACCCCGTGTGGAGCCTGGTCACACTCCCAGGCGACGGGCTGGTACTGAGCTATCTCCTCGGCTGAGCCGCTCTGAGCCGCTCTGAGCTGCTCTGTGATGCTCTGTGATGGTCAGAACAGTGTGCCGGCGGCTACGGCGGCACACTCGAGCTCCAGCAGCCGCCGCTTCCGCTCGATCCCGCCTGCGTAGCCGGTGAGCGATCCGTCCTTCCCCACGACGCGGTGGCAGGGGACGACGACGGACAGCGGGTTGTGTCCGACAGCCCGGCCGACCATCCGCGCCAGCCGCGGGTCGCCGAGACGCGTGGCGATCTCGCCGTAGGTGGTCGTGCTGCCGCGAGGGATGGTGTCCAGCTCCGCCCAGACCCGCTCCCGGAACGGGTCACCGTGGCGCGCCGTGCCGAGGTCGAACTCGGTGCGCGTCCCCGCGAGGTATGCCTCGAGCTGGCGGTGCGCCTCGGCGAGTACGGCGTCCGTGTCGAGGTCACCCTGCCGCCCGAACCCCTCGCGGGCCGGCCGAGTCCAGTGACCGGGGAAGTAGACCCCGACGAGTGCGGCGTCGGTGGCGACGAGGGTGAGGGCACCCATCGAGGTCTCGGCGACGACGTGCCGCGTGCCCGGGTGAACGTGCGGACCGCGGGTGGCGGTGGCGATCTCGGTCATGTTCACAGAACGCCGGGGCGGGCGTCGGTGTGACTCGACCCTGGCTCGGCCGCCGATCTGACAGTTCGGCCGGTCACAGCTTGCGCAGGCTGACCCGGCGAACCTGGTGGTCACCCCCCTTGGTCAGGACCAGGGTGGCCCTCGACCTGGTCGGCGAGATGTTCTCGACCAGGTTGGGGCCGTTAGTCTCCCGCCAGATGCGCGCGGCGGTGGAGCGGGCCTCGTCGTCGGACAGGACGGCATACCGGTGGAAGTAGGAGTCGGGGTCGGCGAACGCCGTCTCCCGCAGCCGGAGGAACCGCTCGACATACCAGCGCTCGACGTCCTCGACCCGGGCGTCGACGTAGACCGAGAAGTCGAAGTAGTCGTTCAGTGCCACGCCCATGGTGCCGTCCCACCGGGGGCCAGGCGGCTGCAGCACGTTGAGTCCCTCGACGATGAGGACGTCGGGGCGGCGCACCACCACCCTCCCTCCCGGGACGATGTCGTAGGTGAGGTGCGAGTAGACCGGGGCGGTGACCTCGTGCATACCTGACTTGACCGAGGCGACGAACCGCATCAGGGCCCGCCGATCATACGACTCGGGAAAACCCTTGCGGTTCAACAGGTTACGACGTTCGAGCTCGGCGTTGGGGAAGAGGAAGCCGTCGGTCGTCACGAGCTCGACCCGTGGGGTGTCCGGCCAACGGGAGAGCAGCTCGCGCAGGATGCGGGAGGTCGTCGACTTGCCGACGGCCACTGACCCGGCCACGCCGATGACGAACGGGGTGCGCGGTGGACGTTCGCCGAGGAACTCCGACGTGATGCCGTGCAGCTCTCCGATGGCTCCGACGTAGTAGGCGAGCAGCCGCGACAGGGGCAGGTAGACCTCCTCGACCTCCTTGAGGTCGATGCGGTCGCCAAGGCCCTGGAGCCGGGCGACGTCCTCGGCCGTGAGGTTGAGCGGGTGGTTCTCCCGCAGCCGCGACCACGCGCGCCGGTCCAGCTCGACATAGGGGGACGGGACGGCCGAGCGCTCGGATCGCGCCTGGGTCTGCCCTGCTCGATCGGAGACCGGCTGCGTCGTCACGCGCACATTGTCGCGTATGGCGCCTCATTCTGCGTCAGCCGCGAGCGACGTGCCATCCGGGTTCGCGGGCTGGTCGAACACCGGCGGCCGGATAGGCTGCCCGGCATGTGCGGCATCGTCGGATACGTCGGTCCCAACGTGGACGGCACAGCCCTCGCGGTGGTGATGGAAGGACTCGCCCGCCTGGAGTACCGGGGCTACGACTCCGCCGGAGTCGCTCTCGTGGACGGCGACGAGGTCGTCGTCGCAAAGCGGTCCGGCAAGCTCGCAAACCTGCGCCAGGCCCTGGTCGACACCCCCCTGCCCGCGTCGAGCACCGGGATCGGCCACACCCGTTGGGCCACCCACGGGGGACCGACGGACCACAACGCCCACCCGCACCGCGGTGGCACGGACCGCAAGCTGGCCCTGATCCACAACGGGATCATCGAGAACTTCCACTCCCTCAAGGCCAAGCTCGTCGACGACGGTGTCGAGTTCGCCAGCGAGACCGACACCGAGGTGGCCGCTCACCTGGTGGCCCGGGCGTTCGAGGAGACCAAGGACCTCACCGAGGCGATGCGCCTGGTCGTCCGCGACCTGGACGGAGCCTTCACCCTCCTCGCCGTCCACGCCGACGAACCGGGGACCGTCGTCGGCGCACGTCGCAACAGCCCGCTGGTCGTCGGGCTCGGCGATGGTGAGAACTTCCTCGGCTCCGACGTCGCCGCCTTCATCGGGCATACCCGCGAGGCCGTGGAGCTGGGGCAGGACCAGATCGCCACGATCACGCCGGCGGGTGTCGAGATCATCGGCTTCGACGGCACACCGGTCGACGGCACGCCGTTCCACGTCGGCTGGGACGCCGCGGCCGCCGAGAAGGGCGGCTACCCGAACTTCATGACCAAGGAGATCCACGAGCAGCCGCACGCGGTGGCCGACACCCTCCTCGGGCGGACCGACGAGGCCGGGCGGCTCGTCCTCGACGAGCTGCGGGTCTCCGAGGGCGCCCTGCGAGCGGTCACCAAGATCACCATCGTCGCGTGCGGCACCGCGTCGTACGCCGGCATGATCGCCAAGTACGCCATCGAACGCTGGACCCGCATCCCCTGCGAGGTCGAGCTCGCCCACGAGTTCCGCTACCGCGACCCGGTCGTCGACCAACAGACGCTCGTCGTGTCGATCTCGCAGTCCGGCGAGACGATGGACACCCTGATGGCGGTCAAGCACGCCCGCGAGCTCGGCGCGCTCACGATCTCGATCTGCAACACCCACGGCTCGACCATCCCGCGCGAGTCCGACGCCGTCCTCTACACGCACGCCGGCCCGGAGATCGCCGTC
Source organism: Lapillicoccus sp. (assembly GCF_039935575.1). GTDB lineage: Bacteria > Actinomycetota > Actinomycetes > Actinomycetales > Dermatophilaceae > Lapillicoccus. The sequence goes on from NZ_JBDTKA010000097.1 coordinate 17,722, forward strand.
GCCTCCACCAAGGCGTTCCTCGCCCAGATCACCGCCGCCTACCTGCTGGGTCTCTATCTCGCCCAGCTGCGCGGTGGTGAGGAACAGGCCGACCTGGTCCGCGAGGTGATGGGCGAGCTGCAGGCCATCCCGGACAAGATCCAGACCGTCCTCGACTCGATGGCCCGGGTCCGTGAGATCGCCCGGTTCATGGCGGACACCCGGACGGTGCTCTTCCTCGGCCGTCACGTCGGGTTCCCGGTCGCCCTCGAGGGTGCGCTCAAGCTCAAGGAGCTGGCCTACATCCACGCCGAGGGGTTCGCTGCCGGCGAGCTGAAGCACGGTCCGATCGCCCTGATCGAGCCCGGCCAGCCGGTCTTCGTCATCGTCCCGGCGATCGCCACCGAGCACGGCCTGCACGCCAAGGTGGTCTCCAACATCCAGGAGATCCGAGCTCGCGGGGCCCGCACGATCGTCGTGGCCGAGGAGGGCGACGAGGACGTGGTGCCGTTCGCAGACGAGGTGATCCGGGTGCCCCAGGTGTCCACGCTGCTCGCGCCACTGTTGACGGTCGTGCCGCTGCAGGTCTTCGCCTGTGAGCTGGCCTCGGCCAAGGGTCTCGACGTCGACCAGCCACGCAACCTCGCCAAGTCGGTGACCGTCGAGTGATCGTCGGCGTCGGCATCGACGTCGTCGACGTCGCCCGGTTCCAGGCGACGCTGGAGCGAACCCCGAAGCTGCGTGAGCGCCTGTTCACGCAGAGCGAGCGCGATCTCGGAGCTGCCTCGCTGGCGGCGCGTTTCGCCGCCAAGGAGGCCCTCGCCAAGTCCCTCGGCGCCCCGGTCGGGCTGCGCTGGACCGACGCCACGGTCGTCAAGGACGACAACGGCCAGCCCCACCTCCAGGTAGCCGGCACGGTCGAGAAGCGCGCAGCCGAGCTCGGTGTCGCGTACCTCCACCTGTCGATGTCCCACGACGCCGGGATCGCCTCCGCCGTCGTCGTCGCGGAAGGCTGACCGCGTGATCGAGGCCTACTCGGTGAAGGACGTGCGAGCCGTCGAGGCCGCCGCGATGGCTGGGCTACCCGACGGCGAGCTGATGGCGCGGGCCGCACTCGGCCTCGCCGAGGTGGTGATGGCCCGCCTGCAGGGACGCGACGGCACCCGCGTCGTGGCCCTGGTGGGCACGGGCGACAACGGCGGAGACGCCCTGTATGCGGCGGCTCACCTTGCGCAGA
>NZ_JBDTKA010000098.1:0-4090 GCF_039935575.1 Lapillicoccus sp.
CCGCCGGGACGTGGCACGACATCACCAACACAGGTGATCAGCCGATGCGGCTGTACGCCGTCTACGCACCCGTCCACCACGCCTCCGGCAAGATCCAGCCCACCGCTCACGACGCCGAAAGCGACGAAGCGGCTGGAACGGACATCCCGCCAGCCTGGGCAGTCGAACCGCTGGGCACACACGCTGACCAGCACGCCAAGTGAAGTGACCCTGTAGGGGTGGTTCTGGGCTTGGCATGCACCTGCCGCCGGTGGCTGAGCGCGAACCCCTGTGCGTCAGGGCCCATCGAACCACTCCATCCGAAGACCCCTCCGACCACCCTGCTCCCAGGGGCAGCCCTTGCGGCTACGGTAGACGACCAGCCTCGACGAGACCCCGGTCATCGAAGACTTGCCGATGGACGGTCACGAGATGTGCCCGGTACTGGAATCACCGATCGGGGGCGGTGCGGTGTGCAGGGTCAGGATGAGGTTGGACCAGTGCTCGAGGTGGGTGTCGCTGAGGAAGAGATCACTGACCCGCTGCTCCGCAGCCCTGCCCAACCGGGCGGCCAGAACCGGGTCCTCGAGCAGATCGCGGACGGCCTCCCCGAATGCCGGCAGATCGCCAGGGTCGTGGAGCAAGACCCCGCTTTCTCCGTCAACTATCTGGTCCTGTATACCGCCGACCGCACTCGCGACCACCGGACGCGCCTTCCACATCGCCTCAGCGACAGTCAGCCCGAACCCCTCTGCCAGGCTCTTTTGCACGACAACCGTCGCATGACGCTGAAGGGCGTTGACGATGGCGGCGTTCTCGTCGATGTCGCGCATGGGCAGACATGCCAAGTGGATGCGCGCCCGAACCGTATGCGGCAACAGCTGCCATTGCTGCATGCACTCAAGTAGCACCTCACCGCCTTCCGGGTCGTCGGCAACTCCGGCGACGCTCGGTCCGACGAGCAGCAGATGCGCGGACGTGCTGGGGGCGACGGTCTCGGCGAACGCTTGCATGACGCCGCCCATGTCCTTGGCGCGGTCCCAGCGCGAGATCTGCACGACCAGTGGCGCATCGAACTCGACCGTCGGCCCAGACTGCAAGATGTCGGCGTGTCGGTCCACGCGCCCGGGTGAGCCATCCGCCTGGACGAACTGGGGCAGCGGCTCTGGCCCCCGCGAGCCCTGCAGTAACCCGGTGTGCACGAGGATCCGACGCACCATGTCTGGCTGCATGGGCTGGTTCTTGGGGCTGAACGGATCGAGCGAAGGCGGGATAACGGTGATGCGGTCGGGTGCCAGCCAGGTCGGTGCGAACGACGGCCGGGTGAGGACCACCCGGTGTGCCGCCTCGAGGTAGGGACGAAGGAATGCCCAACCCTGCTCAGAGAGACTGTCGGGCGTGTCTCGCCCAATGTGGCAACGCCAGATCACCAACGCGCCTGCCGCCCGCATCGGCACCGCCAGGCCGGTCGTCTGCGGGTCGTGCAGGATGACGATGTCACCGGGCCGGACCAGCGCACGCAGCTCCTGCACGTTCTCGGCCATCGTCCGCTCGTAGATGGCCCGTTCGTGCTCCCCCAGCGGGCCGTGGTCGCCGGGTAAACCGTAGATGTGGTTGTGCACTCGCTTGGTGACCGCGAAGAAGTCCGGAGCCGCAGAGATCACCAGTCACCGTACGTCGATGCCGGCCCCTCGGGCCCACGGCAGCAGGGCGCGCAACATCTCGGCGACACCGCCCCCGACCGCCGTCGAGTTGACGTTCCAGATCGTCGCGCCATCGATCTGCTCACGGACCTGCGTGGCGGCCTCCAAGAAGCTCGAAAGCCGCGCCCGACCCAGCACGTCCTCCAGCCGATCCGGAGGAATCGCCTCAACGGGTACCTCATGCAACTCCGCCACCTGAACCACTGTGCCCCAACACGGCTGCCGAGAACAAGGCTGGGTGGCTCCAGCAGCGGCGCGGCGACACCGGCGGCATCACCCCCCGGCCGTCCGCGCACTGCCGCTCGAACGACGAGGTCATGAGGACCTGGAAGAAGTTGGATAGGTCAGCACCACGGAGCCCCCGGTCCGAAGTCCCACGAGGATCAACAGCCGGCACCACGTCGGCCCCGACTGGCAAGGAGTTCGCCGCCAGCCCGGTCATTTGCCTCCGCAGAGGCCCCCGTTACGTCGGGACCTTCGCCCCTGCCGAGGTGGTCCCGGATTCTGCATCCTGTGGTTCATGGTTACCGACACTGAGCCGGGGCGCGAGATTCTTTCGGCCACCGATTGCTGGGACCGACTTCGCGAGGCCCCAGTCGGCCGCCTGGCCGTGATCGTCCACTCACACCCTGAGATATTCCCTGTCAACCACCTCGTTGACGACGGCAGCCTCCTGTTCCGCAGCGCGGAGGGAACCAAGCTCGCTGGCGCCGTCGGACATGTCGTCGCCTTCGAGATCGATGGCTATGACCTAGAGGCCGGGACGGCCTGGAGCGTCATGGTCAAAGGCCAGGCCGTCGAGGTCACTCGGATGGACGACATCAAAGACATCCTCGGGTATCCCCTGTTCCCATGGCACATCGGCCACAAGCCGCACTTCATCCGGATCGAACCGATCTCCACGACAGGACGCCTCTACCAGTTGGCTAGGAACGAACTGACTGCAAACGCAGGGGGCTAGCCGCCCGCCGCGTCAAGGAGAGCTCGAGACGCACGCTGACCGCAGCCGCTATTGGGCTTGAATTCACCGACTGGGGCGAGAGCGAGTCCTGACGTGAGAATACGTTTTGCTGAACGGGTCGGGGCGACGGGGGACCTAAGTCCTGAGTCCGGTGACCGGTGACGTCGTAGCGTGAACAGCGCTGAGGAAAACAGCCATACCGCAGGTGCTCGACCGTCCGCCGTCGAGTCGCAGGGGCTTTTGCTCCGGGCGGGCCGACCGTATGTGCCGCACCTGTCAGGAGTGCCCGTGTCAGCCGCACGACCCTCCCCCACCCCGTCTGGGGCCTTCCACGTCTCCTGCCTGGCATCGGTCCTGATTCGGTTGGGACACCCCTGCGAGCGACGCGTGGACCCGCTCTCCCTGCACCACCTCCTCCAGTTGCTCAACGAGTGCACGCGGCATCAGGTCATCCGCGTACTTCCTCGTCGAGAAGTTGACCGCGGCCGCGCCCTCAGGTCGCTGACGACGGTGACGGTATGAGCACCACCACCGGACCAGGGACCGGGAATGTCGTCGTCGGCGTCGACGGGTCTGAACCGAGCCTGAATGCCTTGCGCTGGGGCGCCTTCATCGCCTCGGCGACCGGGAGCACCCTCGTGGTCGCCAGCGTGTGGCAGCCCACCCCGGCCTTCGGCCTCGTGAGCGAGGGCTGGGGGGCGTCCCCTGCTGACGTCGACCCCGACGCGCTGTCGCGCGAGGCCCTCGATGCGGCCGTGGGCTCGGTTTTCGGTGACGCTCCTCCGGTCGAGCTCGACCGCCGCGTGCTGCGGGGCAACACCGCACAGGTCCTGCTCGAGCTGAGCGACGACGCCGGGATGCTCGTCGTCGGCAGCCGCGGACACGGCGGCTTCGCCAGCCTCCTCCTCGGGTCGGTCAGCGCCGCGTGCACCGAGCATGCGACCTGTCCCGTGCTCGTCATCCACGGAACCACCCCACCACCGCCTCTCACGAAAGCCACCTCATGAACACTCCCGTGATCCTCGCTGTCGTCGTCTTCGTCATCCTCGCGGTCCTCGCGATGGCGGTGAGGATCGTGCAGCAGTACGAGGACGGCGTCCTCTTCCGCTTCGGTCGGGTCGTAGGTGAACGAGGCCCTGGGCTGCGGCTGATCATTCCGATTGTCGACGTGCTGCGCCGGGTGTCCCTGCGGATCGTCACCATGCCGATCCAGTCCCAAGGAATCATCACTCGCGACAACGTCAGCGTCGACGTGTCCGCGGTCGCGTACTACCGCGTGGACGACGCCGTCCGCTCGGTCGTCGCGATCGAGAACGTCGTCGCCGCCATCGACCAGATCGCCCAGACCACGCTGCGCAAGGTCGTCGGCCAGCACACCCTCGACCAGACCCTGTCCGAGACCGACAAGATCAACCTCGACATCCGCGCCATCCTCGACGTCACCACC
>NZ_JBDTKA010000099.1:0-17770 GCF_039935575.1 Lapillicoccus sp.
CCTCATCCCGTCCCCTCTTCCGCGTCGTCGGAGACGACCATCTTGTCAGGCGGGGAGGACGCGAGACCGTCCCGGTGGTGGGCTCGTCAGCGAGGCCCAGACGCCTGACCCGAACCGCCCCGCAGGACCGCCGATACGCCGGGACCGGACGCCGCTGTCCCCGCCGTTAGGTAGGGTGATCCGATGAGCGAAACGCCGCAGGCCCGCCCTTCCGAGGGTGCGTTCGGCGCGCCCCCGGGGGCCCCGCAGTGGTCTCCTCAGCAGCCGGCTCACCCACCGCAGGTCCAGCAGCAGCAGGCGTATCCCCCGCCCCCGCAGGGCTACCCGCAGCCGGGCCCCCCGGCATACCAGCAGGGGTATGCCGGTTATGCCCCGCCGACCGCACCCTTCGCGACCAGCGCGCTCGTCCTGCTCGTCGTGTCGGTCATCGCCGTCCTCGCGACCGGGATCATCGGCATCCCGAGTGCCGTGATCGCCGTCCTCGCGTGGCGGCTGAACGCCCGGGACCTCGCGGCGTCCCGCAAGCGGACCACGACCGGCTGGATCGTGCTGGCCGTCAACTTCGCTATTGCCATCCCCTTGCTCATCTGGTTCTACACATGGGCGCTGTCCAACCGATGAGGTCGCTGACGTGAACGACGGACCACTGATTGTCCAGAGCGACAAGACCCTCCTGCTCGAGGTCGACCACCCCGGGGCGCAGGAGGCGCGGCGTGCGATCGCGCCGTTTGCCGAGCTCGAGCGCGCTCCCGAGCACGTGCACACCTACCGCGTCACCCCCCTCGGCCTGTGGAACGCGCGAGCCGCCGGCCACGACGCCGAGCAGGTGGTCAACGCACTGCTGACGCACAGTCGGTATGCCGTACCGCAGGCGCTGCTCATCGACATCGCCGACACGATGGCCCGTTACGGTCGACTGACCCTCGAGAAGAACCCGACCATGGGCCTGACCCTGCACACCACGGACCGGCCCGTCCTCGAGGAGATCCTGCGGCACAAGAAGATCCAGCCGCTGCTCGGCGCGCGCATCGACGACCTCACCGTCGCCGTGCACCCCTCCGAGCGGGGCCACCTCAAGCAGGAGCTGCTCAAGGTCGGGTGGCCGGCCGAAGACCTCGCCGGATACGTCGACGGCGAGGCGCACCCGATCACGCTCGACACGACGAGCTGGTCACTACGCCCCTACCAGCAGCACGCGGTGGACGGGTTCTGGCACGGCGGGTCCGGGGTCGTCGTCCTGCCATGCGGCGCCGGCAAGACCTTGGTCGGCGCCGGGGCGATGGCTGCCGCCGGCGCGACCACACTGATCCTCGTGACCAACACCGTGTCGGCGCGGCAGTGGAAGGACGAGCTGCTGCGGCGCACGTCACTCACCGAGGACGAGATCGGCGAGTACTCGGGCGCTCGTAAGGAGATCCGGCCGGTCACCATCGCGACATACCAGGTGCTGACCACCAGGCGGAAGGGCATCTATACCCACCTCGACCTGCTGGACGCCCGTGACTGGGGGCTCATCCTCTACGACGAGGTGCACCTGCTGCCGGCTCCGATCTTCCGGATGACCGCAGATCTGCAGGCCCGGCGGCGCCTCGGCCTGACCGCGACCCTGGTGCGTGAGGACGGCCGCGAGGGCGACGTGTTCTCCCTCATCGGCCCCAAGCGCTACGACGCGCCGTGGAAGGACATCGAGGCGCAGGGCTACATCGCTCCGGCGGACTGTGTCGAGGTACGCGTATCGCTGCCGGACGGCCAGCGGATGGCCTACGCGATGTCCGAGCCCGACGAGCGTTACCGGTTGGCGTCGTGCAGCAGCGCCAAGGACCCCGTGGTCGAGCAGCTCGTCGAGCGGCACCGAGGTGAGCCGACGCTGGTCATCGGCCAGTATCTCGACCAGCTGGACAACCTCGCCGAACGGTTGCACGCCCCGATCATCACCGGCGAGACGACGGTCGCGGTGCGACAGCGGCTCTACCAGGAGTTCCGCGAAGGCGCCGTGCAGCTATTGGTTGTCAGCAAGGTCGCCAACTTCTCGATCGACCTGCCCGAGGCCAGCGTCGCGATCCAGGTGTCCGGCACCTTCGGCTCTCGCCAGGAGGAGGCGCAGCGGCTGGGCCGGGTGCTGCGTCCCAAGGGCGACGGGCACACCGCGCACTTCTACACCGTGGTCGCGCGTGACACCGTCGACGCGGACTTCGCCGCGCACCGGCAGCGCTTCCTGGCCGAGCAGGGGTATGCCTACCGGATCGTCGACGCCGACGACCTCACCCCGCACGAGGAGCTCCCGTGACGTGAGTACGACCGATGACCTCCCGGCGCAGCCGGGCACCCACGAGCTCGCGTTCTCGCCCGAGCCGGCGCCGCCCTCGCCCGACAACCTGGCGGACAACCTGGCAGCCAACGGACCGGAGCCGCGGCAGCCGGCCACGCCCGACGGGCCGGGGCGCAGCGGCCGTACCCGGCTCGCCGGCCGCCTAGGCGCGCCCCGCGTCCCACGTCTCGCAGCCATCGCCGCCTGCGTGGTCCTGCTGCTCGCGGTGGGGTCCCTGGTCGGCTATCTCTGGGTGGTCGCCGACCACGCGAATGGCCGATCCGCCTGGTACCAGCAGGCGTTCGCCTCCTCGACGGCGAGCCTGTCGGCGAGTGACGCGTCGCTCGGCCAGACCAGAACTCAGCTCGCCGACGCGAAGGCCAAGCTCGACACCGCCCAGGCACAGGTGCGTGACCTGGCCAACCAGAAGGCCCAGGCCGACGACCAGATCGCCGACACGAAGAAGGCGTCCGGTCTGTTCACCGCGGCCAACGAGGCGACGACGAAGTGCGCCGACAAGCTGGTCCAGATCGACAACCTGTCCTCGTCGGCGACCAGGTCGACGTTCGACGGGCTCGTCAAGGAGCTCGACTCCGCCTGCTCGGCAGCCAACAACGCCAACAACGCGCTGCGCACCTTCTTGAACCAGAACACCCCCGGTGGCTGAACGCCGCTGTGCCGCGCGGCTGCTCGTGACCGGGGCCATCCTGGCCGGCGTGCTGACGACCTCGGCCTGCGCCGTCCTGCCCGCGATGGGCCCCGCGGTGCCGCCCGAGGCGGCCGGGAGCACGCTCGGGGCCCCCGACCCGGCGACGTCCGCGACCGAGTCCCCCGGCCCGACGCCGAGCCCGACGCCCACGACGACGTCGCTCTTCGGCGACACCTATGCGGCCCTCGACGCCGACTCGACCACCATCGAGCGGTGGGAGGCCAGCGTGCTGCGCATCCGCAGCGTCACGTGCACGGGCGTCTACACCGGCAGCGGCTTCGTCGTCGACCCGCACACGGTCGTGACGAACCAGCACGTGGTCAACGGCGCGAGCCTGATCCAGGTCGACACGGTCGACGGACGGGAGATCAAGGTCAAGGACGTCAGCCAGGCCTCGGACATCGACCTTGCCGTCATCCACACCGACGCGACCCTTCCCGTGCCGTTTCCGCTGGCACCAGGCAATGCCGCCATCGGACAGCACGTCGCGGCCATCGGATATCCCCTCGGTGGCCCCGTCTTCACCAGCACGGGGACCGTCGAGGGCTGGTTCGTGGACACCCAGCTGAAGGGTGGGTTTGCGATGAGGTCGAGCACCGCCGTCGACCACGGCAACTCGGGCGGGCCGATCCTGGACCGCCACGGCGCCGTCGTCGCGGTGGTCTACGCCAAGTCCGGAGACGGCACGGCCGGGTCGATCGGGGTGTCCGTCCTGAGCGCCCACCTCGCCAACGCCAACGGCTTCGCCACCCCGGTCAGCTGCTCCCCGTCCTGATGCCGGCCCGCCGCATACCCAGCACCGCGTTCGGCTGACTCCCAGCAAACTCACAGGTATGCGTCACAGACTCACTTGTCGTGACGACCGACACGACCCCCCACGCGACGCCCGAAGCCAACCTGCTCGTCGTCGAGGACGAGCCCAACATCCGTGAGCTGCTGGCTACCTCGCTGCGGTTCGCTGGGTTCGAGGTCTCCGTGGCGAGCGACGGACGGTCCGCGATCACCAGCGCCTCCGAGCGCAGCCCCGACCTCGTCGTCCTCGACGTCATGCTTCCCGACATGGACGGTTTCGAGGTCACCCGCCGGCTGCGCGAGTCCGGTCGGCAGCTGCCGATCGTGTTCGTCACCGCGCGGGACTCGATCGACGACAAGATCAAGGGGTTGACGGTCGGGGGGGACGACTACGTCACCAAGCCGTTCAGCCTCGAGGAGGTCGTCGCCCGGATCCGCGCGGTGTTGCGGCGCACCCGGGGAGGGGATACCAACACGGCCACCCTCACCTTCCACGACCTCGAGCTCGACGACGACTCGCACGAGGTCCGGCGAGGTGGCAGGGTCATCGAGGTGTCGCCGACGGAGTTCAAGCTGTTGCGCTACCTCATGCTCAACCCCAACAGGGTGCTGTCCAAGGCGCAGATCCTCGATCACGTCTGGGACTACGACTTCCGTGGCGAGTCCGGCATCGTCGAGTCCTACATCTCCTACCTACGCCGCAAGGTGGACACTGTCGAGCCGGCCCTGATCCACACCAAGCGCGGCATCGGCTACGTGCTGCGCCTGCCCCCGGGCAGCGCCACCGCGTGAGCCTGCTCGCGCAGCGCCGCGACTCGCTGCGCGCGGCGGTCGGCGGCATACCGCTGCGGGTCCGGCTGCTCACCGTGGTCGCCGTCCTGCTCGCGCCGGCTCTCTTGGTGTCCAGCCTCATCGTCAACGTGCTGCTGCGCACCTACCTGCTGGACCGCACCGACGAGGAGCTGCGGACCTACGGCGAGATCGCCGCGGCCGTGGCCTACGGCAGCGGGGGCTCGCAGACCATCCAGCCGAACTTCACCGTCCGGCTGTTCCGCCCTGACGGCTCGGGTGGCGTCCGGGTCGCCGAGGCCGCGACCGAGCCCGGTGCCCAGCCGGCGATCCCTCCCCTGGCCGCGACCGACCCCCGGGTGATCAAGATGATGCCGTTCACTGTCGGCTCGGTCGACACCGCCGACGACGACCTCAAGTGGCGGGCCGTCGCCGGTCAGAACCAGAACCGCGACGCTGTCTACGTTGTCGCGGTTCCGCTGCGCCAGATGGAAGACACCCTGCGCAGCGTGCGAGCCTACGCCGCGCTCATCGGCCTCGTCGTGCTCGCCGCGGCCCTGCTGATCGGGTGGTTCCTGATGCGGCGCGCCTTCCGACCCCTCACCCAGATCGAGGACACCGCCGCGGCCATCGCGGCGGGTGACCTGAGCCAGCGTGTTCCCGAGCCCCAGAGCCGAGACGAGGTGGCCTCCCTGTCGCGGTCGCTCAACGCGATGCTGAGCCAGGTCGAGCACTCGTTCGCCGTGCGGGAGGCCTCTGAGGAGCGGATGCGCCAGTTCGTCGCCGATGCCTCGCACGAGCTGCGTACGCCGCTGGCGACCGTGCGTGGGTACGCCGAGCTCTACCGGCAGGGTGCTGTGAGCAAACCCGAGGACGTCGCCCTCGCCTTCGGGCGCGTCGAGGGCGAGGCTGCGCGGATGTCGGGCCTGGTCGACGACCTCCTCGTGCTCGCTCGGTTGGACGGCGAACGCCGGATGGACATCGACGACGTCGACCTGGCGGTCCTGGCCGGGGACGCCACCCAGGACGCGCGGGTTCTGGCGCCCGACCGGCACGTGCGGCTCGTCGGCATCGGCGGCCCGCTCGGCCCGGTGCACGTGGCCGGCGACGAGCAACGGCTGCGCCAGGTCGTGACGAACCTGGTCTCCAACGCCCTCAACCACACCCCCTCAGGCACACCGGTCGAGATCGCGGTCGGGATCCGGCCCGGCGGGATCGCGGCGCTGGAGGTCCGCGACCACGGCGAGGGGATCGACGCCGCCCGGGCGCGGCGTGTCTTCGAGCGGTTCTACCGGGCCGACCCCGCACGCAGTCGCAGCGGCGCGGGTGGGGGTAACGGCCTTGGGCTCGCCATCGTGGCCGCCATCGTGGCCTCCCACGACGGCAAGGTCGGCGTCGCGCAGACCCCTGGCGGCGGCGCGACCTTCGTTCTCGAACTCCCACAGCACCTTCACAGGGATGCCAAAGCGCACGTTGACGACGACGAGGTCTAGTGGTCATCAGAGAGCCAGGAGGTCCCACCGGACCCGGCGAGCCAGAGAGGGAACTACCGATGACGCAGCAGACGCACCCAGGGAGCTCCGGGAGTCCGACCCCCGACGAGACGCCCGCCAACGAAGGCGCGGAGCACACCGGAGCGCCGGCCGTCTCCGGCGACAGCACCGAGCGCACGCAGGCCCTCGAGCGCACCAGCCCCCCGCTGTGGGCCTCGAACCCGAACCAGGGTTACGGCTTCGGCACGCCGCAGGAGGCGCCGCGTACAGAGTGGTTCGGTGCGGGAGTGGGTGGCGGCAATGGCGGCAATGGCGAAGGTGGCAGCAATGGGATGAGTGGCGGCCACCCGGTCTACCCGACCCCCACGCCCACCCCGACCCCTGCGCCGAGGAACAAGGGCGGCAGGGGCGTCGGCCAGCTGACCGCGGTCGCGCTTCTCGCCGCGGTCCTGGCTAGTGGCGGGACCTTCGTCGCGACCCGTTATGCCGCACCCACCGTGGCGGCGACCACCACCGCCGCGACCACGACCCAGTCCAACGGGAGCTCTTCGCCGCAGGTCATCCAGGGCAGCGCCACGGCGCCGGACTGGACCGCGACCGCCAAGGCGGTGGCCCCGAGCGTCGTGTCGATCACCGTCGCCAGCGCGCAGGCCCAGGGCCAGGGTTCGGGCGTCGTCCTCGACAGTCAGGGCCACATCCTCACCAACAACCACGTCGCCACCGGCGCGGGAACGGGCGCCACGATCAGCGTCACCCTCAACGACGGCCGCACCTATGACGCGAAGATCGTCGGCACCGACCCGACCACCGACCTCGCCGTGCTGCTCATCTCCAACCCGCCCAGTGACCTGGTCCCGATGAGCATCGGTGACTCCAAGTCACTCACCGTGGGCCAGCCGGTCATGGCCATCGGCAACCCGCTGGGGCTCTCCGGAACCGTCACAACCGGCATCGTCAGCGCGCTCAACCGCCCGGTGTCCACCCAGGCGAGTGAGTCCCCCCAGGGCCAGCAGGGCCAGCAGGGCCAGCAGGGGTCGCCGGGTCAGACGCCAGGCTCGGGGACCGCCGGCCCCGTGGTCACCAACGCGATCCAGACCTCGGCCGCGATCAACCCCGGCAACTCCGGTGGTGCCCTGGTGACCGCGGACGGCAAGCTGATCGGGATCAACAGCTCGATCGCGTCGCTGGGCTCGTCCTCCAGCAGCCAGAGCGGCAGCATCGGCATCGGCTTCGCCATCCCGTCCAACGAGGCCAAGTCGATCGCCGACCAGCTGATCTCGAGCGGCAAGGCCGCGCACGCCTACATCGGTGTCTCGGCAACCGACACCACCGTCACCGACGGCAGCTCGAAGCGCCAGGCGGCGCTCGTCCACGCGGTCACGGCCGGCACCCCGGCGGCGACAGCAGGCCTGCAGGCGGGCGACGCCGTCATCGCCATCGACGGTCAGTCGATCCAGTCCTCTGAGTCTCTCGTCGCGGCCATTCACGAGCACAAGGTGGGCGACACGGTGACCATGACCGTCGTCCGCGGCTCACAACAGCAGGACCTCAAGGTCACCCTGGCCGCCCGTCCCGGCTAGGGGAGGTAAGCCGCCCGCCTTTTCCCTGGTTCGCGGGCCGGCTACCTCAGAGGGGGCCCCCACAGGTAGATTGCTGCGCTTGCCTTTTCGCAACCGCACCCCTGTGGAGGGCCCCTTCGTTATGCCCACCGACCTGCCTCCCAGCCATCCGCCCAGCCATCCGCCCAGCCATCCTCCCGACGGCCTGTCCGAGGAACAGGCGTACCTCGCCCGGGCCCGTGTCGAGCTGGCCCGGATGCGCGAGCACACCCTGTCCATGCGAGCCGCCGGCGGCGACCGCGTCTCCGACGAGCTCCTGGCCCTGACGCTGCAACGCCGGGCTGCCCAGCTCGTCGACGACCCCCGTAGCACCCTGTTCTTCGGACGGCTCGACCTCGAGCGTCCAGTCCACCCTGGGAGTGACCCGGAGCGCTGGTATGTCGGGCGCCGGCACGTCAACGACGAGGCTGGGGACCCGCTCGTCATCGACTGGCGCGCGGACCTGTCCGGTGCGTTCTACCGCGCGAGCCGCACCGAACCGATGGGGGTGCGGCTGCGCCGCCGGTTCGGGGTCGACCGTGGCCAGCTGACCGCATACGAGGACGAGCATCTCACCGCCCCTGAACCAGCGGACGTCGGGCGTAGCCGGATCCTCGCCGACGAGATCGAGCGTCCGCGGGTGGGCCCGATGCGCGACATCGTCGCGACCATCCAGCCGGAGCAGGACGAGATCGTCCGCGCCGACGCGGGAACGACCATCTGCGTGCAGGGGGCACCCGGCACCGGCAAGACCGCCGTCGGCCTGCACCGGGCCGCCTGGTTGCTGTATGCGTACCGGGGCCGGTTGGTGCGTTCGGGAGTGCTGGTGGTGGGCCCGAACCGCGCCTTCCTCGACCACATCGGTGCCGTCCTGCCTGCCCTGGGTGAGGTCGACGTCCGGCACACCACCATCGAAGACCTGACCGCGACCGTCCCCGTGCGCGCCCTCGACCGGGCCGCGGTCGCGGTGCTCAAGGGCGACCCCCGGATGGGTGAGCTGCTCGAACGGGCCGTATGGTCCCACGTCGCCCACCCGACAGAGCCCCTGGTCGTCCCGCGCGGAGCACGCAAGTGGCGGGTCCCGGCAGACGAGGTCCGCGAGATCCTGGGCGAGCTGCGGGAACGTCAGATCCGTTATGGCGCAGCCCGGGGCGTATTGCCGCAACGCCTTGCGCACCGCGTGCTGTTGGCGATGGAGCTCAGCGGTGACTCACCCGACGACCGGGTTCAGGACGCCGTCGCTCGCAGCACAGCGGTCAAGGCCTACACGTCGCAGGTGTGGCCGGCCCTCGACCCGAGGCAGGTCCTGTTCGAGCTGTGGAGCAACCCGACGGCGCTGGCCGCACATGCCGACGGCCTGCTCTCCGAGGCAGAGCAGACTCTGTTGACCTGGTCGAAACCGCCGCGCACGAAGGGTTCCGCGCAATGGACCGCGGCCGACGCGGTGCTGCTGGACGAGCTGACCGACCTCATCGACCGCACCCCGAGCCTCGGCCATGTCGTCCTCGACGAAGCTCAGGACCTCTCGCCGATGCAGCTGCGCGCGGTGGGACGACGGTGCTCGACCGGCTCGGCGACGGTGCTCGGGGACATCGCGCAGGGCACTACCGCCTGGGCGACCGAGTCCTGGGCGGCGTCGCTGGAGCACCTGGGCAAACCTGGTGCACACGTCGAGATCCTCGATCGCGGCTTCCGGGTGCCGGCTTCCGTGATCGACTATGCCGCCCGACTGTTGCCGTCGATGGCGCCCGGGTTGGGAGCTCCGGTCTCGGTTCGGGACAACCCGGGGCGGCTCGACGTGGTCCGGGTGGCCGGTCCCGAGGTCGTCACCCGGGTCGTGCAGGTCGTGTCGACGATGGCGGCCGAACCTGGTTCCCTAGGGGTTATTTCGCCAGTCGGTATGGTTGCGGATCTCTCGACTGCGTTGCGCAAGAATGGAATCGAGCACGGCGTGCTGGGCGCCGACCACGGAGACGTCGACCATCAGGTCGTCCTCGTCCCTGCAGCCGTGGCCAAGGGCCTGGAGTTCGACAATGTGGTCGTCGTCGAACCGGCCGCGATCGCGGCGCACGAGCCGGACACTCGGACCGGACTGCGCCGGCTCTACGTCGTCCTCACCCGAGCGGTCTCGGCTCTGACCGTCGTCCACTCGGAACCGCTGCCCCCGCAGCTGGCCGGTCCAGAACGGTGAGCCTGGCTGCCGGCCCAGACCGATTCGACGCTGCGTCAGGTCACTTGACCCACCATGGATGGGGCGTCATGCGGCTCGACGCAGCGTCGAGTCGCGGCTTGGGGCGTCGAGTCGAGGGGCCGGGACGTCAGAGGTGGTCGTGCCTGGACGTGGCCGCGGTGGCGAAGGCGCGAGCGAGCGGCAAGATCAGCACCACCGCCACCAGCGGCACCACGAAGCCTCCCCGCAGACCGCTCCCCGTGCTGATCAGGCCCGTGACCACCCCGCCGAGGACGAACCCGAGGTAGTTGAACTGGTTGAGCCTCGCCACCAGCGCGTCGATCCGCTGCCGCCGGCCCGGGTCGGGGCCGGCGAGTCGGCCGGCGGCGGCGAACGTCAGGGGCGCCACTACGGCCAGACCGGCGCCCAGGACGGCGAAACCGGCGATCGCGAGGGCCGGGGCCGGCGCGGCGATGACCAGGAACAGTCCGAGGATCCCGACCACGGCGGCGCTGCGGACCACCGTTACCGGGCCCCGCCGGCGCACGACCAGGTCACCGACGAGTCGTGAGCCCAGGCTGGTGGCCTGGTAAGCGCCGTACGCCAGCGGTGCCACGGTCGCCGACGCCAGCAGCACGTCACTGAGGTAGATCGACGACCACGAGGCGGCCGCTGAGTCGGCGACGTAGAACAGGACCAGTGCGGAGCCCAGGAGGGCCAGCGACCGCCAGGGAGTCGCAGGACCACGACCTTCGGGGCCTGCCGGCCCACCGGCCGGGGGACCGGCGCGCAGGAACGGGGCGCCGGCGACGAGGACCATGACCGCGGCCACGGGGAGCAGTGCCGGAGCCAGCCCCAAGTCGAGCGCGGACGCGCCTGCTGTCGCCAGGGCTCCGAGGATCCCGCCGACACTCCACGCCGCGTGGAACGACGTCAGGATGGACCGGCCGTACTCGGCCTCCAACGCGACCGCCTGCATATTCGTAGTGGCGTCGATGAGCCCGAGGGCCAGGCCATAGACACCGATCCCGACGCAGAACACCACGAACGACGGGGCCAGTCCTGTCACCGTGAGACCGACCGCCGCCGTGGCCAGCGCGAGGCGCAGCGTCGTCCCGCTCCCCACCCGGCCGGCCAGGACAGCAGCCAGGACCGAACCCCCACCGGCGAGCAGTGCGACGCAGAACATGATGGCCGTGACCGCGAGGTCGTCCAGCCCCCAGCGGTCCTTCAGGGCCGGGAGATGGGTCAGCACCGTCGCGAACCCGAGGCCCTGGGCCGCGAACGCGACCCACACCGCGACCCGAGCGCGGGCGCGTACGGGCTCGTCGGTTGTCGCAGCACTGCTCATGCCGGCGACTATCGGGGTCCCGCCCGCTCTCCGTCAAGTGATCTGGTCGGGCAACTTGGTCGCGTGACCAAGAACTCCTCCGAATGTCTTGACCTGGCTGCCGGGTTGCCCGGACGATATCCGTCATGCCGCGTATCGCCGCCGCCGAACGGCGCGCTCTGTTGCTCGACGCGGCGTGGCGGGTGCTGCTGGACCATGGCGTGGCAGGGGCGACGACGCGCGCGATCTGCGCCGAGGCCGGGATGCC
Organism: Lapillicoccus sp.; assembly: GCF_039935575.1. Lineage (GTDB taxonomy): Bacteria > Actinomycetota > Actinomycetes > Actinomycetales > Dermatophilaceae > Lapillicoccus. The sequence goes on from NZ_JBDTKA010000099.1 coordinate 11,458, forward strand.
GCAAGGGTCCTTCCACTACTGCTTCGACAGCCGCAACGAGCTGTTGACCGAGCTCGCCGCGGACCTGCTTCCCCGCGAGCTCTCCGCAGCAGCGGCGGCCGTCGTACGGGGCGGGTCCCTCGTCGACACCGTGCACCGAGCTCTGCTGGCGTACTGGGAGCTGGTCGAGAGCGAGCCGCAGGTGCACCAGGTCGTCTACGAGATCACCGCCATGTCGCTGCGCGAGCCGGCGCTGGCCGACCCGGCCAAGGTGCGCTACGCGGCATACCCCCTGGCCGTCACGGGGGTGCTCGAGGAGATCGCTGCAGTGCGTGGCATCGCCTGGGACCGACCTGTGGACGTCCTCGCGCGCCAGGTCGTTGCGTTGCTGGACGGACTGACCCTGCAGTTCCTGATCGACGCCGACGCCGAGGGCGCCCGCGCCGCACTCCGCGCGTGCGCCGAGGACATCGCGCGGCACCGTCGCCGGGTCCGATATGCCGCCGCCCGCGCCACCGTCCGCGATGGGTCAGTGGCTCCATGACGATCTGGGCCACGCCGTCGAGCACCCTGCGCGCCGCGGTCGCGGATCTGGACCCGCCGTTCGGTGTGCTCGACGACGCCGCGCTGCAGTCCAACGCCACCGACCTGGTCCGTCGGGCGAACGGGAGGACCATTCGACTCGCCACGAAGTCGGTGCGGATCCGGTCGTTGATCCGGCGAACCGTGGACCTATCCGGCTTCTCCGGGCTGCTCGCGTATGCGCTGCCTGAGGCGTTGTGGTTGCACCGCAATGGGTTCGACGACATTGTGGTCGGCTACCCGACCGTCAACCGGGCCGCCCTGACCGCCCTGACCGGCGACGAGTCGGCGTCGTCGTCGATCACGCTGATGGTGGACGACGTCGCGCAGCTGGACATCGTGGACCGGGTGCGGCCAGCCAGCTCGCGGCCGCCCGTGCGCGTCTGTCTCGAGCTGGACGCCGCCTACCGTCCGGCGCCCGGGCTGCACCTCGGAGCGCTCCGGTCTCCCGTGCGTTCGCCGGGCGCGGCTGCGCGACTGGCTCGGCAGATCGTCGACCGCCCGGGGTTCGAGCTTGTGGGGATGATGGCGTACGAGGGGCAGATCGCCGGCGTGGGAAACCGCGGCGGTGGGGTCCGACCTCGCGCCGTCAGGGTGATGCAGCGGCGATCGGCCGCGGAGCTGGTGGAGCGCCGGGCCGCGACGGTCGCCGCCGTGCGGGATATCGCGGACCTCGAGTTCGTCAACGGGGGCGGCACGGGCTCCTTGGAGACCACCTCCGCAGACGAGTCGGTCACCGAGGTCGCGGCCGGGTCCGGCCTGATGGGTCCGGGGCTGTTCGACCGCTACCGCGACTTCCACCCCGCCGCCGCGTCGTTCTTCGTGCTGCCGGTGGTTCGGCGGCCGGGGCGTCAGGTCGCCACGCTGGCCGGTGGTGGCTGGGTGGCCTCGGGGCCTCCCGGAGCAGACCGGCTTCCGGTCCTCGCGGACCCGCCTGGGCTTCGTTACGTCGGACAGGAAGGACCGGGAGAAGTTCAGACGCCGGTGCGCGGCGCCTCGGCCGTCCGGCTGCAGGTCGGCGACCAGGTGTGGCTGCGGCACGCGAAAGCCGGAGAGTCGGCCGAGCACCTGCGCGAGGTGCACCTGGTGGTCGACGGCGCCGTCGCGCAGGTGTGGCCGACCTACCGCGGTGAGGACCAGGTGTTCTGACATGCCGAACATCGCGGACGTAGTGCTGCGCGAGGTTCGATGACGGCACCCGGGAAGACGGGCGGCTGGCAGAACTGGGGGCGGTCAGCAGCGATGACGTTCGCCGAGGTGCGAACGCCGGCTGACGAGAGTGAGGTCGCCGCAGTCCTGCTGTCCGCCAAGGCATCTGGGCGCAGAGTCCGTCCCCTGGGTGCGGGGCACTCGTTCACTCCGATAGCGGTCACCGAGGGGGTCTCGTTGCGGCTGGATCGACTCTCTGGCGTCCGGAGTGCGGACCGCTCGTCCGGGCTCGTCACGGTCGGCGCCGGCATCCGGCTGCGAGACCTATCGGTTCTGCTGCGCACCCATGGGCTCGCCCTGGAGAACACGGGCGACATCGACGCACAGACGCTGGCGGGTGCCATCTCCACCGGAACCCATGGCACCGGAGCGCGGTTCACCGGACTGGCCGGTCAGGTCCGGGCGATGCGGATGGTGCTGGCCGATGGTTCGGTGGTGACCTGCTCGGCCGATCAGCGGTCGGACCTGTTCGAGGCGGCTCGCGTCGGCCTCGGTGCCTTCGGCGTGCTGACCGAGGTGACGCTGCAGTGCGTTCCCGAGTTCCTCCTCTCTGCGGACGAGCACCCGGAGCCGCTGGACGGCGTCCTGGACGGTTTCGCCGAACGCATGGCGGCGACCGACCACGTCGAGTTCTACTGGTTCCCCCACACCGACACTGCGCTGGTGAAGTCGAACACCCGAATGCCCGTGGACACCCCGGGACACCCAATTCCTCTGTGGCGCAATATAATCGACGACGAGCTGATGTCTAACGGTGTCTTCGCAGTCACCTGCCTGCTCGGCAGCACGGTGCCCAGCCTCATACCGACGGTCAACCGGGCCGCTGCCCACCTGGTCTCGGACCGCGCCTACACCGACCAGTCCCACCGGGTCTTCACGTCGCGGCGCCGGGTCCGGTTCCGAGAGATGGAGTATGCCCTCCCGCTCGCCGAGCTCCCCGACGCGTTACGCGCCGTCCGTCGCCTCATCGCCGACCGGGGCTGGCGAATCTCCTTCCCGATGGAGATCCGCGTCGCCGCGGCCGACGACGTATGGTTGTCGACGGCATACGGGCGGGACACCGCCTATCTGGCGGTGCACCGTTACTACCGTGAACCGTTCGCCGAGTTCTTCACTGCAGTCGAGCACGTGCTCACGGGCGTCGGCGGCCGGCCGCACTGGGGCAAGCTGCACACCCTTGACTCAGAGGCGCTGGCGCCGCTCTACCCACGCTTCGACGACGCCTTACGCGTGCGCGACGAGGTCGACCCGAACCGGGTTTTCGGCAACGACTACCTGGAGCGCGTCCTGTGCCGGGGTTGATCACCCGGTGGGCTGCGGACCTGGTTTCCCTCAACCCGGACGCTGACCCTGACGACGTCGCCGCCGTCGGTGCCGAGCTGCTGGCTCGCTGGACCGAGTCGCACCGCCGCTACCACTCGACCCGGCACCTGGTGGAGATGTTCTGGGCTCTCGAGGATCTCACCGACGCCGGCGAGCTCACCGAGGACGAGGCCAGGCTGGCCCGGGTCGCGGCTTGGCTGCACGACGCGCAGTACGACCCCGCCGCCTCCCCGGGCGCCAACGAGGCCGCGAGCGCCCGGCTGGCAACCACGGTGCTCCCCCGGGCCGGTCTCGCCGCGACGGATACGGCCGTCGTCGTCGAGCTGGTCGAGATGACCGCGGCCCACGAGGTGCCGCACGGCTCGTCTCTCCAGCGGGCCTTCCACGATGCCGACCTCTGGATCCTCGCGGCTCCGCGGGAGCGCTTCGACGGTTACTGCGGTCAGGTGCGGGAGGAGTATGCCGCGGTGCCCGACGAGGTGTACCGCCTGGGGCGCACCGCGATCCTGCGCGGCCTGGTCGGTCCCGACGGCATCTACCTGTCGGCTTACGGGACCGAGCACTGGGAGGACCCGGCCCGTGAGAACGTCGCTCGTGAGCTGGCCCGGTTGGCCCAGCTGGACTAACAGCCGGTGGGTGGTTCCGGGGCGTTGGGTTGTCGTCCGCCAATCGCCGCACCGTAGCTGCACCGTAGCTGCACCGTGGCTGCACCGTGGCCGCACCGTGGCCGCACCGTGGCCTGGCCTGAACGGCCCTCGTCAGCCGAACAGACGCTCTGCCAGCGGCCACCAGAACTCGTCACCACACAACGCCTCGAGCTGCACCCAGTCCACCCATTGCCAGCCGTCCACGTCGTCCTCGCTGGCGGTCAGCACGGGCCCCGCGGCTGCGAGCTGCGCGCGGAAGACCTGCAGGTAGCTGCGTCCCGGGAGCCACCGACCCAGGACCGCACCGGTGATCTCGAACCGCTCGTACGCGCATGGCGTCAGGTCACGTCCGGCCAGGACCAGCCCGGTCTCCTCCGCCACCTCGCGCACCGCACCCACGGCTGCGGGCTCGCCCGCCTCGAGCCAGCCGCCCGGTGACCCCCACGAGTCGCGGCGCGGCGAGTGCACCAGCGCGAACCGGCCGTCGACATCTTGTACGAACACCATCGCGGCGAACACCCCTGGCCGGTCGATCAGCCGGTCTGAGGCGATGAGGTCGACCGAGGCTGTCGTCCCGTCCGGGAAGACCATCGACGGCACCCGCGCCACCGGCCAGTCACCCTTGCGCTTGCGTAGCCGCAGGCCACTGGCGACCAGCAGGCGCACGACGTTGCCGCCGGAGGTCGAAGTCGCCCCAGCGGCCAAGACCGCGGCATACCGCTCGTGCGGCACGTCGTAGTGGTCGCCCTCGAACGAGCGCGGGTGCAACCCGACCCGGGCTGCGAACTCGTGCAGCTCGGCGAGCGAGGCGTCGCTGACGAGGTGCGCGAACACGGTGCCGTGTCGCGGCCAGATCGGCTGGTCGATCCAGATGCTCATCGGGAGTCACCGTAGCCGCGAGCCTGTGGACAACGCACGCGCCGGTATGCGCCCGTTGCTTACGGTCGACAGGACAGCACCCGACAACCCAAGGAGTTCTCGTGTTCACCGTCGACACCGACCGCATCCAGGCGGCCTCGTCAGACATGTCCGGCATCGCCGGCGACATCGAGTCGTCGGTAGGCGCCATGCACGCCCGGCTCAGCTCGCTCGAAGGGTCCTGGTCCGGCGCGGCCGCCGCCGAGTTCCAGGGCCTGGTCACCGAGTGGGCCGCCCTGCAGGACCGGGTCCGCTCCGACCTCGCCCAGATCGCCGCCCTCACCGCCCGAGCCAGCGGGACCTACCGTGAGACCGAGGAGGGGGTGCGCGGGATGTTCGCCCACTGACGAGCGCACCGGCATACGGCAAGGCTGTGATGGGTATGCGCGAAGGCGGCCCCCCTATCGGGGAGCCGCCTCGCGTTGGAGCGGGGTGGTGCTGGACTCAGAAGTCCATGCCGCCCATGCCACCGTCGCCGCCGGGCATCGCCGGCTGAGCCTTCTCGGGCTTGTCGGCGATGACTGCCTCGGTGGTGAGGAACAGCGCGGCGATGCTCGCGGCGTTCTGCAGCGCGGACCTGGTCACCTTGACCGGGTCGTTGATGCCGGCCTTGAGCATGTCGACGTACTCGCCGGTCGCGGCGTTCAGACCGTGACCCTTCTTGAGGCCGCGGACCTTCTCTGCCACGACGCCGCCCTCGAGGCCGGCGTTGATGGCGATCTGCTTGAGCGGAGCCTCGGCCGCGACGCGCACGATGTTGGCGCCGGTAGCCTCGTCACCCTCGAGGTCGAGCTTGTCGAAGACCTTCTTGACGGCCTGGATGAGAGCCACGCCACCACCGGCGACGATTCCCTCTTCGACGGCCGCCTTGGCGTTGCGGACGGCGTCCTCGATGCGGTGCTTGCGCTCCTTGAGCTCGACCTCGGTGGCCGCGCCTGCCTTGATGACGGCGACGCCGCCGGCCAGCTTGGCGAGGCGCTCCTGGAGCTTCTCGCGGTCGTAGTCCGAGTCCGACTTCTCGATCTCGGCCTTGATCTGGTTGATCCGGCCCTCGATCGCGGACCGGTCCTCCTGGTCCTCGACGATGGTCGTGTCGTCCTTGGTGACGACCACCTTGCGGGCCCGACCGAGCAGGTCCAGGTCGGCGTTCTCGAGCTTGAGACCGACCTCCTCGGACACGACCTGGCCACCGGTGAGGATGGCGATGTCGCCGAGCATGGCCTTGCGGCGGTCGCCGAAACCGGGCGCCTTGACCGCGACGGACTTGAAGGTCCCCCGGATCTTGTTCACGACCAGGGTCGCGAGCGCCTCACCGTCGATGTCCTCGGCGATGATGAGCAGCGGCTTGCCCGACTGCATGACCTTCTCCAGCACGGGCAACAGGTCCTTGACGCTGCTGATCTTGCTGTTGACCACGAGCACGTAGGCGTCGTCGAGGACGGTCTCCATGCGCTCGGTGTCGGTCACGAAGTAGTGCGAGATGTAGCCCTTGTCGAAGCGCATCCCCTCGGTGAGCTCGAGCTCGAGACCCATCGTGTTGGAGTCCTCGACGGTGATGACCCCTTCCTTGCCGACCTTGTCCATCGCCTCGGCGATGAGCTCGCCGATCTGCTCGTCGGCGGCGGAGATGGAGGCGGTCGCAGCGATCTGCTCGC
>NZ_JBDTKA010000100.1:0-12820 GCF_039935575.1 Lapillicoccus sp.
TGTAGGGCAGCGTCGCGCTCCCCTCGACCGTGTCGAGACGGTAGATCTCGTAGCTGTCGTCACCGACCGCGAGCTGACCCCTGGCACCGAAGCTGTTCACCGAGCTGTCCATCAGTGGACTCCTTACCTCGCACAACTATCTTGACGTCAAGATAGTTAACCACATCTCGACGGCCTTCTCCACGGTTGCTCCGTGCTCGTTCCGCGCTCCTTGTGCGCTCGTTCTGCGCTTCTGAGCCTATGCCGAAGCGGCCGCGCGTACAGCCGAGTCGGGTCCAGCGTCACGCGGGGACGAACCCGGCGATGCACTCGACGTGGTGCGTCATGGGGAAGGCGTCGAAGGCGCGCACCGAGGTGAGCCGATAGCCCGCCTCATGCAGGTACGCCGTATCCCTCGCCAGCGCGGCAGGGTCACAGGCGACGTAGGCCACCGCCCGCGGACCGGTGGCGACGACGTCCTCGACAACCGAGCGGCCAGCGCCCGTGCGGGGCGGGTCGAGCACGACGAGATCCGACCGCCCGTGACGCCGGACTACCCCGTGCATCACCTGATCCACCCGCCCGTGCCGGAACTCCACCTGGGGGCGGTCCGCGGCGTTGGCGAGCCCGTCGACCACGGCCGGACGGAACCCCTCGACCGCAAGGACCGACCCGGTGGGCCCCACCGCGTCGGCCAGCGCAAGGGCGAAGAGCCCGACACCGGCGTACAGGTCGAGGCAGCCCTCCCCCGGTCGTGGCGACAGGATGGTCAGGACGTGTTCGACGAACGCCGGTGCGGCGCTGGGGTGCACCTGCCAGAACCCACGGGCACTGACCCGGAACTCACCCGACCAGCCGGGGACCTCGACCCGCTGGCGCACGGTGGGAGTGCGGCCTCGTTCGGGAAGGGTGACGAAGACAGGGCGCGCGGGGGCGTCCGCCGCGACGACGTCGACCCCGTCGTGGCACAACCACGAGCGCGCGAGAACTCGCGAGGCGATCACGCGCTCATCTGCGATCAGGCAGTCGTCCAGGACGACGACGTCGTGGGACCGGTGCTGCCGCAAGCCGAGCCGGCCGTCGTCGCCGGCTGCGAACTCCACCCGGGTACGCCAGCGAAGCCCGTCCGGCCTGCCCGGTAGCGGCTCGACCTCGAAACCCGGAAACAGCTCGTCCAGATCCAGCCGGGCGAGCCGCTGGAACTGCTCGCGCACCACCGCGGCCTTGAGCTGCCGCTGGTGGGCGGGCGTGACGTGCTGGAAGTCGCATCCGCCGCACCGGCCCGGACCGGCATACGGGCAGGGCGGTGTCACCCGGTCCGGCGAGGCAGCCTTGACCTCGACCGCATCGGCGCGAAGAAACCGGCTCTCCTCGTCGCCTTCCGTGACCCGGACGAGCACTCGCTCACCCGGGATGGCGTGGCGCACGAACACCACCCGCCCGTCGAGCCGGGCAACACAGTGTCCGCCGTGGGCGACAGGTCCGACGTCGAGCACCGCTTCGGTCCCGACGAGCGACCGGACCGTCATGCCGGCCCGGCTCGCTGTGTCATCGCGGTCCGCGGCGAACCGACCCGCCCACGGGTCCGTCGAACACCGAGTCGTCTGCGCGGCCCTCGGAGGAGCGCAGCTGCCACGGGACGCTCGCGACCATGACACCGGGGGTGAAGAGCAGGCGGGCCTTGAGCCGCAACGCGCTCTGGTTGTGCAGGATCTGCTCGTACCACCGACCAAGGACATACTCCGGGATGTAGACCACGACCACGTCGCGTGGGCTGCCGCTGCGGATCGAGCGGACGTAGTCGATGACGGGGCGGGTGATCTCGCGGTAGGGCGAGGACAGCACCTTGAGGGGCACCGGGATCTCGCGTCGGCTCCACTCGGCCTGCAAGGCCGCGGTCTCGTCTGGGTCGACGTCGACCGTCACCGCCTCGAGGACGGTCGGCCGGGTGGCTCGCGCGTAGGCCACTGCGCGCATCGCAGGCTTGTGCAGCTTGGAGATCAGCACGATCGAGTGCACCCGGCTCGGCAGGAGCGGCGTCTCGTCGTCAGCGAGCTTGAGCTCGTCGTTGACCCGGGAGTAGTGCCGCCGGATGCCGAGCATCAGCAGGAACAGCACCGCCATCGCCGCGATGGCGTACTTCGCGCCGGCCTGGAACTTGGTGACGAGGACAACGAGCAGCACCGTCGCCGACATCAACGCCCCCACCGCGTTGATGACGCGCGAACGCCTCATTCGCGCACGCTCCTTGGGGTCGGTCTCGGTCTTGAGGTGGCGGTTCCAGTGCCGGATCATGCCGCTTTGGCTGAGGGTGAAGGACACGAAGACACCGACGATGTAGAGCTGGATGAGTGAGGTGACCTTTGCCTGGTAGGCCACGATCAGCAACGCGGCGGCCGCCGCGAGGATGAGGATGCCGTTGGAGAACGCGAGGCGGTCGCCGCGGGTGTGCAGCTGTCGGGGCAGGTAGCCGTCCTTGGCCAGGATCGAGCCGAGGACCGGGAACCCGTTGAACGCCGTATTGGCCGCGAGGATGAGGATCAGCCCCGTCACGATCGAGACGAACACCACACCGGGGGTGAAACCCCCGAAGATCGCCTTGGCGAGCTGTCCCAGCACCGTGTCGGGGACGACCGACGGCCCGACCGGCTGCCCGTTGAGGGTCAGCTGGGTGGCGGGGTCGTCAGTCACCTTGATGCCGGTCTCGCGACCCAGCCAGACGATGGCTCCGAGCATGGTGATCGACAGCGTCCCCATCATCAGCAGCGTGGTGGCGGCGTTGCGGCTCTTGGGCTTCTGGAACGCGGGGACACCGTTGGAGATCGCCTCGACACCGGTGAGCGCAGCGCATCCAGAGGAGAAGGCACGCAAAAGCAGAAAGGCGGCGGCGATGCCGACCAGGCCCTGACCCTCCTCCGGGACCAAGTCATATTTCGCGGTCTCGGCCTGGCCCAGGTTGCCGGTGACAAACTGGAACGCGCCGAACAGGCCCATCCCGATGATGCCGACGATGAAGGCGTAGACCGGCACCGCAAAGGCCTTACCCGACTCGCGGACACCCCGCAGGTTCATCGCGGTCAGGATCGCGACCAGGCCGACGGCGGCCTGGACCTCGTGCCCGCGCAACGAGGGGATGGCCGTGGCGGCGTTCAGTACCCCGGAGGAGATCGACACGGCCACCGTGAGCACATAGTCGACGAGCAGCGCACTCGCGACCGTCAGGCCGGCCCGTGGACCGAGGTTGACCGTGGCCACCTCGTAGTCACCGCCGCCGGAAGGGTAGGCGCGCACGTTCTGCCGGTAGGACGCCACCACGACCACCATGACGAGGATCACCCCGATGGCGACCTGCCAGGAATGCGTGGTGACGAACGCCCCGCCGGCGAGACCGAGCATGAGCATGATCTCGTCGGGGGCGTAGGCGACCGACGACAACGCGTCGCTGGCGAAGATGGGCAGGGCGAGCCGCTTCGGCAGGAGCGTGTCACCCAGCTTGTCGCTGCGCATGGCCCGGCCGAGCACGAGCCGCTTGACGACACGACCTGAGTTCGCCACGCGCACACTGTATGCCGCGCCAGGCCGGCAGCCGTGTCAGGCCCGGGTCGGTGTAGCGTCCCGAGCGTGCACTTCGTCATCATGGGTTGTGGCCGCGTGGGGTCCACCCTGGCCAAGTCGCTGAGCAACCACGGGCACGACGTGGCCGTGATCGATGTGGAGCCGGCGTCGTTCCGGCGGCTGGGCAGCTCCTTCGAGGGCATGACCGTCACCGGTCTGGGTTTCGACCGCGACACGCTCAAGGCGGCCCGCATCGACGAGGCCTACGCGTTCGCGGCGGTCTCCAGCGGTGACAACTCCAACATCCTCTCCGCCCGCGTCGCCCGGGAGACGTTCGGCGTGGAGCACGTAGCCGCCCGGATCTACGACCCGGGACGCGCGATGGTCTACCAACGCCTCGGCATCCCCACGGTGGCGACGGTGCGCTGGACGTCCGACCAGATGCTCCACCTGCTGCTCCCCCAAGGCGCCGTACCGGCGCTCACCGACCCCAGCGGCCGGGTCGTGATCGCCCAAGTCCCGTTGTCCAAGGCGTGGATCGGCAGGCGGATCAGCGAGATCGAGAACCTCACCTCGTCGCGCATCGCCTTCGTGACGCGTCTGGGAGACGGCCTCGTCCCCGGTCATGACACCGTCTTCCAGGACGGGGACCAAGTCCACGTCGCCGCCGCTTCGCACGATGTCGGCCGGATCGAGAAGGCGTACGACCAGGCACCCCCCGAGCACTGACCCACCGAACCCTCCCGGAAAGAGCAGCATGCGCGTCGTCATCACCGGAGCAGGAAGCGTCGGGCGGTCCATCGCCCGGGAGCTGTTGCACAACGGTCATCAGGTGCTGCTCATCGACAAGGACGCCGACGACGTGCAGGCGTCCCGGGTCCCCGACGCCTCGTGGCTGCTCGCGGACGCCTGCGAGATCGCCGTCCTCGAGGAGGCGAAGGTCCACGAATGTGATGTGGTCGTGGCCGCGACCGGTGACGACAAGGTCAACCTCGTGGTCTCGCTACTGTCCAAGACCGAGTTCGGGGTGCCTCGAACCGTGGCGCGCGTGAACAACCCCAAGAACGAGTGGATGTTCGACGAGTCCTGGGGGGTAGACGTCGCCGTGTCGACGCCTCGTCTCATGACCGCGCTCGTCGAGGAGGCGGTCAGCGTCGGCGACCTGGTGCGCATCTTCGAGTTCCAGCAGGCCAAGGCGTCCATGGTCGAGCTCACCATGCCCGGCGAAGGTCCCTACATCGGCAAGCGGATCGCCGAGATCGACTGGCCGGACGACACCGTGCTCGTCGGCATCATCCGCGACGACCGCCCGATCGCCCCGAGCCGCGACGACGCGGTGGAGGCGCACGACGAGCTGCTGTTCATCACCACCCCCGAGAGCGAGGACCTCCTCGAGCAGATGCTCTCGCCCGGCCACCGCGTCCCGCGCGGAGCGGAGTAGCCCGAGGTAGGCCGATGTAGCCGGCGGTTCAGGCGGGGGCCGGCCTGCTGTCGTCCAGCGGCGTGCTACCGCGCAGCAGGAGCACGCCGATGACGGCGACAGCCAGCAGGTATGCCGGCCAGCCCAGCACGATCTTGGCCACTCCGAGCGCCGCCACCTGACCGGCGAGGTAGAGCGGCACCATGATGGCCAGCCGGACCACGTCGAGGGCCACGATGACCCACCCGACGCGACTGGCCACCCGGACCACGCCGGGGTGGCGCCGCCAGCCGGTCAGGGCGTCGGTCACCATCGCCTGGTCGGCCTCGGCGCGGGAGGCGGAGTCAGGGTCCTGCGGCGCGCCCTTGCGGGTGCTGGCCCGCAGCCGTTCGGACGCCTCGGCCAGCTCAGGGTCGGCGGCCGCGATGAGGAACCCGAACAAGGGCCATCGCACGAGGTTCGAGATCGCCAGGACCAGACCGACCGCCGCCGTCTGGAGCATGCCGGGCAGGAACGCGTCCTCGCCCTTGCCCGAGCGCAGCGCGAAGAACGCCGCGACGGCGACCGCCACAGCGGCATACAGGAGAAACCGCAGGGTTTCCTTGCGCAGCAACCGGATCGCGGCGAGGACCACGATGGCGCCGGCAGCCGCGTAGATCGCCGGACGGGCCTCCTGCGCAAAGGTCCACACGACGACGAACCCCACCGTCGGGAGCGCCGACTCGAGCGCGCCGCGCCATCCACCGATGGCGAGCGACAGCCGGGTCCGCAGCAGCTCCTCGACCGTCAAGGGGCCGGAGTCGCTCGGGTCACCGTCGGGAACGCCGGGCGGACGGGCAGCCGCCTCAGCCACCAGTGGGAACGATTTCGTAGAACGGGTTGAAGATGGTCGGGATGCCGCGGTAGTAGGACACGCGCCCGGTCGCCCGCAGCTGCACGCCGGCGTGGATCCCGGCGATCTCGCGCCGGCCCAGCCACACGAGGTTGAGGGTCTTGCTGCCGTCGTAGATCTCGACGACGACGGCGGGGACGTCCGCGCGGGGGCGCAGCGTCACAGACCGCACCGACCCGCACACCCTGGCCCTCTCACGGTTGGGCAGGTCGCAGATGGGAGTCGCGCCCACCCGCTTGGCGTCCTCGCGCAGCTCCTCGGCCTCGTCCTGGTCGGTGGTCCGGGTGAGCCGGTCGGCCAGGCGGCCGAAGAGGCCGCGTGCTTCGTCGGCGGCGGAGACACCCTCGCGTCGGCCGTGCTCCCGAGCCCGGTCGGGGCGCGGGGTGGGTGGGGTTCGCTGGATGTCCACCATGGTCAACGCACCTCCGTGATCTCGGGTCCGCGCTCGAAGGGAAGGAGGTCGTCGGCGTTGCGAGATGCTCCATCATCGCCCGTCTGCGCTGTCGCGTCGCCACTTCCGGAGCTTTCGCCTGCCGCGTCGCCGTTCTCGGCGTTCTCGGAGCTCTCCCCGTTCTCGGCGCCCTCGACGGTCGGCTGGGCTGGGACCTGCAAGGGCAGCAGCTCGCGCGGCGGGCGCGCCTGGTCGTCGCGCACGACGACCGCGCTGCGGAACAGCTCCACGAGCGGAGCCGCCTTGCGCCCGTCGGTGGCGGCGGCCCCACTGATGACACCTCGAAGGAACCACCGCGGACCGTCGACCCCGAGGAACCGGACGGGGTTCTGGATGGTGCGGCCGTCGGACCCGCGAGACGGGATCCGGGCCACCAGCTCACGACCGAGCGGACCATCCACCACCTCGGCCGTGCCGCCTTGGGAGGTGACGCTGTCGGCGATCTCGGTGCGGATGTCCGGCCACACACCCGTCGTCCGGGGCGCGGCGAAGACCTGGAGCTGGACCCCGGAGTCACCGAGCATCGCGTGGGCACTCACGACGGACTGCTGGTCCTCGTCGAGCTCGAGCCGCAGCTGCATTCCCTCCAGAGGTGTCAGCCGCAAAGCCCCGAGGTCGATCCGGTCGTCACCGCCCGCCACGTCCTGCACCTCGGAGAGGTCGAACGGCCCGCGGGCCCGGCTGAACGACTCGATCTCGTCCTCGTCGTTCCTGCTGTCCTCGACCGCATCGACTGCGTCGACCGCATCGTCCGCGTCGACTGCGTCGATGAGGTCGGCGTTCGCGCCAGTCTCGGCGTCCTCCATGTCCTCGGTGGCCTCGGTCCCGGCGTCTGAAGCGCTATCGGTGTCCGGGTCGGTCACCGCGACGATGTCCTGGTACCGGCGGTTCCGGCGGAAGATGCCCAACGTTGTTCGTCCTTCGAAAGAGTGATGTCTCAGACCACGATCAGCCAGGGTCTCCGAAGCCACCGCTGGCTCCGTGTCCAGTCTCCCCCCGGGTGCTGTCCGGAAGCGAATCCGTGTCGACGAACTCGGCCACCGCCACCTGCTGGACCACCAGCTGTGCGATCCGGTCGCCTCGACGCACGGTGAACGCCGTCGTGGGGTCGAGGTTGACCAGGTTGACGAAGATCTCGCCCCGATAACCCGAGTCGACCGTCCCCGGCGCATTGACGATGCTGATCCCGTGCCGCGCGGCCAGTCCCGAGCGGGGGTGAGTGAAGGCGGCGTAACCGTCGGGGAGAGCGATGGCGACGCCCGTCGGCACGAGCGAGCGCTCCCCGGGCTGCAACGTGAGGTCGCACCGCGCCATCAGATCCGCACCGGCATCGCCGGGATGTGCGTATGCCGGTGCTGCCAGGTCTGGATCGAGGCGATGCAGCAGGACGCGCACCAACGCGCCGCTGGGACCGTTCTGAGCACTCGGGCCGGTCCGGCTCATCTCAGGCAGCGCACTCCCGGCACACCATCATCCCGCCGGACTGGCTCGCCAGCTGGCTACGATGGTGCACGAGGAAGCACTTGGTACAGGTGAACTCGTCGGCCTGACGCGGGATGACGCGGACAGACAGCTCTTCACCGGACAGGTCGGCGCCGGGCAGCTCGAAGCCCTCGGCCTGCTCGGTCTCGTCCACGTCGACGCTCGACGCGGACTTGTCGACCCGGCGCGACTTGAGCTCCTCGATCGAGTCTTCGGAGAGATCGTCGTCGGTCTTGCGCGGGGCGTCGTAATCAGTCGCCATCTGGGCAGTGCTCCTGGGTCTTGGTGTGGTCGTGCCTGGAGTTCGGTGCGGTGTCGTTAGGCTGCCGAGCGGGTTTTCGCGGGGCTTTTCGCGGGGCGGAAACTACTCGGGACTCGCCCGAGGACTCCACCGCGATATCGGTGGCTTATAGCGGTTCGGCGACGCTGCCGCTGGGAGTGGCGGGGAGAGTGGATGGGGGGTGTTCTCGGATGCTCCGGTGTAACGCCGGCCTGGACTGGTTTGTGCCCGCTCTGAGAGGCCGTCTGGATCGCCTCGACTCCTCGATTGGGTGTGCCTGCCGGGCGGATTGTGCCTGACAAACCGCAAAAGGTCACGTTTCGTCTCCAAGGACGGTCCGCGTGTCGCTGTTACCCCCTTCCTGCCCGGTTCATGACCGACTCGTCACCCAGACGACACCCGGCGACAGTACGGTCGTCACCACCGTCGCCTAGTCTCGTGCCAGAGTGCTGCACCAGCCCTTCCGCCACACCCCTGGAGGTGCCCCGTGACCGAGTTCGCCGCCCAGATCCGTGCCCGCGTCCGCGAAGCCGCCCACCACCTCGGACAGGCCGAGCTGTCCGGCGACCACTATTCGGCAGAGGTCTATCGCGCCGACCTCGAGAACATTGCGCGCATCGCGCGAGAACACGGTGTCCCGGTGCCCGAGCTCGAGGCCCTCGGCCTCAGTGCCGCCTGAGCACAGCGGGTCTCGGAGGTCCACTCATCAGCGGTCGACGATCTCGAGCAGCTCGCTGACCACAGCGGCGTTCCCGGCGACAGCCAGGACCCCGGATGGGGCCCCGCCAGCCGGGCCGGTCATTTGACCCCCCGCCTCCTCGACGATGAGCCACCCTGCGGCGAGATCCCAGGCGTTCAGGCCGACCTCGTAGAAGCCGTCCAGGCTGCCCCGCGCCACGGCGCACAGGTCGAGGGCGGCGCTGCCCATCCGGCGGATGTCGCGGACCCTCGGAAGCACGTCGAGCAGCAGGGTCGCCTGGGACCGTCGGCGTTCGGGTGTGTACCCGAAACCCGTACCGACCAGCGCCACCGCCAGACTCGCGGCGTCCCCGACGATCAGCCGCGTCACCGTTCCCTCATCCGCGCCGGACGTCGTCGGCCACCGCTCGAGCCACGCTCCACCGCCTCGGCGGGCATGGAAGACCTGGCGCTGGGGTGGGTCGGCGACCGCGCCGGCCACGACCTGCCACGCTCCAGGAACACGGGGGTCACCGGTCGCGGCCGCGACCGAGACGGCATACGCGGGGATGTCGTAGAGGTAGTTGACGGTGCCGTCGATGGGGTCCACCACCCAGGTGATGCCGGAGCGGCCCACGTGGTCGGCGCCCTCCTCGCCGAGGACTCCGTCGTCCGGACGCTCGGCAAGGATCAGCGACCGGATCAGCTCCTCGGAGCGGGTGTCCATGACCGTGACCACGTCCGTGGGAGAGGACTTCGTCGCGGACGGGGACAGGTGCGACGGTCGTTCGTCGACCACCAGTCGTCCGGCCGCGACGGCCACCCGGGTCGCGAGACGCTCGAGCTGCGCGGCCAGGGATGCCTCATCCGTGCCGTCCGGGAGCCCGGCCGAGGGCATCAGTCGCTCCCGCACAAGGCGGGGCGAGCCTCGCGCAGGTTCGGGCAGCAGCCCGGCGGACAGACCGACGGCCTGGCGAGCGGGCCCCGCTCGACCTGCTCTCCGCGCGCCTCGGCGGCCCGTTCGAGTACGAGGTCGACCAGACCCGCGACGAACTCCTCGTCGACGCCGACCGTAGCTACCCGGAGCAGCTCGACACCTACCTCGGCGGCGGTCTCAACCGCTTCGGTGTCGAGGTCGTAGGCGACCTCCATGTGGTCCGAGACGAAACCGATCGGGGCCACCACGACCAGCCGGCACCCCTGGGCGGCCAGCTCGCGGATCCGGTCGTTCACGTCGGGGCCCAGCCACGGCTGGGCGGGAGACCCGGAGCGGCTGCAGTAGGCGACCTCCGACGAGAACGAGCGTCCGAGGGTGGCGTGGGTGGCCTGCGTGATCGCGTCGGCAACCGCGTGGTGCTGCTCCTGGTAGAGCCGACCCTCCCCGTCACCGGGCCCGGAGGTCTCGTCCATAGCGTCCGGGATCGAGTGCGTGACGAAGAGCACCGCGAGCTCGTCGTCGGCGACGTCCGAGCGGCCGCGCAGTGCGTCGACGACCAGCCGGGTGTTGGCCCGGACGAACGCCGACCGACCGGCATACGGCCCGATCTTGTCGATCTCGATCAGCAGGCCCTCGAGCTGCACCTCGGCGAGCGCATCGGCAAGGTTCTCGCGGTACTGGCGGCATGAGGAGTAGCACGAGTAGGCGCTGGTCGTCACGACGACCAGCCGATGCAGCCCACGCTCGATGGCACTGCGCAGCGCGTCCGCAAGGTACGGCTCGGAGTTGCGGTTGCCCCACAGGACGGGCAGGTCGAGGTCGCGCGCCTTCAGGTCCGTTTCGAGGGCGTCCATCAGCTCGCGGTTCTGGTCGTTGATGGGGCTCCGGCCGCCGAAGTGCTGGTAGTGCTCCGCCACCGTCTCGAGCCGCTCGTCGGGGATGTTGCGCCCTGCGGTCACGCGACGTAGGAACGGCATCACCTCGTCCGGTGCCTCGGGGCCCCCGAACGAGACCAACAGCAGCCCGTCGTAGGGGGCCATCGCGTCAGCCTTGTCGGCGCCGTCGACACCGGCAGTGGCGCTCGCACTCATGGGTGGTCCCCCGGGTGGAAGGGTTGCGGCGCGTTGAGGTGCAGCACCACGGCCACGATACGGATGCCGAATGCCAGGGCTGTGGCCGCCCACACCGCGGCCCGTTCAGGATCCCCATCTCGGGTACGACGAACACCGCGGCAACCGGGTATGCCTGGTGTGGTGATCGCCTCGAGCGCTCCGCCCACCGCGAACACCCCGAGCAGCTCGAGGAGAAAAAATGGTGGCCGGTTCACGGGCCTGGCGGCGCTCACGCTGCCCGCATTGTGGCCGGGACGGCCCAGCTCGCCGACGGCGCGCGGCGTGGCCCTTTCCCGTGCGGCGCGCCGCATGACAGCATCGACCGCATCGGCGGCAGGCGAGCGTCGTCGGGACTCGTGGCCAGGGGTGGGTGAGATGCAGGACCTTCGACTCATCGGAGTGCACGAGGACGGTCGGCACCTGCTGCTCTCCGCCCTAGACGGAGAGCAGTACCGCCTGCCCCTCGACGAGGCGCTGTTTGCTGCGGCCCGACAGGACCGACCCCGGTTGGGACAGCTGCAGATCGAGATCGACGGTGGTTTGCGCCCGGCCGAGGTCCAGTCGATGATCCGTGCGGGCGCGACGACCGAGGAGGTCGCCGACCGGGCGGGCTGGACTGTGGAGAAGGTCCGCAAGTACGAGGGTCCGATCCTCGCCGAACGCGTGCACATCGCCGACCAGGCACGGCAGGTTCGCGTTCGTGGACGCAGTGGTCAGGCCGGCTCGGGCGCGCCGACCCTGTCCGGCCGGGTGGCGCAACGGATGCGCGACCGGGACGTGGACACCGAAGCCGTCGCGTGGGACGCGTGGCGCTCCCCCGACGATGGGCGCTGGACCGTCGCGCTGGCCTTCGCGGCCGGTGGTCGGCAACGGCGCGCGACGTGGACCTACGACCCGGTGTTGCGGACCGTCGACGCCGCGAACGACGAGGCGCGCTGGCTGAGCGCCGACGAACCCGCCAACGGACCGCTGGGTGGCGCGGCGGCGCGCGTGACCACGGTGTACGACGTGGAGGCCGAGGGCGGGGTGACCGAAGGGTCGTCGGCCCGGTCAGGTGGTGGCGGTGGTTCCGGACCGACCGGTACGCGTGACGACGAGCCAGTGGACCTGATGACGGCGATGCGGCAGCGGACCACGGTCGGTCGGCGTTCGGGGCATCGGCGGCGGTCCGAGACCGATCGGCGCGCGACTCCGGCCCTGCCGCTGGTCGATCTGTCCGACGAGACGGCGCTGCCCGACGAGACGGCGCTCCCCGACGAGACGGCGCTGCTGGAGGACGTCCCGTTGCCCGGCATCGACGAGAGCCCAGGCCTCGAGATGCTCGCGACGCAAGCCCCCGAAGATGACGTCGACGCCACTGACGATGCCATTGAAGATGCCACTGACGATGCCACTCACGATGCCATCGAAGGTGCCACTGACGAGGACTCGGTTGACGACGAGCCAGTCGTCGAGCCGTCGGGCTCCGAGGTCCCGCCGCTTTACGACCCGCAGGACGACGAGTCGTCGGGCCAGCCGGCCGCGAAGAAGGCGCCTCCCGGCCGGAAGTCTGCGTCGCGGAAGAGCGGCCGCACCCCCGTCCCGTCCTGGGACGACATCATGTTCGGCACCAAGCGCGACTGAGGAGCTGGACGCGCTGCGCGCAGTCCGGGCGAGGTGAGCGCACCACGACCAAGGCCGGCGCTGTCAGGTGACCGGCGGCACCGGGCAGACGTCGAGGTCGAAGGGCAGCACGTCCGGCGAGACGGCGGCGGCGCGAGCGGCGTGCGACGTCATCCGACGCATGTGGTGACGCCGGCACAGGACCTCGTACTCGACCAGTCCCGACGAGCCAGGCGAGGTCGGCGTGGTGTCGCCGACAACGACCTGTTCGCCCTCGACGATCATCACGCCGCCCTGCACGCGGGCATTGTGCGTGGCCCGCCGCCCGCACCAGCACAGCGCCTCCACCTGCAGCTCCTGGACGCGGTCGGCCAGCTCGATGAACCGCTGGGACCCAGGAAAGAGCATCGCCCGAAAGTCGGAGGTGATCCC
>NZ_JBDTKA010000101.1:0-6540 GCF_039935575.1 Lapillicoccus sp.
GTGACGGTGCCACTCCGCCGGGTCGAACCCCTGGGCGGCGTATGCGGTGATCCCTGCGGTGAAGGCGGCGCCGATCGAGGCGCCGACGACGCTCACGTCGAGGAACGTCTCCTCGACGTGCAACAGGCGCCGGTATGCGTCCTCCTCAGCCGAGGTGAGGGGGTCGAAGGACACGATCCTCGTGATGCTGGACACTAGCCCGTGGCGGCGTCCGCAGGCGACGAGCATTGCTCTGCGCCCCAATGGTTTCGAGGTGGGCAGCGGGTGACGGTGGGCCTGCAGTCGTGCTTGCCCACCGACCATCAGCACGATGGGGTCGAGCTCGCGAGTCAGCAGTTCCTTCGCCAGGACGGCAGCAGCCTGGTACTCCGTCATCACCGGAGTGAGGCTCTGGGCGGCGGCGGTCGCGGCGACGGCCGAGTCGCGGCATACCTCGTGCAGGAGGTGACGTTGGAGCCCGGTCAGCGGCCTGCGCAACGCGCTGAGGTCGTCGGCGAGCGGCGCCGAGCCTGAAAGCGGTCGGTCGCTGCCGACACCCGCGCCGCGCGGGAGCTGGTCGTCCCGGCTGGCCCACCAAGGAATGACCGCCCACTCTGAGTCAAGTCCTGCGAGCTCGGTGTCACGCAGGCGGGGGGCCTCGATCGCATTGGTCACGATGCTGATCCGCGATGGCGTGGTGCTGAGGTCGATGATCACGTCGAGGCAGGCGGTGTCGAGAGTCTGCGGCACGTTGACCCGGCATCCCAACAACCACCCGAGGTTCGCTGGGTCCCGAAGAACGATTGTCTGAAGGTCACGCCGGTTCGCCAAACCTGTGAGCCGGTCTAGCTTTTCCGGTAGGTCAGCCCACCGGTCAGACGCCATGGCGGACCAGTTCCGTTGCCACCGGCTGAGACCCAACGGACGAGACAGCCGAAGGACCGTCTTCACCGGTGGTGTAACCGGCACCGGGGGCGCCGGGAGTGGCGGTGGTCTCGGCCGTACCGAGGGTGACGGTGACGGGTGCCCCGTCGAAGCCAACCATCTGGTGTTCACCTGACGGGACGTTGCCGTAAGCGTGCAGCTGCCAGGGCCGCGTCAGCAGGTCGGCCACGGCACGGACCTGTTGGTCGACGGCCACGCGAGGGATCAGCGCGCCGTCGCGGACCAACACCGGCATCTGCTCGAGCGTCACGTCGAGGTGGTGAAACCCGGGTCCGGTGAAGGTTCGCCCGTCGGCGAGGTCGACCCACCGTCCGGCTGGGACGTAGAACCGGCGTCGTACGCGGTCGGGTGAGTCGTCGAACACCGGGACGACCAGCAGGTCCTCACCGAGGAGGAACTGGTCGTCGATGCCACTCGCGACGGGGTCGTCGGGGTGGTGCAGACCCAGCGGTCGCATCAGAGGCCAGCCGTGCGTGGCGGCTTGCTGGGCGACCTGCCACAGATAGGGGATCAGGCTGTAACGCAGGCGTATCCAGTCGCGGCAGATCTTCAGGGCTTGGTCACCGAAGGCCCAGGGTTCCCGGGGGCGCAGCCCGTGGGCACGCATGAGCGGAGAGAGGGCGCCGAGCTGGGTCCAGCGCACATACAGCGCGGGGGTCAGCTCCGGGCCGAAGAACCCGCCGATGTCGTGGCTCCAGAACCCGGGCGCGCTCATGGCGTAGGACAGGCCGCCGCGGACCGTCGCCTGCATACCGGCGACTGTCGACTCGGCGTCGCCGCCCCATTGCCCGGGGTAGCGCTGCGACCCCGCCCATCCGCTACGGCCCCATACCAAGGGTGGGCGGCCGGTGAACTCACGGATCGCGTCGGACACGGCCGCGTTGTACCGCAGCGGGTACAGGTTGTGGGCCAGGTGCGCTGGGGTGCCGTCGTGCAGGGCGACATCATCGGGCAGCGCCTCCCCGAAGTCGGTCTTGAACACGGCGACACCGTCGTCCAGGAACGGGCGGTGCATCTCCTGCCACCACCGACGCGCGTCCGGGTTGGTGAAGTCGATGAGGGCCCGCATCCGCCCATCTGGGGTCGGCGTCTTCCGGATCTCGGCGAGGCTTCCATCGCGGCGGCGGACGAGGTACCCCTGCTGCTCGGCGTGCTCGAAGATCGGTGACGCCGGGTCGAGGTAGGGCAGCTCCCAGACCGAGAGTCTCAGGTCCAGGTCGGCGAGGTCCTCGACGAACTTTTTGCGGTCGCCGAACCGTGCGGTGTTCCAGATGAAGTCGGTGTTGAGCCGGTCGACGACGAGCCAGTCGGGGTCGAGGTGCAGGACGTCTGCGGGTATGTGGTGTTCACGCATGGTCCGGCCGACCTCGAGCATCTCTTGGCTGGAGTGGTAGCGGCAGCGGCCCATCCAGTAGCCGAAGGCCCATGGCTGCGGCACGTCGGGACGGCCGGTCAGTGCCGTGTACGCGGTCAGCCTGGCGGCGGGCCGCGATTCGGCGATGACATAGAGGTCGAGGCCGGCGTCCTCCACGGTGAGAGAGAGCACGGCCGGTCGAGAATGACCGACATCGGCGGTGAGGACGGCACCGGTGTTGACGAACCCGGTGTACCCCCGCGACGAATGCCACACCGGGACGGGTTTGTAAGCCAGACCGGTGCCCGTCCCACAGGCGTCCTCGCAGCGCAGCCGCAGCAGCTGACCGTTCTTGACCAGCCGGCCGAACTGTTCGCCGAACCCGAGGATGTCCTCGTCCGGTCCGAGCTCGAGGTTGAGCGTCATCGCCCCGGGCAACGCGAGTACCGACGGTGCCATGAGGAGGCCCGCGACCTGCCTGAGCCGGTGAGCGGTTCGCAGCAGCACAGTCGGTACGTCATCGTCGTCGATCAGGGTCAGGGTGAACGGGGCTCTGCCGACCACCAGGCGCAGCCGGCCGCAGCGGATGACGATCTCGGTGTCGGTGGCGTGCACGTCGAGAGCGGCCGGGTCGGGCGCCGGGTTGACCACGATTCCCAGTGCTGTCCCGTCGTCATCAAGGCAGGCTGACCCGTGTTCCGCGAGCTGGAGGCGCAGTGTCCCGGGTTGCGGGGCGCTGACCTTCAGGATGAAGGGGGTGGGAGCTGTCGAGGGCAGCTGGATATCGGGCAGGTTGGGCAGGGTCGTCTCGACGCCCTGGGCGTCCAGCGGCTCCCCGGTCAGCCAGCCGGGCATCATCCCCAGCTGGACCCCGGGCAGCGCGTCGACGGTGAGGGAGAGGCTCGCCTGGTCCCGAGTGTGGTGGGTGACGTGCCGCAGCAGCAGGGTGTCGGGCATACAGAGTCAGCCCTTCACAGCGCCGGCGGTGATGCCGGCGACGAAGTAGCGCTGCAGGAACACGTAGGCGATGACGATGGGGGCCGACGCGACGACGACACCGGTGAACAGCAGGGGGAAGTTGGTGAGGAACTCGCCTTGGAAGGACAGGAGGGCCACGGGGATGGTGCGCTTGTTCGGGTCCTGGATGAACAGCAGCGGATAGAGCAGGTCGTTCCAGTGGATGACGAACAGAAAGATCGCGGTAGCCGCCAGGGAGGGGACCGACACGGGCACGACGATCGAACGGTAGGTGCGCCACGGTCCGGACCCGTCGACGGCGGTGGCCTCGAACAGCTCCTTCGGAAGGGTCTTGAGAAAGCCGGTCATGATGAACACGGCGATCGGCATGGTCACGACGATGTTGATCAAGATCAGCCCGAGCAGTGAGTCGGTCAGGCCGAAGGTCTCGAACTGGACGTACTGGGGGATCATGTTGGCCTGGGCGGGGACGGCCATGCCGAGGACGAAGAACCCGAGGAGCAGGTTGCTCTTCCAACCGGGGATGCGGGCCAAGCCGTACGAGGCGAGGCTGGCGATGAACAAGGTCAGCGGCACCGAGCAGCCGGTGACGATGACGCTGTTGCGGAAGGCCACGCCCAGGCCGGACCCGCCGAGCACCGTGCTGTAGTTGTCGAACTGCCAAGCGGTGGGCGGCAGGAACGGTGAGTTGAACAGGTCCTGGGTGGTCTTGAAACTGCCGAAGATGACGACCAGGAGCGGGACGATCACGAGGACCGCATAGACGCCGAGGACGACGCGGCGGGTCAGTTCATAGCGCATGGTCTGCTCCTCAGGCGTCAGGTTGGAGGGTTTGGACCGCACGTCGCTGCACCCACGTGATGGCGGCGATGAGGGCCATGAAGACGAGCGACTCCGCAGCGGAGTAGCCGAACTGGGAGTTGGCGAACCCGGCGTAGATCCGGGTCGACAAGATGTCCAAGGACCCCTTGGGTGGGTTCCCTCCGAGTCCGAGGATGAGGTCGAACGCCTTGAAGGACTGAACGGTGGTGTAGGCCATGACGATGGCAGTTGCCGGCGCCGTCATCGGCCAGGTCACGTGCCGGAACTGTTGCCAACGGCCGGCTCCGTCGATCTCGGCAGCCTCGTAGAGCTCTTGGGGGATCTGTTGGAGGCCAGCGACGTAGATGATCATCATCTGGCCGACGTGGAACCAGACCTGGGTCAGCGCGACCCAATATATGGCTTGGTTGTCGTTGCCGAGGAAGGCGCCTTGGAAGCGGTCGAGCCCGACGGCTCCGAGGATGCTGTTGATGAGACCGAAGTTAGGGTCGTAGACGAACTTCCAGACGAACGCGACGGAGACGCTGGACAAGATGGTCGGGAAGAAGTAGAGCGACCGTAGGGCGATCGAGCTCTTGGAGTTCTTCGTCAGGAAGACGGCCAGGGCCAGGGAGAAGGCGGTCTGGAGGATGACGACGACCAGCATGAACTTGATGTTGTTCGCCAGGGCGTTGCGAAACAGGTCGTCACCGGTGAAGACCTTCACGAAGTTGTCGAGTCCGACGAACTGGGCGGTGGGGCTGAAGCCGTCCCAGTCGGTGACGGCGTAGACGACGCCCTGGATGGTGGGGATGACGAAGAACGCGACATACAACAACAGCGCGGGGATGGGGAACAGCCACAGGCCGGGGTGGGCGGTCATAGGGTTGCGGCCGCGCGGCTTCCGGGTCACGGTGGCCAGCGGCGGGGATCCCTGCTCCTTGCCGGCGGGGGTGAGCGTGGTGGCCATGGCTACTTCCGCTTCTGGTCGACGACGGATTGGGCCTTCTCTGCTGCCTGCCCCGGGTCGGCGCCCCCGACGACTGAGGTGCACGCGCCCTCGACGGCGTTGCGGATGTCGAGGTTTTTGAACTGGAAGCGCGGTGCGAGAAGGGTTTTCTTGGCCAGCCAGGGTGCGGTGTGCTTCAGGTCGGCGTTGGTGTAGTCGACGTTCTTGACCGTCACGTGCTGGGAGGTGCCGTTGGCGTAGGTGGCCGCGTTCTCCGGTTGGGAGAGGAACTGCACCCATTTGAGGGCGGCGTCCTGTTTGCTGCCAGCGGTGTTGACGCCGAGGATGAAGGTGGCGTTGTAGATGCCCTCGTACTTGGCCTTGTCCTGGGCCACCGTGATGGGGGCGATGAGGTTGATCGGGAACTTCGCCCCGAGCTTGCGGACGGCGCTGATGTGGAAGGAACCGGTGGCCAGCATGGCTGCTTTACCGCTCGCAAACAGCTGCTGCAATGGCTCGGAGCTGGTACCGGTCGAGTTGGGCTCGAAGTACGGCGTGAGCTGTTGGTAGTGCTTGAGGATCCGCAGGAACCAGTCGTCGGTCACCTTGTAGGTGCCGGCCTCGATACCGGCAAAGGCGTTGTCTGTGGGCATCTCGTTCATCGCCATCGAGTTCAGCAGCTGTCCGGCGTTTGCCGGTTCACCCCCAGGCCAGGCGATCGGCACCATCCCCTTGGACTTGAGCGCGTCGCACAGGGCGAGGAAGCCGTCCCAGTCTTGGGGTAGGGCGGAGATGCCGGCGGCGCTGAAGGCGGCCTCGCTGTAGATCGGCATGTTGAAGACGAGCTGGTAAGGCAGCCCCATCTGCGCGCGTGAGTCGCTTTGACCGGCTTTGACCAGCTCAGCGAAGTAGTTGTCGACAAATGGCTGTCGGCCGAGCCCGGCGAACAGCCCGGCCTTGGTCATGTCAACGAACTGGGCTCCCCGGAAGGCCACGAACGCGTTGCCGATGGTGCCGCCGCGGACCTTCTGCAAAGCGGTGCTCTGGTAGTCGTTCGAGGGGGCGATGTCCTGGGTCACCCCGGCCCCTGGGTTGGCCTTGACGAATGAGGCAATGAGGGTGTCGAAGACGGCCTTGTCCTCGGCGCGCCAGTGGGCAAAGGAGATGGTGCCCGTCGCTGGGGTTGCGGTGGCGGGCGCCAGGAGCTGGGTGGGTGACTGCCCGCTCGTCGACCCCGCGGCTCCGCGCGCGGTGATGGTCGGTCCGACGCACCCCGCCAGGGCTGCGCCCGTGCCCGCCGCGCCGAGAACCTGCAGGAAGCGCCGGCGTTCGATCGTGAACTTCTCAGACATCGTTGTCTCCTCGTGCGGTTGCAGGGGTCTACCAGTCGACGACAGGAATGCCGAGCCGGTCGGCGGCCGTACGCAGCTGGGGGCGTACGTCCGTCCAGGCCAGGACGGTGTGGTGCGGGAAGCCACCGGTCACCAGGCCGGTGACGAAGTCGGCGGCGTTGCCGTCCAGCTGGACGGCAGCA
>NZ_JBDTKA010000102.1:0-28828 GCF_039935575.1 Lapillicoccus sp.
ACACCTCAGCGGGCATCGGCGGCCCGCGGCTGGTCTCCCCGGGCTTTGGCCACTTGGGCCAGGACGGCGATCTCGTCGAACACGCGCCACTCGTGAATGATCTTGCCCTTGCGCAACAGGAACTGAGAGGCACCGAGGATCTCTATCGGTGAGTTCGTGACCGGACCATAGAGCGGAGCCCCGTCATAGGTACCGGCGAGCCGCCACAACACTCCTATGCGGGTGCCCTGTTCGTCGGCGGTGTTGATGGCGATGTCGCGCACCTCCACGGTGGCGTCCGGGAACGGTGCCAGCATCTGGATCAGGTCGCTCTGGTAGTTGCCCAGCCGGGTGCGGATGCGAGCCCTGGTCGTCTCGAGGAACAAGTCGCGATGGGTGTAGTCCGCGACCCGCTCCAGGTGTCGGGCGTGCCACACGGTGTCGATGAAGTCGCGGATCATCTCCGCCTCCGCACGATGGGTGTCGGGCCGGGGGCCGGACTCGCCATTACAGACCACGTCGGCCGGGGCCTGCGTGCCGAACAGGCCTTCGGGCTCGTCGGTGAACGCCAGCGTGCGCGCGATGCTCTCGGGGTCCAGTCCCAAGGTGGTTACGACCCGCCACTCGTCACGCACCACCCACTCCTCCGCAACGAGGCCGTCACGCACCAGGCAGATTGCCATGTTGCGGGACTCGGACTCCCGTCCAGACGGTGGGCCGTAGGCCCAGACGCCTTGCTGGGGCCCGGAGTGAAACACCCGGTGGTGGCTGATGAAGGCGTTGTCTCCTCGCGGCTCGCAGATGACGTCCTCGGCCGTGCCGACTCGATTCGGGAAGGCGCTCTTCTTAACCAGTGAGCCTCGCAACACCGTCTCCATCGAGCGGATCGGCCCGTACGCTCCGTGCACGGTCATCTGGTCTGCGTAATGCTCGCCCAATCGCCCGAGGCCGTAGTCCCGCCAGATTAGGTCGGTCCACCCAAGGATGTACTCCTCGGGCGAGTCGAAGGGCGCGTACACGCTCGGCTTCAGTTGCATGGCGAAGTGGAACCTTTCGGCCTAAGTTGCCCCTTGCGGGCTGGGGTCGCCTCGTGTTCCGAGGACGCGTGAATACGTATACACGCACTGAAACGCCGACGCCAAATGCCGAGCAGCTCGTCTCCGCCCGGGCCGCTCGACTCGGCACGCTCCATGAGCTGACACGCGAGACGCCGGTGGCGGTCCTTGCCGAAGCCATCGGATCCTCCGCTAACACCCGCCAACACCATCGAGAGACATGGCCTGGCGTCCTATCGCGCGACCATGCCAGCCGACAGGTCGATGTCCGCGCCGCAGAGCCCTGGCATTTGCAGCATTGCGACCAGTGCCGCCGCCACCTCGGACTCCGTGACCATCCGCCCCAGGGCCGCGCGGGAGACGAACGCCCGTTCCGCTTCCTGCACGCTGGTGTGGGATCGTTCGGCTTCCAGGGCGAAGTTGCGTGTCATCCGGGGCCCGCTGACCGGGCCCGGTGACAGGGTGTTGACCATCACCCCGGCCGGACCGACCTCGTAGGCCAACGTGGTGCTCAGACCGATGACGGCCATTTTGGACGCGGCATAGGGAGTCCGGTTCGGCAGCGGCCGTTTGCCGCTGACCGAGGCGATGTTCACCACGTCGCCGGCGCCTCGGGCGACCATCGGCGGCAGGAACTGCCGGCACATGAGATAGACGCCACGCACGTTCACGGCGAACACCTCGTCCCACTCGCTCGGCGTGACGTCGATCAACGACGCTACCGGGCCCGCAATGCCAGCGTTGTTGACCAGGATCGACACCTCCTCGCCGGCGAGCTCCTCGCCGAGGGCAGCGACCTGCTCGGGGCTCGACGTGTCGCAGACGGCGGTGCGGGTCGGACCGTCGATCTCGGCTGCGACCTCGCCGAGCGTCTGCGCTCGTCGGCCGACGAGGACCACACGAGCGCCACGAGCGCCCAGGGTCAAGGCCATCGCCCTCCCGAGGCCGTTCCCGGCGCCGGTGACCAAGGCGGTCCGACCACGGATGGGGTCGTGTCCCGGTCCCGTGTCGCTCATACGCCGGACGGTGCCCAGTCGAGAGCGTCTCCGGCATACTTCCATGCCCGCACGTCTCCGGACCGGGCATGCCCCTCGAAGAGCTCGACCCGTGCCGCCCGACCGCACAGCCGGCCGAGCTCGGCGCTCGCCTGCTCGTCGCGGACCTCCTGGTAGGTGACGGTCTTGAGGTACTTGCCCACCCACAGCCCACCCGTATAGCGAGCGGCACCCCGGGTGGGAAGAGTGTGATTCGTGCCGATCACCTTGTCGCCGTAAGAGACACAGGTCCCCTCTCCGAGAAAGAGTGCTCCGTAGTTGCGCATGACCTCCAACGCCTCCCGGGGGTTTCGGGTGAGCACCTGGACATGCTCCGAGGCGTACTGGTCGGCCAACTGGTAGGCCGCGGCGAGGTCCTCGACCACCGCCACCTCGCCGTGGTCGCGCCAGGCAGGTTCGGCGAAGTCACGGGTCGGCATATCCGGCAGGATCTTCTCGATCAGCTCGATCACCTGGAGGCCGAGCTCGCGTGAGTCGGTGATGAGGACGGCGGGCGAGTCGGGCCCGTGCTCGGCCTGGCTGAGCAGGTCGACCGCGACGACGAACGGGTCGGCGTGCTCGTCGGCGATGACGAGGATCTCGGTCGGTCCGGCCAACAGGTCGATTCCCACCTCTCCGAACAGCTGGCGTTTGGCCTCGGCGACGTAGGCGTTGCCGGGCCCGGCCAGCAGGTCGACCTTGCCGATGGTCTGCGTGC
The DNA here is from genome assembly GCF_039935575.1 of Lapillicoccus sp. Lineage (GTDB taxonomy): Bacteria > Actinomycetota > Actinomycetes > Actinomycetales > Dermatophilaceae > Lapillicoccus. Next base: position 2,787 of record NZ_JBDTKA010000102.1, read on the forward strand.
CGATGGACAGGGCAGCCACCGCCTGGGTGCCTCCCAGCAAGAAGATCTCGTCCGCCCCGGCCAGTTGCAGGGCCGCCACCGTCGCGGCCGGGATCTCCCCACGAATCGGCGGCGTGCACGCGCGGACGGTCTCGACACCGGCGACCTTGGCGGTCACCACCGTCATGTGCGCCGACGCCACCAGCGGGTAGCGGCCGCCTGGGACGTAGGCTCCGGCCGCGGAGACCGGGATGTTCTTCTGTCCGAGGAAGACACCCGGCTCGGTCTCGGCCTCGAAATCCAGGAGGGCGTCCCGCTGACGCTGGGCGAAGTCGCGGACCCGGGCCTGCACGGTGACGATGTCCTCGACCGCCTGCCGCGGCACGGTCGAGATGATCTGCTCCACCTGCTCGGCGTCCAGCAAGAACGACTCGGGTGACCATCGGTCGAACTTCTCCGAGTACTCCCGCACGGCAAGGTCACCTCGGGCCCGGACGTCGGCGATAACCTGCGTCACCGTCTCGCGGACACCGTCCGCTCGCTGGAGGTCCTCAGTGGTGGCCGGCGCCGACTTCAGATACTCGGTCATGTCTCTCCTACGTTCGGGTGTCCACACGGCCACTAACCGCGGGCGTTGGTTCAGCATTTCCTGTATACGTATACACGTCAATCGACAGACACACTCTGGCCCCGACTCATCAGATCTCACGATCTCACCGACCTCGCCGAGAGGAGACCGATGACGAAGCGGGTGACCGGCCACGACGTCGCTCGGCGGGCCGGAGTGACCCAGGCCACGGTGTCGCGGGCCCTACGCAACCTGCCGGGGACGTCGCGGGGCACGCGTCAGCGCGTCCTGCGCGCGGCCGCCGAGCTGGCATACATCCCGAGCGAGAACGCCCGTTCCCTCTCGAACGCTCGCCCGCGGCGGGTCGCCGTGGTGTCCGACGCACTGACCAACCCCTATTACCCCCAGCTGGTCGAACCGCTGCGCCGGCACCTTGGCTCGCGGGACCTGCAGATGGTGCTCGTGACCGAGACCACCGGCCCGGCCGGCACCGGGGTCAGCCTCGAGGCACTGGCCGACGGCTCCTACGACGGCGTGATCCTCACGACCACGACCCGCACGTCGTCGCGTCCTCGCGACCTGACCGAGCGGGGCATCCCGCACGTGCTGGTCAACCGGGTCCTCGACGTCCCCGAGTCGCCCGGTTGCACGGTCGACAACACGGGGGGCGTTATGCGGGTGGCGGACCTGCTCGTCCGCGCGGGACATCGGCGCATCGCCGTCATCCAGGGACCCACCGACACCTCGACCGGCCGGGAACGCGCGACAGGATTCCGCGCCGGCCTGCGTCGGCACGGGGTTCCGCTGCCCCGGTCCCTGGTCCGCCGGACCGTGTTCGACCACGACGCGGCGATGGGGGCCGCGATCTCGCTCCTGCACTCCCCCGACCCACCCACGGCCGTCTTCGGCGGCAACGACGTCATCGCGCTCGGGGTGCTCTCCGCCGCCACGACTCTCGGCATTCGCGTCCCCGAGGACCTCACGGTCATCGGTTTCGACGATATCCCGATGGCCGGATGGCCGCTGGTGGGCCTCACAACGGTGCACTGCGATCTCGACGCTCTGGCGCAGGTGGCGGTCGACCTGCTTGCCCGGCAGCTGCGAGGTGGCGCCGTGGCCCCGGAGACGAGGAGGATCCCCGTCTCGCTCGTGGAGCGCCGGACGCACGGGCCGGCTCCGACCCGATGACGTCGCTGCCGGTCTCCATTCGGTGCCTGAGGATGACGAAGCGACGACCACCCTCGCGGTTCAATCGCCTTGTCTGCTCGCGCAGGCCCGGGCGCCCAAGGGTGGTTTCAGCATGGAGAACGGGGCAGGCGCGAGCGTCACGGACGCGCAGACGCGGTGCGGACCCCTGGCACCGCGGGCAGGACGCCCTGGACCCGACGCGACTGCTCCGGGGTCAGGCGCAGCGCGAGAGCCCCCGCACTCTGCCTCAGCCGGGCTGGCGTCGAGCACCCGACCACCAGACGCAGGGGTAGGTCGAGCTCCAGCAGGGCGGCCAGCGCGACCTGGCCCGGCTCGACCCCGGCCTCGGCCGCGACGCTCCGGACGACGTCGCGAGCGTGCCGGTTGGCTGGCGTGTCATAGGTGTCCGTCGCGCCCACAGCCCCGTCGAACCAGCCCTTGGCCTGTGCGGAGTAGGCAAACAAGGTGAGATGGCTGGCCTGGTGCAGGTCGAGCATCGGCCCGTCGGCGGCCGTGAGATCGGCCGCCCACCCGTCGGGTCGTGGGGCCGCGGCGGCAAAAGCGGCCTGCGTGGCGACGAATCCTGGTGCGGCGCCCGCGGACCGCATCTCGAGCACCTGCGCGACCCGCGAGGTGGACCAGTTCGAGACGCCGTACCACCGCAGCAGCCCCTCGTCGCGCAACGCCTCGACGGACTCGATGATCTCCTGCACCGACAGCGCCGGGTCGTCGCGGTGGGTGAACCACAGCGCGAGCCGGTCGAGCCCCATCCGCTCGAGGCTCTGCTCGACGTCGTGGCGCAGCGACGGTCCGTCGAGCCGGGGTTGGTGCGGGCGGGAGAGGTCGGGATGGCCACCTTTGGTCGTGACCAGCATGGGGCTGGAAGGGCGAGCCCGTAGCCATCGGCCGATCGTGCGCTCGCTACAGCCTGCCTCGGTATCAGGCAGCCAGTCGGCATAGACGGCGGCGGTGTCGATCATGGACCCGCCGGCCTGCGCGTATGCGTCCAGCACGGCAAACGAGCTGTCGCGATCCAGCCGGCTGCCAAGCATGTTGCCGCCCAGGACGAGCATGCTGACATCCAGGTCGGTGCCGGGCAACCGCACGGCCTCCATCGTGCCCACTAAGTCAGTCACGCTCCACGGCCGCGAGGGCCTCGAGCGACCGGATGACCGACCAGATGTCGAGCTTGCCCTCACCGTGTGCCTGGCGTGAGGTCATCAGCTGGCGAGCGGTCGCGGCGAACGGGGTGACCGTGCCGACACGGACGGCGGCGTCGAGGGCAAGGTCGAGGTCCTTGGCCGCCGTGTCGACGTCGGAGGGAGGATCGCCGAAGGTGCGGTCGCGCAGCATCGGAGCCTTGAGCGACAGCTGGCGTGACCCGAGGGGGCCGGCCTCGAGGACCTCGATCACCGTGTCGTAGTCGACACCGCCCTGGGCGGCGAAGGTCACAGCCTCTCCGATGAGGGCGGCGTACGCCCCCACCACGATGCTGTGCGCCAGCTTGAGGTAGTGCGCGGCCTCCCCCGGGCCGACGAACCGGACCTCACGCGCAAAGGCGGCCAGCACCGGAGACACCGCGTCGACGTCATCCTGGGCGCCGGAGGCGAAGACGGTCAGCTGTCCCTCTGCTGCCAGCCCCGTGCTGCCCGCCACCTTGGCCCGCACGTACCGGACGCCCAGCCCAGCCGCCGCTGTCGCGATGTCGGCCGACACCTGTGGGGACACGGTGCTGAGGTCACAGAAGAGGTGGCCTGGCCGGGCACCCGCGAGGATGCCGTCCGGTGACAGCGCGACCTCTCGCAGCACTCGGTCGTTCATGACCATGGTGAGGCTCACCGCGCTGCGGGCCGCGACCTCGGCCGGGCTGTTCGCGCACTCGGCCCCCGCGTCGGCCGCCTCGGCGGACCGCCGCGGGTCGATGTCGTAGGCCACCACGGGCCGGCCGGAGCGCAACAGACATCCCACCATGGGGCCGCCCATGCGGCCCAGTCCGACGAACCCCACCGTAGGAGCGCCTGTGGGCGTCAGCGCAGCGTCGTCGGGAGGGGGCGAGGTGGTCTCGGCCGTGGAGTCCGTCATCGTCGTAGGCGTCGAGACTCGGTCAGTCGTCCATCGTGGAGGCGGAGACGACGGACCACGGGGCGAGATACCCGTTCGCGTCGTAGGCCACGTCCTCGTTCTGAGCCCCCTTGAGCACCAGTTCGTCCCACTCCAACCGGGCCCGCCCGTCACCGCCGGTCACGATGTACATCTCGCCCGTGTCGTCCCCGACGTTGACCATTTCGCGCCAGGCCAACGGGGGGATGGAGAGGGTGTCGTTCTCCTCGAGGATCACGGCCACGGGCTCCTGTTCGTTGAGGCGCACCTCCCAGCGCCCCTTGCGCACGATGAGGACCTGCGTCTCCGCAACCCGATGCTGAAGCATCGCCTTACCGGGCTCAGCGCGTACCACGGCCAGCGAGAACCCGTGTGGGTTGAAGATCGCTGGCTCCTGGCTGCGGTGCTCGGTGATGCCGAACCCGATGATGAGAGCGAGGTCGACCTGGCCCTCCTCCAGCGCCGTGCAGATGAGCGCCCGGCTGGACCAGGACCGGTCCTCGACGGTGACCAGGCGTCGTCTCATCCGCTCGACACTCCAGGTCTCGAGCTCGTCGATCTGCGCTTGAGGCATGGGGGTGACGAGCTCGACCTCAGGGTCGATCTCGCTGCCGTCGGAGGTATCCAGGAGCTGGTTGTCCGCGGTGAGATAGAGCCCGAATCCCTCCGCCTCACGCAGGACGCTGGGCCCCCAGATGATGCCCCCGGTGTTGTTCTGGCCCAGGACGGTGAACATGAAGTTCTCTTCGGGCCCGGTGTTGGTGAAACCTCGGTAGATCCAGGTCGGCACCGAGACGACATCGCCGGCTCGACCTACGAACTCGCCCGCCTGACCGTCCACGCCCCATCGGAAGGTGTACTCACCGTCGACGACGAGGAAGACCTCGGCCGTGAAGTGCATGTGCAGTGAGTTGGTCACGCCGTTCGGCATGGCCGCGCCGCCCACGTTGTAACCGTGCGGGATCTGGAGGTTGATGTACTGGTCAGGGTTCTGCGAGACGCCCGACCCGATCAGTGCGTAGTTCTCCTTCAAGTCCGACCCGGGGGTCCGACAGTCGATGAAGGCGGTGTTGCAGGAGATCAGCGCGTCCCTGCGGATAGTCCGGTCGGCCATCTCGGACTCGGTGACGACGATGCTGCGACGACGAGGCATGAAAGCATGCTTGCATACGTAGTCATCCAACGCAAGGATGCACCCACCCGCCTGGCCGACCGCCCGCGGCAGCCGGTCCGTCAACGCACGGGAGGCGGTGCGTGGGTGTGGCGCAGCACCAGCTCCGTGGGCGCTATTACGTGTTGGAAGGCCGGCTTCGGTCCACTCTGGATCCGGTGCACGAGTAGCCGAGCCGCTTGCGCGGCGTTGTCCTTCACCGGGTTGGACACGGTCGTGAGGTCGAAGACCGGCCAGCTCGCGACGGGGAGGTCGTCGAACCCGACGACGGTCAGATCGCGGGGCACCTCGATCCCCCGCTGCTTCGCCCCGTTGAGGACGCCGACCGCAACCCAGTCGTTGCCGCAGAACAACGCAGTGGGTCGGGGGTCCAGCGTCATCAGCCGCTCGAACGCGGCAAACCCCGCCGGCGTGGTGTAGTCCGTCCGAACGACGGCCTCCGGCCGGACCGCCAGGCCTGCCGTCGCCAGCTCGCTAAGGAACCCCGCCTCCCGGTCACGGCTCGTCGAGGTGTTGGTCGGCCCGAGGATGGCGCCGATGTCCCGGTGCCCGAGGTCGATGAGCAGACGGGCAGCCTTGGCCGCACCGCCCCGGTCATCGGCCGAAACGCTATCTCTTTCAACCAGATCACTCATACGGCTGAGATAGACGAACGGGAGGCCGTGACGGTCGAGCTCGTACGGGAGGGAGGATCCGGCGATCGCGGTCGACAGGATGGCCCCGTCCACCGACCGGTCGAACAGACCCGAGACGTCCTCCAACCGGGTCTGGTCCTCGACGAACAACAGTGTCTGGTAGCCAAGCTCGCAGAGGGCGTCGTGGACGGGAGTCAGCAGCGTGGAGAAGAGCGGGTTCCCAAGGTCAGCAACCATGGCGATCCGGCCCGTGGCCTGGGTCACCAGGGCACGGCCGAGGCGGTTGGGCACGTAACCCAGGGCCTGGGCGGCCCTCTCCACGCGCTCGCGCGTCGCCGCGGGGACGTTGGGCGCGCGGCGTAGGGCGCGCGACACCGTGGCTTGGGACACGCCCGCCAACCGGGCGACGTCGTGGCTGGTCACCGAGCTCGACGGGCGGTCGAGATCAGCTGGCCAGCCGGCCCCTGCAGCACGCCCAGCCATGACTCTCCGTCCCTGGTTCGGCCGCGAGGCCGCGCAACCGATCGGTCTCGATCTTAGCCGTAGTCTTGACGAACCGGGGTGAAGTGTGAATACGTATGCACATCCAATCCCCCATGGAGGTCAGATGTCCCGCACGCGCTTGTCCCCCCCACGATCTCGACGAGCCCTCGTCGCGGCCTTCGCCGGCGGCGCTCTGATGCTGACCGCCGCATGCGGCGCAGGGACCAAGACGGCGGCTAGCCAGGCCACCAGCGTCGGCTGCGCTGTCACGCAGCCCAGCACCCCCACAACGGTCAATATCCTCGCTTACAACTCGTCGGCCATCGACCCGTTCACCAACACACTGATCGCTAGTTGCCAGAGCCCCACCCTGACGTTCAAGCACGACCCGGTGGACTTCGGCGGCCAGGTGCAGAAGACGGCCACGACGCTGGCCGGTGCCAAGGGAGCCTTCGACCTCGTCGAGATGTACTCCCTCGTCATCCCGAAGTACAACGACAAGATCGTCTCGCTCGACGACATGTTCGCCAAACACAAGGACACGTTTAAGCTGGGCGATCTCGACCCGACCATGCTGAAGGGGATGAGCTACAACGGGAAGCTGTTCGGCATCCCGACGCAGGCCAACATCACGACCTTCGTCTACCGCAAGGACATCTTCGACGGGCTCGGCCTCAAGCCCCCGAAGACGTTCGCAGATCTCAAGGACGCGGCCGCCAAGATCCAGGCCTCTGGCAAGGTGAAATACCCGGTCGCCATGCCGCTGCTAGCCTCCGGCGACGTCTCGACCCGCTTCATGATCGGCCTGTTCTCCCAGGGCACGACCTACGTCGACCCGACGACCAAGAAGCCGATGTTCAACTCCCCCCAGGGCAAGAAGGCGCTGCAAGCGGTTAGGGACCTGGTGCCGTACATGGACCCCCAGGTGACCACCTTCGACCAGCCCAAGGTTCAGCAGCAGATGTTCAACGGGACCGCCGCGATCGGGGAGATGTACTCCGGACGCATGCTCGACCTGGTCCAGCAGAAGAACTCCAAGTTCTACGACAAGTTCGCCTTTATGGAGCCACCGGCGATCGAGGCCGGCGGCAAGCCGTGGGCGACGGTGTCTGTCGACGGCTGGTCGATCCCGCAGAACACCTCGGTCGACAAGGACCTGGTGTTCCAGGTCATGGCCGCCTCGGTCAGCGAGGCCGCCGGCAAGGCCGCCGTTCCGGGCGCCTTTCCCTCCCGGAAGGGTCTCGCTACCAGCGCGACCATGCCCTGGTTCGACGCGGTGACGGCCACCCTGAACGACGGTGCGCAGACGCCGCCCATGGAGAAGTGGACTGCCGATATGCAGACCGCCACCCGTGAGTTCATCGCCCAGGGCATCACGGGCGCCCTGTCGGTCGACGACGCCCTCGCCAAGGCACAGGCTGCGGCCGAGAAGGTCCTGGCCGCCGCCGGCGGCTGAGCCCGCACCTGGTAGCGGCGGGTCATCCGCCCCGCCGCTACCAGACGGCCCACCAGGCCAGCCCCCGGGGAACCCACGTCCCCGGACCTAGCGCTATTCGACGAGGGAGTCTGTATGCGGCGCAAAGAGTTCCTGTTCCTGGTCGGACCCAGCGCCGTCATCATGACCGCGTTGCTGGTAGTCCCACTCATCCAGACCGTCATCTGGAGCCTGCAGGACGTCACCTACGGCGAGCAGGGCGTCTGGACCGGGCTGGCCAACTACACCGCGGTGCTCGGGGACGGCCAGTTTCGTCAGGCGGTTCTGTTCACCGTGGGCCTGACGCTCGTCGGCCTGATCCTCAAGCTCGTGTTCGGCTTCGGTCTCGCCGTACTCCTCCAGCGCACCGGCCGGATCCGACCCATCTTTCTCGGTTTCCTCCTGTTGTCCTACATCGTCCCCACCGTGATCGGGGCGGTGGCCTTCTCCTGGCTTTTCGACAGCAACTTCGGTGGCCTCGTCAACTGGCTCCTCCAGCACCTCGGGGTGTCGAACCCGCCGTTGTGGTTCTCCCAGCAGTGGCCCAACCGGTTCATGGTCCTGGCCAACATCGTCTGGCACGAGCTGCCGTTCTCGATCCTGATCCTGCTCGCGGGGCTGCAGGGTGTGAACACAGAGGCGATAGAAGCCTCGCAGATCGACGGCGCCAGCTGGTGGCAGCAGCAACGCTTCGTGGTGATTCCCTCGTTGTATCCGCTCATCGGCTTCATCTCGCTCATCACGATCATGGACGGGCTTCGCGTCTTCGACGCGCTGATCCCGTTGTCGCCGAGCGCCGTCTCACTCGGTAACGAGTCCGTGATGCTCTACGTCTACAACGTCGCGTTCGCGGCGGGGGACCAGAAGGTCGGCCTCGGCAGCGCAGTCAGTGTCATCACGATGGTCATCATCTTCGTGCTCCTGGTGCCGTTCATCCGGCAGACCTACCGAGAGGTGAAGGCGTCATGAGCGTCCCCGTCACGACCGAAGCCCCGCTCGCCAAGGTGGCGCCGACCGCCGTCCGCCGAGGAAACAAATCCCGCAATACGATCGTCGTGCTCTTGGTCCTGACCGCCGTCGCCTTCGTCATGGTGACACCGTTCATCTGGACCACGATGGCCGCCACCAAGTCAACGGCCGAAGCGTTCGCCAACCCCCCGGTCTTCTTCTACCAGCCGAGTCTCGACGCGTTTGTCGCGCTGTGGCAGGAGACCAACTTCGCCCAATATCTGCTCAATACGGTCGTCGTCGCCATCGCCAGCGTGATCATCGCCCTCATCGTGGGAGCGCCGGCCGCCTACGCATTGTCCAGGTACGGCGGACGGATGGGAGCGCTCCTGCTCGTCCTCGCTCTGATCTTCCGCGCGCTGCCTCGCTTCGCCGTGGCCCTTCCCTTCTACAACTTCGCGCAGGCCCTGGGGATCTACGACACCAAGATCGCGCTGATGATCGGTCTCGTCGCTCTGAACCAGCCCTTCACGATCTGGCTGCTGCGCAACTTCTTCATGGAGATTCCCCGCGAGCTCGACGAGGCCGCCATGGTCGACGGGTGTTCCCGTCTGCAGACGTTGGTCCGCGTCATTCTTCCGGTCATGGGGCCTGGCCTCGTGACCGCCGGCATCTTCACGTTCCTCTTCGCCTTTCAGGAATACCTGCTGGCCCTGGTCCTTACGGACACCGAGGCGAAGACCATCCCCGTGTTCATTGCCACCCAGATCGGGCAGAACCTCCCGCTGCTGCAGCAGGCCAGCGCCGCCACCGTCCTGGTGGCCCTCCCGATCCTCGTCCTCGCCATGGTCGTGCAGCGATTCCTCGTCGCCGGCTTGACCGGCGGTTCCGTCAAGGGCTGATGACCTGGTCCTCGCCGACTCCGCACCCACCACCACCTGCCCCGACAGCGCCCAGGAGAACACGTCATGCAGCTCGACCCGGTCCGCACCGGTCACCTCTCCAACCGTTACCACCACCTCAAGTCCCCCGCCCTCGATGGGCCGCCGGCACAGCGCGACCCGGCTGTCATCGCGACCGTGTCGCGCATGCTCTCCGAGATCGAGAAGGGCGGCATCGACCGGGTTATGGGCTACGCCGCAACCCTCGACCACTGGGACGGGCGCGACCCTGAGCTCTCGTCGGAGCAGATCGAGCAGCTCATCGACCGCATCCCGGCCGATCTGCGCGAGGCCCTCGACGTGGGCCGGGAGCGTACGCGTGCCTTCGCCCAGCTCTCCCGCTCGAAGCAGACCGACTTCGAGGCCGAGCTCGTCCCGGGCCTGGTGACGGGGGTCCGTTACATCCCGGTCGGCCGGGTTGGCGCATACCTGCCCGCCGGCCGGTTTCCCCTGTTGGCCAGCGCGTTCATGACCGTGAACGTCGCCAAGGCGGCCGGAGTGCCGTCTGTCCTCGCCTGCACACCGCCGCAGCCCGACGGCCAGCCCGACCCCGCCGTGCTCTATGCGGCGCACGTCTCAGGGGCCGACCGCATCTTCGTCCTCGGTGGGGTCCAGGCCTTGGCCGCGATGGCTTTTGGCCTCTTGGGGGAGGCGCCAGTCGACATGCTGGTCGGAGCGGGCAACGCCTATGTAGCCGAGGCCAAGCGGCAGCTTTTCGGCGCGGTGGCCATCGACCTGCTGGCCGGCCCTTCCGAGGTCGCCGTCATCGCCGACGAGACAGCCGACCCGACACTGGTGGCGGCTGACCTGCTCGGCCAGGCCGAACACGGGCCGGACTCACCAGCCGCCCTCGTGACCACATCGGAGGAGCTCGGCCGCAAGGTCGTCAACGAGGTCGAGCGGCAGCTGGACGAGCTGAAAACCCAGGACATCGCGCGCGTCTCGTGGACGAACCACGGCTCGGTGATCGTGGCCGACTCGCCCGAGGTCGCCGTCCAGCTCATGGACGACCTCGCCCCCGAGCATCTCGAGATCATGACCGGCCGGGACGACTGGTACCACGACTCTCTCACCAACTACGGGTCGATCTTCCTGGGCAGCTGGAGCACCGTCGCCTACTCCGACAAGGGCATGGCGGGCAGTAACCATGTGCTGCCCACAGCCGGAGGAGCGCGGCACAGCGCCGGTCTTTCAGTCTCTAAGTTCCTCAAGGCGTTGACCTACCAGCGGGTCCGACGCGAAGCGACTCCCCTGCTGGCCGACCCGGTCGCGACGATCTCCGAGTACGAGGGGATGGCCGCCCACGGCGCGACCGCCACCTTGCGCATCGCCCGGCTCGAGTCGGAACCGAGCGAGACCCCCTCGTGAGGCCGGACCTTGCGGCTCCCAGTCGTCGCAACCTACCCAGGAGGTGCCCATGGTGACCCCACCCCGAGTTGACCCACTCGACCTCGCCGCGCGGGTACGACGCGGAGACCGGCTGCTCGGGGGCCTGGTCCGGATGCCCGCCGAAATGCTGGTGGAGCTGACTGGTCTGGTCGGGCTCGACTACCTCGTCCTGGACGCCGAGCACGGGCCGGGTGACCAGGTCGCCATGGCCCATCACATCTCCACGGCGGAGGCGGTCGGCCTGCCGGTCATCGTGCGCATCGGGGGGCTCCATGAGGTGCTGCGCGTCCTCGACCTCGGCGCCGCCGGGATCATCTACCCCCACATCGACAGCGTCGACGAGGCGAAGGCGCTGGTTGAGGCCGTCCACTACCCTCCGCGCGGACGTCGCGGGTTCGCCGCCTACACCCGCGCCGGTTCTTACGGCCTGCGCACGGGCGCCGAACACCTGCACCGGTATGCCGACGGTCCGCTCGTCATCGCGATGATCGAGAGCGAGGCCGCGGTCACTGCGGCGGCTGACATCGCCGCCGTCGACGGGATCGACCTGCTTTTCCTCGGGCCTGCGGACCTGGCCGCCGATCTGGGAGTCCTGGCCGGTGACCAAACCCCTGTCGCCCTGGCCCTGGCCCAGGTCCGGGAGGCTGCTGGGGGCCGCGTCCTGTCGATCTGCGGCGACGAGACGACGGCGCGGGCGCATTTCGACGCGGGTTCCCAGGTTGTCGTCTACAACCTGCAACACGCCGTGTCCGCCACCTTCGTGCGGCTGGCCACAGCTGCGCCTAACACAATCCACGCCGAGTCGGGGGCACCCGCTGACCTTCAACACGTGCTGTTCCTCAGCGGCATGCTGGGGGACCGGTCGACGTGGCAAGACGTGGCCGCGGACCTGGCGGACGTCGCGCAACCGTCATTCCCCCGGATCGACGGTCACGACACGGTCGAGGCCATGGCGGCCGCGCTCCTCGCGCAGGCTCCGGCCCACTTCGCGGTGGCCGGCCACTCGCTGGGCGGGATCGTGGCCCTCGAGATGGCCCGCCAAGCCCCGGAGCGGGTCACCCGGCTGGCCCTGGTCAACACCAGCGCGCGAGACGCATCACCAGAGCAGCTGCAGTCGTGGGCCGAGCTGACCGCCCGCACCCGGTCCGGCGAGTTTGTAGACGTCGCTGCGCAGCTGGGTCGCGACACGCTGCCCGAGGGTGGTCGCGATGCCAACCTGGTCGCTCGCAACACGGCCATGGCGACCACGGTCGGACCCGAGGGATTCCTGCGTCAGCTCGCCGCTCAGGCCGTCCGACCCGACTCCCGACCGGCCCTGTCCGCTATTACGGTTCCAACCGTCGTCATCTCCGGCACCCTCGACGAGGTGTGCCCGCCCGCGCTGCAGGAGGAGCTGGCTGCGGGGATACTCGACGCTCGTCATGTCGTCGTCACAGCCGGGCACATGGCCCCTCTCGAGGCTCCCCGCGAGGTCGCGAGCGCCCTTCGAGACTGGCTCGGCCTCTGAGCCTGATTCCGGCCCTCGTCTCTGACCGCACCACAACCCTGAGGAGCATCTCGTCCCATGCTGTCCGCGCAGGCCTACGCGCCCTATCCAGACCCCGAGACGTATATCGTCGAATGGACCGACAAGATCTGGCAGAGCTACGGAATGGGCCTGATCCGCGACCACTATCACCCCGACATCAAGCTGCACGGGGCCTACGGTCACAGCGGTGGCCGTGAGTCGATCATCGAGGGCTGTTTCGTCAAGAAGACCGCGTTCCCCGGCCGCGCCTTCACCGCCGAGGACGTCGTGTGGGAGGAACGGACCGACAGCTCGTGGGTCAGCTCCCACCGCATCGTGAACTCGGGGATCCAGAGCGGCCACTGGCAGTACGGGCCTCCGAGCTACCGGACCTCGACCTCGCGCAACATCGCGCTCTGCCTCGTTCGCGACGCGTTCATCGTCGAGGAGTGGGTGGTGCGCGACGAGTGGGCCGTGGTCGAGCAGAACGGTCTCGACGTCGGCGCCATCGCCCGAGAGCTCGCGACGCATCCGAACCCCATGATCCTCGGCACCGGCTGCGACGAGGGGATCTTCGGACGGCCGCCGGAGAACCCCCTCGTCGCCGGAGACTCAGGGCCACGACCGGACTCTCATCCGACGCAGTGCCGCATGGTCCTCGAGCTCATCGAGCTCGCCTGGAACCAGCGCCTGCTCAACCTCGCCCCGACATACCTGCATCGCAGCCACGTCTGCCATACCAGCCGCTACCGCAGTTACTGCCGCCCCGAGGGCTACCAGCAGTCGTTAGGCGAGCTGATCGCGTCCTTCCCCGACGCCCGGTTCGACGTGCGTGACGTCGCCGCCAACACCGACCCGTTTCATGGCACCCGGGTGTCGGTCATGTGGAACATGCGTGGGACGTATGCGGGTGCGCCCACCTATGGACCTCTCACCTACTCCCCCGTCGACGTTCTCGGCATCTCGCACTTCGTCCTGCGGGACGACAAGATCTACAACGAGTTCCGGGTCTTCGACGAGCTGGCCGTGCTGACCCAGATCGAGAGGGCGAGAGCCCAGGTGCAATCGTGAGCGCCGACGCGTCGGCGGCCCGGCCCGCCCCGGCTGAGCTGCCCGACACGGTCGACACGGTCATCGTCGGTGCCGGCCTGATGGGGTCCGCCACCGCGTGGCACCTCTCCCAGCGCAGGGTCGACGCACTCGTCCTCGAGCAGTTCGAACCCGCAACGAGCCGCGGCAGCTCGCACGGGTCGGCCCGGATCGTTCGGCGCGCTTACCCCGAGGACGACTACGTGCGCCTCACCGGGGAGGCCTTCGAGTGGTGGCGTGAGCTGGAGATCCAGTCTGGCACCACGTTGCTGCGTATGACCGGCGGTCTCGACCACGGGTCATGGCGCCAACCCGAAGTGATCGCCGAGGCACTCGCACGTCACGACGTCCCGCACGAGCTGCTCAGCGCTCACGAGGCGGGCCGGCGGTTCCCGGGCATGGTGTTCGAGGGGCCCGCGCTGTTCCATCCCCAGGCGGGCACGGTCGACGTGGACTCCGGGGTGCACGCGTTCCTCGACCTCGCGGCGGCTTCAGGCGGGCGTCAGGTATCGGGAGTCGAGGTCACCGGGCTCGACGTCGACGAGGACGGCGTCACCGTGCGCACCACCGCGGGCACGGTCCGGGCCCGCACGGCGGTGGTTACGGCAGGAGGCTGGGTCGAGGAGGTAGTCGGCGCCCGCGCTCCGTTACCGCCCATCCGTGTCACCGAGCACCGCGTCTTCCACTTCCCGCGGCGCGACGAGTCGGTGACCTGGCCCGTCACCCTGCACCGCGACGCGCTAGACGTCTACCACCTCCCGGGCGGCCGAGACGCCGGACCGGGCAACGCGCGCAAGATTGCCGAGCACACCGGGCCGGTGAGCTCCGCCCGCTCCCGCGAGGGCGTCGTAGATGAGGCGAGCCGGGCGCGCATCGTGGAGTACGTCGAGCGTTGGCTCCCGGGTCTCGAACCCACCCCGTTCGCCGAGACCACCTGCCTCTACACCTCCACGCCCACCGAGGACTTCCTCATCGACCGCGTCGGACCTCTCGTCGTGGTCTCGGCCTGCTCGGGACACGGGGCCAAGCTGGCCCCCACCGTTGGCCGCATCGCCGCTGACTTGGTCACCGGCGACGACCAGGTCGTCTCGCGGTTCACGTTCTCGGCGCACGCGGACACGTCGTTCCCCGCCACGCGGACCATCCGTTCCGCCTGACCACGAAGCGCAAGGAGCACCACTATGGCCCTCGATCCCATTGCTTATCAGCCCTATACGGATCCCGACGACTTCATCCGCGAGGTCACCGACCGGATCTGGGTGGACCGCGACATCCAGCACATCTACGACAACTACGAACCCGACTCGGTCGTGCACGTCGCTCTCGGCACCATCACCTCACGGGCCGAGGTCATCGAAGGCAGCACTCTGCGGATGGCCGACAGCGCCGCCCACCCAGGCGGGATGCCCGGTCAGGCCGAGGACGTGGTCTGGGAGGCCCGTGGCACCGACGGGTTCCTCAGCTCGCACCTCGTGTTCCGCGGAGAGGACCGTCTCGTCGACGGCCGTTGGCATCGCCTCAACCTGCACAGCGTGGCCAACTGTCTCTACCGCCGAGGGCGCATGGTGGAGGAGTGGATCGCACGCGACGGCTTGGCCCGCGCGCTCCAGACGGGCCAGGACCCCGACGAGGCCGCCAGGTCCCTGCATTTCAGGGGGTACTCAGGATCCTGGCTGCGACCCGCACCGCAAGACGTCCTCGCCGAGGGCGACAGCGGGCCCCGGCCCGACGACTACCGTGACGAGTGCCAGCTCGTCCTGGAGCTGATCGAGCAAGTCTGGAACCAGAGGAACTTCGCCGCCCTCTCTAGCCTGATCGTTCGCGACGTCTTCTTGCACAGCAGTGGAGCCGCCACCTATATCCGGCCGAGGGGATACCAGGACGAGACGCTGCGGTTACTGCTCGCCTTCCCGACCGCCCACTTCGAGGTCCGCGACATCCAGACCAACTACCACCCGCGGTACGCCGGCCTGCGCATCTCGGTGCTGTGGAAGATGACGGGGTCCTACGACGGGCGGCCGGTCTACGGTCCGACGACCAACCAGGACGTCGACCTGCTCGGCGTCTCCCAGTTCCTCGTGCAGGAAGGCCGGGTCGTGCGCGAGCGTCGAATCTTCGACGAGATAGCCCTGCGAGCCCAGATCAACCAGACCCGCGGCGACGGCGGCGAGGTAGGCCCGGCCAACATCTACTTCGTGTAGACCTCCAGCTCGCCCACCGGTATGTCAAAGCCCAGCTGCTTCCATGCGTGTGTGCAGACGCGGGTGGCTACGAAGGCGTTTCCCTGTGTGGCCGTCCGTCATCTCCGACCGGGTCAGCGCAGCTGGTTGATCCGGATCAGGTTGCCCGCGGGATCGCGGAACGCGCAGTCTCGGATCCCGTATGGCTGCTCCGTCGGCTCCTGGACGACCTCGGCGTCCGCCGCCTGCAACTGCTCGAAGGTGCCGTCGAGGTCGGCGGTGGCGAAGGTGATGATCCCGTAGGTGCCCTTGGCCATCATTTCCGAGATGGTGCGGCGTTCGTCGTCGGTGATGCCGGGGTCGGCGGCGGGCGGATGGAGAACGATGGACGTCCCAGGCTGGCCGGGCGGGCCGACGGTGATCCAGCGCATCCCCCCATAACCGACGTCGTTGCGGACCTCGAATCCGAGTGTGTCGCGGTAGAAGGTCAGCGCGGCGTCAGGGTCGTTATGCGGGAGGAAGGCCGCGTTAATGCTGATGTCCATGCCCGTCAGGTTAGGTGCGGCGGTGGGAGAATGGCTTCTCGATTCCTGACCGTCTGCGATGGCGCCGACATCAGCCCGGGTCTGTATCCATCACCCGCGATGGTCGGTTCCGCACCGGCCGGGTGACCTGCTTCACCACGCAGGTCGGGATCCCGACAGTGGAGCTCGCCGCCTGGCGTCGGTAGGTACTCGGAGGCATACCGACCAGCTCGGTGAAACGGGTGCTGAAGGTGCCCAGGGACGAGCAGCCCACCGCGAAACAGACCTCGGTCACGCTGAGATCGCCTCGACGAAGCAGCGCCATGGCCCGTTCGATGCGTCGGGTCATCAGGTACCCGTACGGAGACTCGCCGTACGCGAGCCGGAACTCACGGCTGAGGTGACCGGCCGACACGTGCGCACCGCGGGCGAGCGCTTCGACGTCCAGCGGCTGCGCGTACTCCCGGTCGATTCGGTCGCGGACCCCACGCAACCGCGCGAGGTCACGCAAGTGCTGCTCCCCGGCGAGAGTGCTGGTCACCTGCGCGATGGTGCCACGTCCCGCCGTGGCTGCCTATCGCGACTCGTTCTCGACCTGACCTGTTCACGCCAATCCCATCGCACAGGCGACACAGGTACGTGCATGAGGTCGAGCCTCCAAACGTGCTGTGTCCAGCGGCAGCCCACAGCGTTCACACCGCCCGTATGCGCCCGCAGCCAGCCGCTCCTGCGCCGCGACCGTCTCCGCCTGGTGCACCCGCGCCTGTCGGGTCAGCGCCGCCAGCTGCGACCGTTCGAAGGCGATGGTCGGGCCCTCTGGGTCGTGCTCGTCGTCAGCGTTCGAGTCCTGGGAAGCCGCCACCAGCGCCGCCATATCCGCATCCAGCATCGCGAGGCGTTCGGTGACCCGGGCATGCTCTCGCGCCAGGTGCTCAGCCACCTCGTCCAGGCTCACTCCTGCGACGCTACTCGGCGATCTCCTCCCTGGCACCGCGCCTGTCCCCCTGACCCGAGCGGCGAAACTCGTTTGCCGCGTGGGCGGTCATCTGTTTCGCTGGGCGCTCACCCGATGAGGAGGCCGATGAGCCAACCCACCCGCACGACGAACGGCATCGCCTACGACCGGGCCGGACCCTGGGGCCAGACGCCCGTCGTCCTGCTTCACGCCGGAGTCGCGGATCGGAGGATGTGGGACGCCGTGTGGCCCGGTCTAGTGGCAACAGACGACACGGTGCGGCTGGACCTGCGCGGCTTCGGTGACTCTTCTGCGCGGCCAGCCGGACGACTTTCCCCGGTCGACGATGTCACCGAGTCGTTGGCGGAGCTCGGTATCGGGCGGTGCCACCTGGTCGGGGCGTCCTACGGCGCGGGAGTCGCTGTCGACGTGGCGCTCACCCAGCCTGCGCTCGTCTCGTCGTTGATGCTCGTCGCCCCGGGAGGGTCGCTGATCGCCGAGGCGACTCCCGACCTGCGGGCGTTTGTCGACGCCGAGCGGGCCGCCTTGGCAGAGCACGACCTGGACACCGCCGTCGAGACCAACCTCGTCGCCTGGGTCGACGGACCGCACCGAGACCGGTCATCCGTGGACGCCTCAGTGCGCGAACGCGTCGGCCAGATGCAGCGTCAGGTCTTCGAGCTGCAGGCCGACTGGGACGACCTCGAGGAGGACGAGCTCGATCCCCCAGCACTTGAGCGGCTGAGCGAAATCCTTGTTCCGACACTCATTCTCGACGGAGCGCTCGACATGGAAGCCATCCACAACACCACGCGCACCCTCACCGACGCCATCGCGGGGGCGACGCTGGTCAGCTGGCCGGACTGCGCGCACCTGCCGTCGATGGAACGACCCACCGACTTCGTCGCGCTCCTGCTGGACCACTGTGCCGACGCGATGTGACGGCCACGGGGCGACCGCCCACCTGACCAACAGTCATACCAGCGCCCGTAGCAGCTCTCAGAGGGAGTTCAGTACCTCGGTCATCTGCTTCTCGGTGTCGTCGGCGATCTTCTCGAAGATCAGCTTCATGGCCGGCGCCATCAGCGCAGCCGCTCCGTGCATGTCGAGGTCAGCGCGGTAGGTGACCTCGCTGCCCTCCCCCGACGGCAGGACCGTGATCGTGTCCGTGGAGGTGACGCTCTTGTTCCTGCCGACGAGAACCAGGCCGGCGTCGCTCAGCTGGGTGAGCTTGTACTCCAGCTCGGTGGTGACACCAGCGATCTTCGACACGTTGCGCCAGGTGGTGCCGACCTCGACCGGCGCACTCCCGGTCTGCGTGCACGTCTGCGTGCCCGGATCCCACTCCTCTGCCCTGCTGAAGTCTTTGAGGTAGTCGATCACGACCTGCGGGCGGGGAGTGACCGTGAACGTCCTCGAGACAGTGGGCACGCGTTCTCCTTGGTTCCGTGACGTCGGCGGTGGTTCGCCCGCCCTCGGCCCCATGACACCACGGCATTGGAACACCGGCGATCCGACGGGTCACGCACTGGCGACAGGATCACGAACAGCGCGACGGCCACGGCATCATGCCAGTCCCCCACCCCCGTGACGCGGGATGCGCTTGCGTCTTCCGGTCCTGTGCCACGCTTCCCCCATGACGGGAGACGCCGTGGGCACGGTCGCCCACTCGGCGCCGGGACAGCACACGCGCGAGCAGCGGGCGTGGTACTTCTACGACTGGGCGAACTCGGCTTACGTCACGACCACCGCGACCGTACTGATGGCGCCCTACCTCACCTCAGTTGCGACAGCCGCTGCCTGCCCCGACCTGGCCGAGGGCGCCTCGTGCACGCAGACCCTCGACGTCGTCGGCGTACCGATCGACCCAGGGTCGCTGTTCGCCTACACCGCAACCGTCTCGACGGTCATCTCCGCGATCGTCCTGATCGTCGTCGGCGGAATCGCGGACCGCAGCCCCCACCCGACCCGGATGCTCGCCGGGTTCGCCTGGCTCGGGGCGATCGCGGCCAGCCTGATGTTCTTCGTCCTGGGCACGAACTGGCAGCTCGGGGTGGTCCTGCTCATCGTGGCGAACCTGGCCCTCGGGTCGTCGCTGGTGATCTACGACTCGTTGCTCGTGCGGATCGCCGTGCCCGACGACCGCGACCGGGTCTCGTCCCGCGGATGGGGCTTCGGTTACCTCGGCGGCGGCATCCTGCTGGCGTTGAACTTTTTGCTCGACATCTTCCACGCCAAGCTCGGACTGGACCGGGCCACGTCCACGCGGGTCAGCCTGTTGTCCGCCGGGATGTGGTGGGGCGGGTTCACGCTCATCCCTGTCCTTGGGCTGCGGCACGTCGCCGGCACCCTTGCGACTCCGGTCGAGCGGACCAAAGGGGTCGTCGCCGGGAGCTTCGCCCAGCTCGCCGACACCTTCCGCGAGCTGCGGCTGTTCCCACAGACGATGCTCTTCCTGCTCGCCTACCTGTTCTTCAATGACGGGATTCAGACGGTCATCGGCAACTCGAGCCTGTATGGCATCGAGGAGCTGCAGTTCTCCCAGCAGACAGTGCTCGGGGTGTTCCTCTTCGTGCAGTTCGTCGCGTTCGGGGGGTCGGTGCTGTTCGGGCGCATCGCCGGGCGTATCGGTGCCTGGCGGACGGTGCTCTGGAGCCTGGGTGTGTGGACGCTCATCGTGGTCGTCGCCTTCTTCGTCCCGGCCAAGTCCCTCGTGCTTTTCGTCGCGCTGGCGCTGTTCATCGGTCTCGTGCTCGGAGGCAGCCAGGCGCTGTCCCGCTCGCTCTACAGCCAGCTGATCCCGCGAGGTAGAGAGGCGGAGTTCTTCAGCCTCTACCAGGCTATGGAGCGCGGCACGAGCTGGTTCGGGACGCTGACCTTCGGGTTGGTGCACCAGTTCACCCACTCCTACCGGTGGGCCATCGTCGCGCTCGTTGTCTTCTTCGTCGTCGGCGGTCTCATCCTGTCGCGGGTCCGGATGCGCGAAGGGATCCTGGCCGCCGGCAACGAGGTACCGGCCATCGTCTGACCCCGTCCCACCGTGGGTGACTGAGCGCCGACTGCGTCCGTTCCAGTCGCTTGTGAAATACATCACAAATCAGTGTCGATTCGCTGTGCAGCCGACCGTGGTCGGAACAAACGCATCCGACCAGAGCGTTGGCACCGAATGAGTGATATGGAGAGCTCCAAGCTCTCCGCTCCGTGCCAGTCACGGGCGCCACAGCGTTTGGGGAGGATGACAATGGCTGACAGAGCACTTCGAGGGACCCGGCTGAGTACGTTCAGCATGGAGTCCGAGGTCAACGTGGTGCCCAGCGAGCGCCGCATCACGACGTACGTGTGCCCGCTGGGACACCGGATCGAGCTGCCCTTCAGCGTCGAGGCCGATGTGCCTTCGGTGTGGGAGTGCCGCTGCGGCAACGAGGCAAAGCTCCTCGACGGCCCTGAGCCGGAGAAGAAGGAGACCAAGCACATCCGCACCCACTGGGACATGCTGCTCGAGCGTCGCTCGATCCCTGAGCTGGAGGAGCTGCTCGAGGAGCGGCTCACCCTGCTGCGGGCTTCGCGCGGTGAGAAGCCGACAAGCAAGCGCAGCGCCTGACCTCCACACTCTGACGACGGCCCGCCACCCGATTTCGGGGGCGGGCCCTCGTCACGAGTCGGCTATGCGCCAGGCGGGAGATCGTCAGAGGGCCTCTCTCTCGATGACCTGGCCCTCGATGACGTCACCGGCAGCACCAGCCCCACCGGCTGGTCCGGCCGGGCCGCCGGGCCAGCCACCGACCGTGCCCGCCAGGAGCCTCCGGGCGACCGCGGCCTCGAGCAGTCCGCGAGCCAGCGGCCGGGTGAACGGCAGGACGAGAAAGAACCCCAGGACGTCGGTGAGGAAGCCAGGCGCCAGCAGCAGCACGCCTCCGACGAGGACCAGCGCCGCGTCGGCCAGCTGACGTGACGGCATCCGTCCCGAGGTGAGGGCCTCCTGCAGCCCCTGCCACGACCTGCTGCCCTCACGTCGCACGAGCCAGGCGCCGAACGCCGACTCGGCCAGCAGGAGCGCGAACGTCGGCCAACCCCCGATCGCCCGCCCGACCGCGATGATGACCACGACCTCGAGCAATGGAACGACGAGCAGGAGCAGCACGAGCAGCAGCGACCAGCGGCGCGGACGCGAGCTGCCCCCGGGCATACGCCTGCGTCCCTGCGATCTCCGTCGCTCCGATCCCCGTCCCTGCTCGTAGGTCACAGCTGGTGCCACGCCCCCTCCCGACGTCGGGTCTGCCGCGCCAGCACGGCGCTGCGGACCTGCTCGCTGCGATGGATGAACGCCCACCGGCTCACGTTGACCATCGCCTCGGAGACGATGCTGCCGCTCATCTTGGACTCGCCGACCTCGCGCTCGACGAACCGGATGGGTACTTCGACGATGGTCATCCCCGCCTGCACCGCACGCCAGGTCATGTCCACCTGGAAGCCGTAGCCCTGCGAGTCGACGGCAGACAGGTCGAGCCGGCGCAGCGCCGAGACGCGGTAGACCCGGTAGCCGCCGGTTGCGTCGTTGACCGACATCCCGAGCATGCCCTTGACGTAGAGGTTCCCGCCCATGCTCAGCACCTTGCGGTGGAACGGCCAGTTGACCACCGAGCCGCCCGGCACCCAGCGTGAGCCGATCACCACATCGGCGTCGGCCGCCGCGGCCAGCAGGTCGGGCAGCTGCTCGGGGCGGTGCGAGCCGTCGGCATCCATCTCGACCGCTGCGTCATAGCCCCGCTGCAGAGCCCAGGCGAACCCAGCGAGGTATGCCGCGCCGAGGCCGGCCTTGGTCTGCCGGTGCAGGACGTGTACGGCCGGGTCGCCTCCCGCGAGACCGTCTGCCACAGCGCCCGTGCCGTCCGGCGATGAGTCGTCGAGGACGAGGACGTCCGCGTTGGGCGAGGAGGCGCGCACGCGCGCCACGATCAGCGGCAGGTTCTCCCGCTCGTTGTAGGTCGGGATGAGCACAAGCACGCGCCGCAGGGGTGGGCGAGAGGCGTGGCCGGGGCTGTGGTTCACGGGCGGGTTCCTTGGTGGGTCGAGCCTTGGTGGGTCGAGCGTTGCTGGGTGGAGCGTTGGTGGGCGGAGCGTTGGTGGGTGGAGCGGCGCGGCCGCACGGTCAGCGCCAGCAAGATGACGAGCGCGATGCAGCCGGCGTACTCCGGCCACGGACCGACCCTGGTCGCCAGCGTTACGGTGGTTCGCAAGGGCAGGGCACCCGACAGCACGTCTTGGGTGAACAACGACGTGACCTGGTGCGGCGTTCCGTCGGGGGTGATCAGCGCGCTCACGCCCACGGTCGACACGTGGACGATCGAACGACCGTGCTCCATGGCCCGGATGCGGGAGATCGCCAGCTGCTGCACCGACTCGGACGTATACCCGAAGGTGGCGTTGTTGGTCTGGACGAGCAGCAGGTTCGCGCCGAGCTCGACGTTCTCGCGGACCAGGTCGTCGTAGGCCACCTCGAAGCAGATCGTCGGTCCGGCGACGATCTCACCCCCGGACGCCGCCGGGACGCGGAACAAAACGGGATTAGGTCCGGGCACGAAGTCGGCGCGGACGAGGTCGACCTTGTCGCTGAAGATGCGGAAGAAGTCGCGGTTCGGGATGTACTCGGCGAACGGAACGGGGTGCTGTTTGACGTAGGTCTGCACGATGCCCTGGCCCGGGAGGTAGAGCATCGAGACGTTCGAGATGTTCGGCGCGGGCTGCTCCAGCAACGTGCCGACGACCAGCGGCGCCCCCAGGGCGTCCACGGCGCGAGTGATCTGGTCGGCCGCATCCGGGTTGCGGGTGGGGTCGATGTCCGAGGAGTTCTCCGGCCAGACGACCAGGTCCGGTCGCGCACGAGTCCCGGCGTCGACCTGAGCGGCCGCGTCGAGGGTGGCCTGGACGTGGTTGTCCAGGACCTGGCGGCGTTCCTCGTTGAACTCCAGTCCCGGACGCGGGACGTTGCCCTGGACGGCCAGGACGCTGGCGGAAGCCCCGTCTGTCGGCAGCGGGACGAGCAGGCCGCAGACGCCGACCGCGAGGACACCGATGGTTCCGAAGATGAACTGGCGGCTCTGGGCCGCGGCCCCACGCGGCGTGGGTCTCGTCCCCCCCGGCACGCGGGAGAAGTGCACGACCGCGGCGGCGAGCAGACCGCCGCACAACGCCACCGCGAAGGTCACCAGCGGAGCACCACCGACCGCCGCCAGCCGTCCCATCGGGGAGTTCGCCTGGCTGAAGGCGAGCCTGACCCAGGGAAACCCGCCGTAGGGCAGCCGGTCGCGCAGCGCCTCCTGGCCGACCCAGACGAGAGCGACGACCACAGGCCTGATCCGAGGAACGCGGGCAGTGGGCTCTCGGCGGTCGCTCCAGCTCGTCGAACGGCTCTGCAGCCACGCGCAGACCGCTCCGAGCAGGGCGGTGAACAACGCTTGGCACACCGTCAGGCCGAGCCAGGGCACGACGCCCACGACACTGCCCGCCCAGCTCAGCGAGTACCCGAAAAACACCAGCCCGGCCACCAGCCCGAGGAGAGCACCCGCTCGCCCGCTGGCGCCGCAGGTCGCGACCGCGAGGACAGCGACAGCGACCGGCGCGAGGGGCCAGATGCCGAGACCCGGGAACGCCACGCACAGCAACGCCCCCGAGACGAGGGCGAACACGAGGCGTAGGGGCAACCGCACGGCGTAACGGTAACCGCGCCAGCCGTGACGCCTGTATGCGTTCAGCCAAGAATGAAGGCTGGTGACGGGAACAGCCGACGTCGAGCCGACGATGAACGAGCTGCGGATCGTGCACGGTATGGAGTCGAGAGCACTGAAGTCGTTCTTCCCCTGTTCGAGGAGGCCGTCGCAGACGACCCCCGACGAGTCAGGAAGAAGACCGTGGCAGAAGGGTTGCCTGCGCCCCCGGGCACCGATCATCATGAGGTAACCGTGAAATCGTCAGCCTGAGGGGGGCCCGTCCATCGTGACCGACCAACTACGAAGTGGACTGATCGGTGGTCTCATCGCCGCAGTGATCTGGATGATCATCACCGTTCTCGTCGAGATGAGCAAGGCGGCGATCGTCGGCGGCGGTTTGGCACTTCTGGTCGGGACGATGCTTATTTCCACCGCGATCTCCACGATCATCAGCAAGCGCGCCGGAGCCCGCACGCACTGATCAGGTGATCGGCGCTCGCGACCCTCGCCGGGACCATCCACGGGTGCGGCAGCACGTCCCGCGGACGCGCGTCGTCAGGTGAGGTGCCTGCGTGGGCGGAGTCCAAGTGCTGGGCCCAGGATAAGAAAACCGAGGACAACGAGCATGGCCTGGATGCCGGCGGTGGTCAGCGCGGTGGCGAGCGTTCCGTGGTCGGCGTGGTCCCACACGAAGGCTGTGACCGAGGCCACGACGATGGTCGGCGGGAGCAGTCTGGCGGGCTGCACATGAGGAAGTGTGAGACCGGACAGCGTGCCGAGGTCCGTCAGGGGTGAGCGGACCCGGAGCTGTCGAGCAGCCGGGAGTCCTCGGATGATGGATCGGGTGCCCAACACGCTCAGCCCAGCCATCGCGGCCAGGACCGGTCCGGCGAGCAGCAGGACCGGTGATCCCTGTCCGGGAACTGCCCCACCGGCGGCGAACAACGTGACACCGGCGGCCAGCAAGGCGCAGGCGTTGCGCCGACATAGCAGTGCCACGTCCGGCGCGGTGGTGTGCCGTCGACGCAGGGCAGCAGCCTGCAGCGTGGCCAGCGCCGCGCATACCGCTGCGGTTTGCGCCGCAGCGAAGAAGGCGATCGCCCAGCCGGCCGGTGCGGTCGCCCCCGTGTCCGAGGAGTGCAGCAGGGCCAGCGTTGATCCGGCGACGGCGAGCACACCAAGGACCGTGGCAACGGTGGCGTGTTGCGCCTGCCGCGCGGCGACCTCGGTGTTGAGGGAGGCCGCGATGTCCTCGGCGGTGCCGAACCGTCGGACCGCCTCTTCAGGTCCGTACTGTGCGGACGCGTCCTGGAGATGATCGCGGCATTCTGTCAACAACCGACGTCGCATCCGCCCCCGCACGTGCAGCAGTCGCTGCAGCCGGTGCAGGTAGTCATCGATGGTGGTCATGCCAGTCCTGCGATGACGCGATCGACGGCGCCGGAGAACCGCCGCCACTCTTCGGCCGACTCGGACCTGGCATCCCGACCGGCCGGGGTGAGCTGGTAGACCCGGCGTCGCCGGCCGTCGACGATGTTCCAGGTGCTGGTCACCAGGTCCGCGCGCTCGAGACGTTGGAGTGCCGGGTAGAGCGACCCCTCCGGGACGCCGAACGTGCCCCCGCTGCGCTCGTCGAGGCGTTGGGACAGTGCGTACCCGTGTCCTGGCTCTTCGGTCAGCACGGCCAACAGCAGGCGGTCGAGATGGCCACGCAGAAGATCGGATCTCATGGAGCGACCATACCAAGGCTGTCTAGGCATCGCCCTGATGCGGCCTCGCGGCGTGGTCGCGTCGAGACGTCGCGGCGGTGGCGATCTCCTGCGGCGTAGCTCCGGTCCAAGGTGCCCGGTCTCCAGGGCTGGACACGGGGCCCGGGAAGAGCCAAGGCGGCCCACGACGCCGTTGGGACCAACCCCCGGCCGGCAGGCGGTCGGTCGGCGGGCTGTTGTCTACTGAGCGTCGTGGGCCGTCGAGGCGTCCACCAGCCGTCGTTCGGGGCCTGAGCTCATGCCGCGTCAGGCAAGCCTGGCGCGGTCGGCGGCTGCGCGCGCAAGCCGCCGAGAACTCCCTTCCGCGACACTCCCCGAGCCCCACTGACGACCGTCCGGGTGAACGACCGGGCCCCAAGTTACTCGGCAGGCGAGAGGTGTCAACCCGGCGCTGACCTGCGACAACGCGCATCGTCGCAGGTCAGCGGCACACGC
>NZ_JBDTKA010000103.1:0-7108 GCF_039935575.1 Lapillicoccus sp.
GGGCCGGGTGCCGACGGGTCGTGCAGCAGCACGAACCGCCCCGACGCCAGCTCCTCGTCGCCCGAGGCGGAGGTGAGCACGTCGGCGGTGAGCGCGACGGCATACGGGGCGATGCGTTGTGGTGCCGGGACCTCGGTCAGCCGCACCTCAGGGCGGAGCCGGGCCTCCCGCAGAGCGGAGATGGCCCGAGCGAACTCGGCGGGCTGCTCGCCGGAGAGGGATCGACCACGCACTCTCTGAGAGTAGGTCGGCCCGACCCACAGGGACAGCAGGGCTCGCCGGTTACGGTGAGCCAGTGTCCGCGCTGCTGGCTCTGCTCTCGTCCGTGGTGTGGGGCACCAGCGACTTCGTGGCCGGCCTGAAGGCGCGCACCCTGGCCCCGTTGGCCGTCGTCGGGTACTCCCAGCTGGTCGGGTTCGTCACGCTGAGCCTCGTCGTGCTGTTCGGTCACCCCCTGGCACCGGGGCCATGGGTGGGGTGGGCGCTGGCGGCCGGGGTCGGCGGGGCGATCGCTCTCGCGGCGTTCTACTCGGCGCTGGCCACTGGCACGATGAGCGTGGTGGCACCGATAGCCTCGCTCGGGGCAGCCGTGCCGGTGCTGCTCGGGGTCGTCACGGGCGAGACGCCGAGCGCAATCGCCTGGGTGGGCATGGGCGTTGCCGTCCTCGGCACCGTGCTGGCCAGCGGTCCCGAGATCCAGGCGGGCCTGTCGGTGCGACCCGTGGCGCTCGCCTGCGTGGCCGCCGTCGGGTTCGGGTTCGTGCTGTTCTGCATGGACCGAGGGTCGCGGGTCTCACTCGTCTCAACCCTGTGGGGGATGCGGCTGACCAGCCTGGCCCTGTATGCCGGTCTGGCGGCGGTCCGGCGCAGCACCGGTGGCGTAGGTCGGCGGGACTGGCCGGTCTTGCTGTTCGTCGGCGTGGCCGACCTGAGCGCCAACATCCTGTTCGTCTCGGCGTCGACGCAGGGAATGGTGAGCATCGCTGCCGTCCTCGGCTCCCTCTACCCGGTGATGACGATCATGCTCGCCCGTGCCTTCCTCGGTGAACGGCTGCGGTGGGTCCAGAACGTCGGCGTGGGTCTGGCGCTGCTCGGTGTCGTAGCAATCGCGACCGGCTGACGAACGCTCGCGGCTGCCGTACTGCGCGCACCGTCCGGGACCTGCGCGCGTGTGATGATGTCCGGCGTGAGCCCGGCCGTGAACGAGACGTCCGATCCGGCCGAGAGCACCCTGGTTCGGGCCGCGCGGCGGCAACCTGTCACGCATACCCCGGTGTGGTTCATGAGGCAGGCCGGGCGGTCCCTGCCGGAGTACCGAGCCCTACGCAAGGGCATCCCCATGCTCGAAGCCTGCCGGCGCCCCGCCATCGTCACCGAGGTCACGTTGCAGCCGGTCCGCCGCCACGGGGTCGACGCCGCGATCTTGTTCAGCGACATCGTCGTCCCCCTCGCTGCGGTCGGCGTCGACCTCGATATCGTGCCTGGGACAGGGCCGGTCATCGCCAAACCGGTGCGTACCCGCGAAGACCTCGACCGCATTCCTGAGCTCACGCCCGAGCACGTCCCCGACATCTCCCAGTCCGTTCGGCTGCTCGTCGGCGAGCTGGGCGGCACGCCGCTCATCGGGTTCGCCGGCGCGCCGTTCACTCTGGCGTCCTACCTCGTCGAGGGCGGCCCCAGCCGCAACCACGAGCGCACCAAGGCCCTGATGTACGGCGACCCCGGGCTCTGGCACGACCTGTGCGACCGCCTGGCGCAGATCTCCGGTGCGTTCCTGCGCGTCCAGGCCGAGGCCGGGGCCAGCGTCGTCCAGCTCTTTGACTCATGGGTCGGGGCGCTGCCCCGTGCCGACTACGAGACGTTCGTACTGCCGCATTCGACCCGGGCCCTGGCGGCCGTCGCCGACCTCGCCGTCCCCCGGATCCACTTCGGCGTCGGTACCGGTGAGCTGCTCGCCTCGATGGGCTCGGCCGGAGCGGAGGTGGTCGGCGTCGACTTCCGGGTCTCGCTCACGGACGCGTTGCGCCGCCTCGATGGCCGGTACGCCGTGCAGGGCAACCTCGACCCCGCGGTCCTCTTCGCTCCGTGGGCTGTCGTCGAGGCTCAGGTCCGCCGGATCGTGGACGAGGGTCGAGTCGCACCGGGGCATGTGTTCAACCTCGGCCACGGGGTGCTGCCGGACACCGACCCCGCCGTTCTGACCCGAGTCGTCGACCTCGTCCACGAGATCTCGCAGCGCTGAGCACCGAGGTCGACGCCTCACGAGATGACAGCGGCGGGGTCCTCCTGGTCGGCACGCGCCTGTGCCCGGGCGCGGGCCGCAGCCTCCGCGTCGGCCTCGGTCCGAGCCCGGGCGAGGACTTCGGCCTGGGTCCGAGCCGAGCGACGACGACGCCACCAGACCAGGGCCGGGCCGACGAACACCGCGACCACCCCCAGGGAGGGCAGGAGGGCTCCGAGCACCGTGAGGAACCCGCCGCCGAACCCGAGGAACGCCTGCCACCCGCTGCGGAGCCCGCTGAGGAACCCCCCGCCGTTGTCCTCGGTCGGGGTCGCCGAGGCCGCTTTCGGGGTGAGGGTGACCGTGATGGTGGAGGCGGCCACCTTGGCGTCCAGGGACTTCAGCTGGGCCTCCATCGAGTCGAGGTCGGCCTGGCGCCGAGAGAGCTCGGTCTCCAGCGTGACCAGCTGGTCGATCGCGGTGGTCTTGGCCATCAGGGCGCGGAGCTGGTCGAGGCTGGCGCGCAGGGTCGAGGCCCGCGACTGCGTGTCCACGTAGGTCGACGTGACGTCCTTGCTCGAGGAGGTGCGCTGGGTCGCCGTGCCGAGGGCAGCGAGCTGGTCGAGCGTCGTCTCGAGCTGGTCGGCGGGGACCGCCAGCCCGAAGACGGCGGACGGCCCGGAACCCGGCGGGCGCGGTGTGACCGAGCCGGACGGGTCCGCAGGGTCGGCTCTGCCGGCTGTGTTGCCGCTGCGCGCGGCCGAGCTGTTCTCCGACATGACCGCGCCTCCGACCTGGAGGGCGATCCGGCGGACGTCGGCCGCTCGCCGGGTCACGTCGTCGACCTCGACGTCGAGGGACGCCGTGCGCACGATCTTGTCTCCCGTGACCACCGACCCCGACTGACCACTCTGGGCTGGACCCGACTGGGCTGGACCCGACTGGCCGGCCTGAGCCGGGTCGCCGCCTGCCGCCTTGGCATCGGGGGCAGCCGGAGCGCCCGGAGCCACCGCCACGGCCCCTGACCCCGACGCGGCCGAGCCTTCGGATGCCCCTCTTGACGAGCAGCCGCCGAGGGCCAGCGCAGACACAAGCGCAGAGAAGAGCACGAGAGCGACGGCGTACGGAGCGGAGCGAGGCTGGACGCGCATGGCATACCTCCTGGTTCGGAGTGGAACGTTCCTGTCACTGCACATGACCCGTGCAGAGGTGGAGCCGTTCCACCCGCCCGGTCTCGGTTTCGCAACGGGTGGCAGGGTGGCTCGACGTGACGCAGACGACCGACCGGCCCCCTGACCCGGGCCACCGTCGAGCGCGCGTCGTCGTCGTCGGCGGCGGGATCAGCGGACTGGCCGCAGCGTGGGAGCTGAGCCGCGCGGAGCCGGCTCTCGACGTGGTCGTCCTGGAGTCGACGAGCACCGTGGGCGGCAAGCTGCGGCTCGGCGAGGTAGCCGGTCACCGGGTCGATGTCGGGTCCGAGTCGGTTCTCGCGCGACGACCTGAGCTCGCGGCCTTGGCCGCGGAGGCCGGTCTGGCGGACGGGATCGTGCACCCGACCGGGGTGTCGGCCTCGATCTGGACCCGAGGTCGGCACTGGTCGTTTCCCGCGGGCAGCCTGATGGGCGTCCCCGGTGACCCGGCGGCAACAGCGGGCATCCTCGACCCCACCGAGGTCGACAGGGCGCAGCACGAGCGGGTCGGTCCGCCCCTCGAGACCGACGTCTCGGTGGGTGAGTTCGTCGAGGGGCGGCTCGGGACGGCGGTGGTGGACCGGCTCGTCGAACCCCTGCTGGCCGGCGTGTATGCGGGGCATGCCCGGCGGCTGTCGCTCCAGGCCGCGCTGCCCGCGCTGTGGCCCGCGGCGAACGAGGGCCTGTCGATCACCCAGGTGGCTCGCGACGCAGCCGGCGCCGGCACGGCGGTGGCGTCGCGCGGGCCGGTGTTCGCAGGCTACCGGGGCGGTCTCGGGGAGCTTGCTCAGCGGCTGTCCTCGGCGTTGCTCGTCCGCGGCGTCGAGATCAGGACGTCGACGACCGTTCGCGAGCTGGTCCGGACCCCGCGCGGCTGGGCGCTGACGAGCGGCCCGACCACCCGTCCCGAGCGCGTCGAAGCCGACGGAGTCGTGCTGGCGCTCCCTGCCACGCCCGCCGCGCGGTTGCTGCACGCAACCGCGCGGGCGGCCGCGGAGGTGCTCGCCTCGACCGAGTACGCCTCGGTCGCTATCGTCACCCTCGCGCTCCCGCGTTCGGCCGCCCCACTCCTGGCTGGGTCCGGGTTCCTCGTACCGCCGGTCGAGGGTGTGCGGACCAAGGCGGCGACCTACAGCTCCACCAAGTGGGCCTGGGTCGACGAGCTCGACCCGGCCGTGGTCCTGCTCCGCGCCTCGGTGGGCCGGGCCGGTGAGGCGGTGGTGCTCCAGCGTTCGGACGACGAGCTCGTCGAGCTCGCGGTCGGCGACCTGCGGCGCATCGTGTCGCCGGCCCTTCCCACGTCGGTCGACGCACACGTCCAACGGTGGGGGGGTGGCCTCCCTCAGTACGCCGTCGGTCACCTGGACCGGATGGCGCGAGTGAGAGAGGCGGTTGCGGCCCTGCCCGGGCTCGCCGTTGCCGGCGCCGCCTACGACGGTGTCGGCATACCCGCCTGCATCGCGTCTGGAAGAGCGGCCGCGGTCGCCGTCTTGTCTGCCCTACCCACCCGCGTCCGAGAGGTCGAGCCACGGTTGCGAGGATGAGGCCATGAGCCGCAAGCCTTCACCATCTAGCGTCCGGGAGATCAACTCCTCGCTCCGGTATGCCATGTGGTCGGTCTTCGCGTCCGTCGAGCCGCTGCCGGAGGACCGCAGCACGGTCGCCGACGAGGTCGTCACCTTGGTGGCCGACCTCGCCTCCGAGGGCGTGGTGGTACGCGGGGTTTACGACGTCGCGGGGCTGCGCGCCGACGCCGACCTGATGATCTGGTGGCACGCAGAGACGATCGACGAGCTGCAAGACGCCTACCACCGGTTCCTGCGCACCGAGCTGGGCAAGGCGCTGGAGCCGGTCTGGTCGGTCGCCGCGCTGCACCGACCGGCGGAGTTCAACAAGAGCCACGTCCCGGCGTTCCTGACGGGGGAGGACCCGAAGGCCTATATCTGCGTCTACCCGTTCGTGCGTTCCTATGACTGGTACCTCCTGGACGACACCGAGCGGCGCGACATGCTGGTCGAGCACGGCAAGCTGGCGCGCGACTTTCCCGACGTACGGGCCAACACCGTGGCCGCGTTCGCCCTCGGCGACTACGAGTGGGTGCTGGCCTTCGAGGCGGACGAGCTGCACCGCATCGTCGACCTCATGCGTGAGCTGCGCGCCTCACAGGCGCGACGACACGTGCGCGAGGAGGTGCCGTTCTACACCGGTCCTCGAGTGGAGATCGCCGACCTGGTGGCCAACCTTCGCTGAGACGCAGAACACCCCTCTGTGGGAGGTCCGACAGAGGGGTGCCTGCGCGGCGCGGCGCGGGTGGCTCAGGCCTTGGGCTCCAGCCGGATGCTGATCGAGTTGATGCAGTACCGCTGGTCCGTGGGGGTGCCGTAACCCTCGCCCGCGAAGACGTGGCCCATGTGCGAGCCGCAGTTCGCGCACCGGACCTCGGTCCGGGTCGAACCGAACGAGCTGTCCTCGATGTACTCGACCCGGTCCTCGGCGAGCGGCGCGTAGAACGAAGGCCACCCGCAGTGCGACTCGAACTTGGTGTCGCTGCGGAACAGCTCGACCCCACACGCACGGCAGGAGTACACACCCTCGGTCTTGGTGTCGGTGTACTCCCCGACGAACGGCCGCTCAGTGCCTGCCTCGCGCAGGACGTTGAACTCGGAAGGACTGAGCTCACCGCGCCAGTCGTCGTCGGACTTCGTCACCGGGTATGCGGTGCCGGCCGGGTCGACGGACGGGAGGGTCTTCTTCGTGAACAGGCCCATAGTCGCACTCTCCTTTGCTCTCTTCTTCTTCGACGGTCACCTCGTCCAACATCGGCCGGTGCCCCAACGTTCCCGACCGGACGAACCTGCCCCGGGCCGTAACCAGCAGGCAATGAGCGGGCGGTCAGGCCACCACGCGGGCTATGCGGGGTAGGTCAGTCGCCCCTTGTTGTCGAGGGTCGGAGGGGCCCCCCATTGACCGAGCGTGTGTACGCGCGGTTCGGCGCCCCCGATGAGATGCCGCACGGTCCAGCCGCGTGCGACCAGCGTGTTGGCGATGAGCAGACGGTGACAGCGCCACGGCATCGGCTCTGCACACATGACGACGACGCGGTGACCAGCCGTGAGCTCCTCCAGCCGCGCGATCCCGTGCTGGAAAGCAGGCGACAACGTGTAGTCCGCATAGTTCTTGAAGCTCGCGTTCTTCCAGCCCGCATTGACCTCCACTGCTAACTGCTGTTTGGGACGCCGGCCGCCCAGCTCGTCGAGGTGCACGTACTCGATGGCGGCCTCGGCGAGCCAGGCGGGCATCAGGTCGTGTCCGAAGTGTGGGCTCTTGCGTGACCCCGGATGGGCTCGGACATCGACCAACAGGTCGATGTCCTGGTCGGTCAACAGACCGATGAACGTCGACTCCGGACATGTCCAGTGCCCAATCGTCCAGATCTCGCGCATTAGGTCAACCGGCCTCGTCGATCGCAACCTCGGCCCTACATCTAGCTCATCCCCGAACGTACGTCATTCGTCCAGGAATGGCCACGACAGGTGCGGCTGCGCTCAGGTTGTCAGAGCTTTCTCAGCGCATCGCCCTTGTGCATAGCCACGTGGTCTGTCTTGTCGCTCTTGATCTCGTACTGCGGCTCGTCGGGACTGCAGCGCCGAGTGTGGCCCTTGAAGTCCACGTCTTTCGTGTGGATTTCAGTGATCGT
>NZ_JBDTKA010000104.1:0-22077 GCF_039935575.1 Lapillicoccus sp.
CGTGGCGAGCAAGGCTAGCGACACGGCCAGCCCGGTTGGCATGATCGCGAGGACGCGACGCCGGGGGCTCGAGGAGGCATAGACCGTCGACATGACCGGGGAAGCGTACGTCACCACTGCTCGCGAACCCGGGCGTTACACTCCCGAACGGCGGTAGGAAATGAGCGCAAGGAGTCGACGATGACCCAGACCCAGCTCGGAGGTGGCCCGGGAGACCCCGGGGCGTCGGGAGTGCACTCCCGCGGCCGGGCCGCGATCGGCGCGCGCACCCTGCGCACCGACCGCTGGTGGGTCCAACCGTTGGTCACCTTCACCTTGCTGGTGCTCTGGCTCCTGTATGCGTTGGTGCGGACCGCGTCCCAGCGCAACTACTTCGTCGAGGAGTACCACTACCTCTCGCCGTTCTCCTCGCCCTGCCTGTCGGCGTCGTGCAACCCGGCGGCCCGCGACTTCGGCACCTGGTTCGGGGAGTTCCCGCCGTTCGTCCCCTTCGGGCTGCTGGTCCTGCCGTTCCTGCTCGGGTTCCGGCTGACCTGCTACTACTACCGCAAGGCCTACTACCGGGCGTTCTGGCTCTCCCCACCGGCCTGCGGGGTGGCCGAGCCCCACAACCGCTACACGGGCGAGACCCGGTTCCCGCTGATCCTGCAGAACGCGCACCGCTACTTCTTCTACGCTGCCATCGTCGTGTCCCTGATCAACACCTACGACGTCGTGCGGGCGTTCCATGGCAGCGGGGGAGGCTTCGGCATCGGCCTCGGTACGATCATCATGCTCGTCAACGTCGTCATGCTGTGGACCTACACCGTCTCGTGCCACTCGTGCCGGCACCTGATCGGCGGCCGGCTGAAGCACTTCTCCGCCCACCCGATCCGCTACCGGCTGTGGACCCGGGTGACCGCGCTCAACGGCCGGCACATGGAGCTGGCCTGGACCACCTTGGGGACGCTCATGGTCACCGACGCCTACATCGCGCTCGTCGCGTCCGGCGCGATCAGCGACCTGCGGCTGGTGAACTGATGGCGGCCGAGATCGAGCATCACGAGTACGACGTGGTCATCATCGGGGCGGGTGGCGCCGGGCTGCGTGCGGCCATCGCCGCCCGCGAGGCCGGTATGCGGACCGCCGTGATCTGCAAGTCCCTGTTCGGGAAGGCGCACACCGTCATGGCCGAAGGCGGCATCGCCGCCAGCATGGGCAACGTCAACAGCAACGACAGCTGGCAGGTCCACTTCCGCGACACGATGCGGGGGGGTAAGTTCCTCAACTCCTGGCGGATGGCCGAGCTGCACGCCAAGGAGGCACCGGACCGGGTCTGGGAGCTGGAGACCTACGGTGCGCTGTTCGACCGGACGCCGGAGGGGAAGATCAGCCAGCGCAACTTCGGCGGCCACGAGTATCCCCGCCTCGCGCACGTGGGCGACCGGACAGGGCTTGAGCTGATCCGTACGATGCAGCAGAAGATCGTCTCGCTGCAGCAGGACGACGAGCTCGATCACGGCGATGCAGAGGCGCGGCTCAAGGTGTTCGCGGAGTGCACGGTCACGGAGCTGCTGCGTGACCCCTCGGGTGCGATCGCGGGGGCGTTCGGCTACTGGCGCGAGACGGGCCGTTTCGTGCGCTTCTCCGCCCCGGCGATCGTGCTGGCGACCGGCGGGATCGGCAAGTCGTTCAAGGTGACCTCGAACTCCTGGGAGTACACCGGCGACGGTCACGCGCTGGCGCTGCGGGCCGGGTCGACGCTGATCAACATGGAGTTCGTGCAGTTCCACCCCACCGGGATGGTCTGGCCACCCTCGGTCAAGGGCATCCTCGTGACCGAGTCGGTGCGCGGAGACGGCGGGGTGCTGAAGAACTCCGAGGGCAAGCGCTTCATGTTCGACTACGTCCCCGAGGTGTTCCGCGGGCAGTACGCCGAGACCGAGGACGAGGGTGACCGGTGGTATACCGACCCCGACCACAACAAGCGCCCCCCTGAGCTGCTGCCGCGTGACGAGGTGGCGCGCGCGATCAACTCCGAGGTCAAGGCGGGGCGCGGTTCGCCTCACGGTGGCGTGTTCCTCGACATCGCCTCGCGGCGCTCGCCCGAGGAGATCATGAAGCGGCTGCCGTCGATGCATCACCAGTTCAAGGAGCTGGCCGACGTCGACATCACGACCGAGCCCATGGAGGTCGGGCCCACCTGTCATTACGTGATGGGTGGGGTCGAGGTCGACCCGGACACCGGTGCGGCAGCACGGGTTCCGGGTCTGTTTGCCGCCGGCGAAGTGTCCGGCGGAATGCACGGCTCCAACCGGCTCGGTGGCAACTCGCTCTCCGACCTGCTCGTGTTCGGCAACCGCGCCGGGAACGGCGCGGCCGCATACGTGTCCGGTCTCGCCGACGCGAGGCCCACTGTCCCGCAGGAAGTTGTCGACGCAGCCGCCCGGGAGGCGGTGGCGCCGTTCGAGCTCGAGGGCGGCGAGAACCCCTACACTCTCCACCAGGAGCTGCAGCAGACGATGAACGACCTGGTCGGGATCATCCGCCGCGAGGGCGAGATGGAGCAGGCGCTCAAGGCGATCGACGACCTCAAGGCCCGGGCACAGCACTTGAGCGTCGAGGGCCATCGGCAGTTCAACCCTGGATGGCACCTGGCTCTCGACCTGCGCAACATGCTTTTGGTCAGTGAGTGTGTTGCGCGAGCGGCGTTGCTGCGGCGGGAAAGTCGCGGTGGGCACACCCGCGACGACTTCCCGGCGATGGACCGGATGTGGCGCCAGAAGCTGTTGGTCTGCAGCGTCGCCGACAGTTCCGACGACAGCTCTGACGACAGCTCCGGCAGTTCCGAGGGCGAGGACGTCGAGGTCGTCGAGCAGCCCCAGACGCCGATTCGGTCCGACCTGCTGGCGCTTTTCGAGCGCGACGAGCTCACGAAGTACCTGACCGAGCAGGAGCTGGCCGGGGTGTCGGAGGGGAACGAGTCATGAGCTACGACGCGAGTTTTCGGGTCTGGCGAGGAGACGCCGACGGCGGCGACCTCGTGGACTACACCGTCGAGGTGAACGAGGGCGAGGTCGTCCTCGACATCATCCACCGGCTGCAGGCCACCCAGGCCGGCGACCTCGCGGTGCGCTGGAACTGCAAGGCCGGCAAGTGTGGCTCGTGCAGTGCCGAGGTCAACGGTCGGCCTCGGCTGATGTGCATGACCCGGATGTCTACCTTCACCGAGGACGAGACCGTGACCATCACACCGCTGCGGGCGTTCCCAGTGACCAAGGACCTGGTGACCGACGTGTCGTACAACTACCGAAAGGCGCGGCAGATACCGGCGTTCGCGCCCCCGAAGGGGGTGGCCGCGGGTGACTATCGGATGCAGCAGGTCGACGTGGAGCGGTCGCAGGAGTTCCGCAAGTGCATCGAGTGCTTCCTGTGCCAGGACACCTGCCACGTCACACGGGACCACGAGGAGAACAAGGAGGCCTTCGCGGGGCCACGCTTCTTCATCCGTGCCGCCGAGCTCGACATGCACCCGCTCGACGCCCGGACCGACCGGGCCGGCTTTGCCCGCGACCAGCAGGGGATCGGGATGTGCAACATCACCAAGTGCTGCACCGAGGTCTGCCCGGAGCACATCCACATCACCGACAACGCGATCATCCCGATGAAGGAACGCGTCGTCGACCGGAAGTACGATCCGATCACCTGGCTGGGCCGCACCATCTCGCGCCGCAAGCCCTGACCCCTACCGGAGTCGTTGCACCGGACCGAACCGCGACCGGCTCAGCGGCTGGTCTGCCCGACCGTGCCCTCTCGGGTGGCGGCAAAGACGGCGGCCTGGGTTCGCCGTTCCATGCCGAGCTTCCCGAGGACCGAGGTCACGTAGTTCTTGACCGTCTTCTCTGCCAGTGACAAGGACACCCCGATCTGGCGGTTCGTCTGACCGGCGGCGATGTGGTCGAGGATGCGGCGCTCCTGTGCGGTCAACCGTTGCAGACGTGGATCGGTGTCGCGGTGCCGCCGCCAGCGTTCCAGTAGCAGACGCGTCTGCGCGGTGTCGAGCAGATTCTCGCCCTGGGCCACCCGTCGGATGGCTTCGACGAGACCGTTGCCCTTGATGTCCTTGAGCAGAAAGCCGGATGCGCCGGCCAGGACCGCCGTGGTCAAGGCGTGCTCCTCGTCGAAGGACGTCAGGATGAGCCCTTTGATACCGGGGTCGACGGACCTGATCTCACGGCACGCGTCGATGCCAGAACCGTCGGGGAGTCTGGCGTCGAAGATCGCGACGTCCGGCCGGAGCGCGGGGACGCGACGCACGGCTTCGGCCGCGAGCCCAGCCTCCCCGACCACGTGGATGTCGCCGGTTGTCTCGAGCAGCTCCTTCAGACCACGGCGGACGACCTCGTGGTCGTCCAGCAGAAACACCGTGATCGTCATGAGGCCATCATCGCCCGCGTTGGCTCAGACTGGACAGGACCAAGGTCCCCGAGCGTCGACAGGCCCGGCCTCATGTGACGACCACCGGCACCCGCCACCGCAGGAGGGTCCCGGTGGGCACGTTCTGGGTGATCCCGAAGCTTCCCCGGGCGGTCGTTGCACGGTCATGGAGGTTGACCAGCCCACTGCGCGGCTGATGAGTGTCCATCCCGACGCCGTCGTCAGCAATGTCAATACTCAGGTGGTCGTCGACGACGACTTCCACCTGCGCCCGGCTCGCGTGCGCGTGACGCGAGATGTTCGACAGCCCCTCGCTGACGACGGCGAGCACATCGGACCGCGTCGACGGGCCCAGCTCGGACAGATCGCCACGCAGCACGAGGTCCGGTTCGAACCCCAGACCCGAGGAGAACGTTGCCACGATGTCTGCAAGCTCCTCGGCTGCCGTGACGTCCCGCCGGGGGGCGTGCAGCTCGAAGATCGCCTGACGGATCTCCTTGATCGCGGTGTCCAGGTCGTCGACGGCCTCGTCCAGGCGAACCCTGACCGTCGGGTGCTGAGCGATACGGGACGCCGACTGCAGGGACAGCCCAGTCGCGAAGAGGCGCTGGATGACACGGTCGTGCATATCCCTGGCGATCCGGTCTCGGTCGTCGACGAGAGCCATCCTCGAACGGCCTCGTTGGGCACGGCTCGCCAGCAGCGCAAGCCCGACCTGTTGCGCGTACTCGGTCAGGGCGGGTAGTGCGTGGGTCGGCTCCAGGTCGGCCTCGGCGTCCCAGGCCACGACCAGCACGCCCAGATCCCCGCGGCCAGGTGAGAGGGGGAACACCGCCATGGGGCTTCCTGGAGCGACCCCGGCGACCCGGACGACATCGACCTCGATCCCCGCCGCGGCAGAACCCGACGATGGCGCGACCTCCAGCGCCGGGGTTCGAACTCGTCGAGTACGTGCCCAACGCAGCCCGTCGAGGTGCGCGTGCTGCCCAGGCGGGACCATCTCGTGGACCAGCTCCTCGCCGTCGACGCGACAGATGGCCCGGACGCCCAGGTCGTCCGCCTCGTCCTGCAGCGCGAGGACCGCGTGCGACCCGAGGCTGAGCCGGCAGGCGTGCTCGGTCATGAGCCGGATCGCCGCCTGCTCGTCCTCACGTTCCAGCAGGCTCTGAGCGACCTCACCCACCGCCTCGATCCAGGCGCGTTGCCGCCGACCGTCGTCGTAGAGCCGAGCGTTGTCGATGGCCACGCCTGCCGCCGCAGCCAGCGCCACCAGAATCTCCTCGTCCTCGGCAGTGAACTCGTCGGCGCCCTGCTTCTCGGCCAGGTAGAGGTTCCCGTAAACCTTGTCCCGGATCCGGATCGGTGTGCCGAGGAAGCTACGCATGGGTGGATGGTTCGGGGGGAAACCGAACGAGTCGGGGTGGGCCGCGATGTCCTTGAGTCGTCGGGGTCGAGGGTCCCTGATGAGCAGCCCCAACACCCCATGTCCGCGGGGGAGCTCGCCGATCTCCTCGCGTTCGGCGGCACTGATGCCGCGGGTGATGAACTCGACGAGATGCTCACCACCGGGGCTCAGCACACCCAGGGCGCCGTAGCTGGCGCCGACCAGGGACACCGCCGAGCCGACGATCCGAGACAGCACGTCGGTGAGGTCGAGGTCGGCGCTGACCGCCACCACCGCCTCGAGCAGGTCACTCATCCGCTCGTGGGAGGCTGTCACCCTCGTGATGGTAGGCGGTCGCGACTATGGCATGGATCCCGGTGGCAGGGATCCCGGTCAGTCAAGCCTGCGGCGGTATAACGGTCAGACGAGCACCGGGTGCTTACGGACGACACCCAGAGTGGACCACCAGTGGCCGAGCCCAAGCCTCGACCCGGTCGCGAAGAAGCCGAGCACGACCGCGAGCAAGGCATACACGATGTGGTAGTCCACGAACGGGTTCTGCGATCCGCTGGCCGTGCCGTCGGCGGCAAACTGGGCCATCGGCCACTCCGCGGCCCACATCCCGAGGAGCAGCACGACACTGCTGACGGCGGCGATGCGCAGGCCCGCGCCGAGGATCATTGCGACACCGATCCCCAGCAACGAGATCATGAAGATCCAGTCGACGATGCCGACCCCCGCGATCGAGTGGAAGAAGCTCTGCAACGGCCCGACGTTGACGTGGGAGAGGAAGCCCTTCGACGGCGAACCCCCGTTGAGCACGGACTTCGCGCTCCCCGTCCCGTAGCCCAGACCGAACATCTTGTCCAGGAACGCCCAGAGGAAGACGAATCCGAGCCCGATGCGGGCCACCGCGAGCGCGACCTGACCGGCCCCCGAGGCGCGGTGGGCCGTTGCTGGCGTGGGGGATGAGGTGGTGATAGAGGTAGTGGCCATGGGAGGCGACCTGCTTTCCTGCGGCATGCGGATGGGGACGAGACCACTCTCGTGGCCGCGCGCAACGGCAGACAGGGTCTTAGGTCCCGACCTCGACAGGTCAGCGGTGGTGGCGCAACGCCGTCCGCAGGTCCTTGTTGAGCGTTGAGATGACGTCCATCTGGATCTCCTTGGGGCAGGCAGCCGCGCACTCACCGATATTGGTGCACCCACCGAAGCCTTCCGCGTCGTGCTGGCCGACCATCGAGACCACGCGCGCGTCCCGCTCGGGCTGACCTTGAGGGAGCATGCCGAGGTGAGTGACCTTGGCGCCCATGAACAGCATTCCGGACGCGTTCGGGCAGGCCGCGACGCACGCCCCGCACCCGATGCAGGCCGCTGCGCCGAACGCCGCGTCCGCGTTCTCCTTGGGGACGAGCACCGCCTGCGCGTCCGGGGCAGCACCGGTGTTGACGCTGACGAACCCGCCCGCCTGGATGATCCGGTCGAAAGCGGACCGGTCGACGATGAGGTCCTTCAGGACGGGGAACGCCGTCGCCCGCCACGGTTCGATGGTGATCGTCTCGCCGTCGCTGAACGAGCGCATGTGCAGCTGGCAGGTCGTCGTCACCTGTGGGCCGTGCGCGTTGCCGTTGATCATCAGCCCGCACATGCCGCAGATACCCTCGCGACAGTCACTGTCGAACGCGACCGGGTCGTCGCCGGCGTGGATGAGCTGCTCGTTGAGGACGTCGAGCATCTCCAGGAACGACATGTCCGGTGAGATGTCGTCCACCGCGTAGGTGACCATCTGACCGTCGGTCTGTGCGTCGGGCTGCCGCCAGACCTTGAGCGTGAGATTCACTTGTAGCTCCGTTGCTTCATCTCGACGTACTCGTAGACGAGGCTCTCCTTGTGCAGCACCGGCGTCAGCCGGGCCTCACCACTCGGGTCCGCGCCGAACTCCCAGGCCGCGACGTAGGCATACTCGTCGTCCTGGCGTAGTGCCTCCCCGTCCTCGGTCTGGCTCTCGGTGCGGAAGTGGCCGCCGCACGACTCGCGCCGGTGCAGCGCGTCGATGCACATCAGCTCGCCGAGCTCGAGGAAGTCGGCGACGCGGCCGGCCTTCTCGAGGCTCTGGTTCAGTTCCTCGCCGGACCCGAGGACGCGGACGTTGCGCCAGAACTCGTCCCTGAGCGAGCGGATCAGGTCAATTCCTTTGGACAGGCCTTCCTCGGAGCGCTCCATCCCGCAGAACTCCCACATGATGTTGCCGAGCTCGCGGTGGAAGGAGTCGACGGTGCGTTCTCCGCCCACGGCCAACAGCTTTGCGACGCGCTCCTGAACCTCGGTGCGCGCAGCGCGTACCTCGGGGGCGTCGGGCGGTACGACCGGATAGGGGCCGCTGGCCAGGTACTCGCGGATCGTGTTGGGCAGGACGAAGTAACCGTGGGCGAGGCCCTGCATGAGCGCGGACGCGCCGAGCCGGTTCGCGCCGTGGTCGCTGAAGTTCGCCTCACCGGCGACGAAGAGCCCCTGGATGTTGGACTGCAGGTCGTAGTCGACCCAGAGGCCGCCCATCGCGTAATGCACCGCGGGGTAGATCCGCATGGGAACCTCATAGGGGTTCTCACCGGTGATCTGCTGGTACATGTCCAGGAGGTTGCCGTACTTCTCCGCGACCGCGTCCTGGCTCATCCGCTTGAGGGCGTCGGTGAAGTCGAGGTAGACCCCGCGCCGGAAGTCGCCCACCTTGGGCCCGACACCGCGGCCCTCGTCGCAGACGTTCTTGGCCTGCCGCGAGGCGATGTCGCGGGGGACCAGGTTGCCGAACGACGGGTAGATGCGCTCCAGGTAGTAGTCGCGGTCCTCCTCGGCGATGTCGCGCGGGTCCTTCTCGCAGTCCTCACGGTCCTTCGGCACCCAGATACGGCCGTCGTTGCGCAGC
This sequence comes from Lapillicoccus sp., assembly GCF_039935575.1. Classification (GTDB taxonomy): domain Bacteria; phylum Actinomycetota; class Actinomycetes; order Actinomycetales; family Dermatophilaceae; genus Lapillicoccus. The sequence goes on from NZ_JBDTKA010000104.1 coordinate 8,724, forward strand.
GACTCGCTCATCAGCGTGAGCTTGGACTGGTGCTCACCGGCGACGGGTATGCAGGTGGGGTGGATCTGCGTGTAGCACGGGTTCGCGAAGTACGCGCCCTTGCGGTGCGCCCGCCAGGTCGCGGTGACATTGCAGCCCATCGCGTTCGTGGACAGGAAGAAGACGTTGCCGTAGCCACCGCTCGCGAGTACGACCGCGTCGGCGAGGTGGGTCTCGATGTCGCCGGTGACCATGTCGCGCACGATGACGCCGCGGGCCCGACCGTCGACGATGACGAGCTCGAGCATCTCGTGGCGGGTGTGCATCTTCAGGCCGCCTTCGGCGATCTGCCGCTCGAGGGCCTGGTATGCGCCGATGAGCAGCTGCTGCCCAGTCTGGCCGCGCGCGTAGAAGGTCCGCGAGACCTGGACGCCGCCGAACGACCGGTTGTCGAGCAGCCCGCCGTACTCGCGAGCGAACGGGACGCCCTGGGCGACGCACTGGTCGATGATGTTGGCGCTGACCTCGGCCAGTCGGAAGACGTTGGACTCCCGGGAGCGGAAGTCGCCACCCTTGACGGTGTCGTAGAAGAGCCGGTAGACCGAGTCACCGTCGGCCTTGTAGTTCTTTGCGGCGTTGATCCCGCCCTGCGCCGCGATGGAGTGCGCTCGTCGCGGCGAGTCCTGGTAGCAGAACGAGGTCACCTGGTAGCCGGCCTCGGCGAGCGTCGCGCCCGCGGCGGCCCCGGCCAGACCGGTGCCGACGATAATGACGCTGAGCTTGCGCCGGTTCGCCGGGTTGACCAGCTTGGCCTCGAACTTGCGCTTGTTCCAGCGCTCGTCGATCGGCCCGGTGGGTGCCTTGCCGTCAGCGATCGGTTCGCCGGTCCGGTAGAGACCGGTCGCAGTACCGATGTCGGGGGTGATATCGGGAGTGGTGTCGTTCTGGGTCACGGTCATCGATGGCTCCTAGGTGATAAGGCCGACGAGGATGGACAGCGGGACGATGGCGAACCCCACCGAGACCACCAGTGCGACGGTGATCGCGGTCGTGTTGGCGGTCCGGCGGGCGCGGGCCGAACTGGTCCAGCCGAGGGTCTGGCTGGCGCTCCACACCCCATGCCGCAGGTGCATGCCGAGGGCGGCCAGGGCCAGCAGGTAGATGACCACCACCCACCAGACGTGGAAGGCAGCGACGAGCCGGTCGTACGGGCTGGAGAAGTTGCCGTCCACCCGGATCGTGTTCGTCGTGAACTGCAGGAGGTGGACAATGATGAACAGCAGCAGCGCGACGCCACCCCAACGCATGAACCGGGCCGAGATAGTCGCCGCCACAGCCTTTCTCACCTGGTATTGCGTCGACCGCGCGCTGTGCGAACGGCTCCACAGGTAGAACGCAGAGTAGACGTGGAGCACAAGCGCGCCGACGAGCAGCAGACGCAGCACCCAGAGGAACCCAGAATAAGGCAGGATCGGCTCACCGAGCGTGCGGAGGTGCTCGGAGTAGTCGTCGTAGGCGCCCTTGCCGCCAAAGGCCTTGAGGTTGCCGTACATGTGCGCGAGCACGTAGAGCACGAAGAGTGCACCGGAAACCGCCATCACCATCTTCATCGCGATGGTGGTCCGGCGAGCCGTCACGGTCGGCAATGTCGAGGTGGCCACAAACATCAACGATACGTCTGTGTGAGAGCGGCCCACGAGCCGAGGGGGGCCCCTCGGACTGTGCATTGCGTCTCGTTACTCACCAGTAGCCGGGGGCAGGACCAGGGCCGGACGATCTCCGGCACCAGCCGCCGCTTCCGGTCACGGATCCTGCGATCTGCGTGAAACTTCCCGCCCCCTCGGGGGGCCACCTATTCACACTTCGGGTTCGCTGCGCCGGGAATGTTGGTCTACGCCTAAGGTGATCGGCCATGACGGACCATGAGCCCATCCAGCCCATCGACGGGTTCTGGTCCGTTATCCCCGCCGGAGGCGCGGGTACCCGTCTGTGGCCGTTGTCCCGGCGGGCGTCCCCGAAGTTCCTGCACGATCTCACCGGTTCGGGTCGCACCCTGTTGCAGGGCACCTGGGACCGGCTCGCCCCGATCAGCGAGGGCGGCGTCCTCGTGGTCACGGGAGCACTGCACGCCGACGCCGTCCGTGAGCAGCTGCCGGAGGTCGACCCCCAGGATGTCGTCGCCGAGCCCAGCCCGCGCGACTCGATGCCGGCCATCGGCCTGGCGGCGGCGATCATCGAGCGCCGTGACCCTGACGCGGTCATCGGTTCGTTCGCCGCCGACCACGTCATCGACCAGGTAGACGAGTTCCACGCGGCCGTCCGGGAGGCGGCAGCCGTGGCGCGCACCGGGCGGATCGTCACGTTGGGCATCACGCCGAGCGAGCCGTCGACGGCGTTCGGCTACATCCACGAGGGTGCCGCGCTCCGTGTCGCCGACGCGCCTCGGGCGCGAGCGGTTCGGGAGTTCGTAGAGAAGCCCAACGCGACGACGGCGGCGCAGTACATCGCCTCGGGCGGCTACTGGTGGAACGCGGGCATGTTCGTGGCGAAGGCGAGCGCCCTGCTTGACGCTCTGGCGGCCTACCACCCCGAGCTCGCGGCCACGCTGCGCGCGATCGCCGCCGACCCGAGCCGGCTGGAGGAGGACTGGGACGGGTTGACCGGCATCGCGATCGACCACGCCGTCGCTGAACCGGCGGCGCGCGACGGGTTGGTCGCCGTCATCCCGGCGTCGTTCACGTGGGACGATGTGGGCGACTTCGCTTCTCTCGGTGCACTACTCGAACGCGGCGGGGGCAGGTCGGCACTTACTGTCCTCGGCGACGCAGCCGATGTGATCGGGGTTGACTCCACCGGGATCGTCGCCGCCCGAGGAGGCCGCGTCGTCGCGGTGGTGGGCCTCGAGGATGTCGTGGTCGTGGACACACCGGACGCCCTGCTCGTCGTCTCGAGGGCCAGAGCCCAGGAAGTCAAGGCGGTCGTCGACCGCCTCAAGGCGGGCGGCCGGACCGAGCTCACCTGAGCGCTCACCTGAGCTCACTCGAGCTCTGACCGGCCGCTCCGTCAGCCGATGTCGCGACGGCGGAAGGCGACTCCAGCGGCCGTCACCAGCGCGCCCGCGAGGGCGAGGAGAACGACGAGTGGCAGGGCCACCACCGCCGTCCCCGGGACCACGGCGGCGTGGACGAACGGCGAGAGGTCGATGGCGACCTGAGGCAGGTCGACGAGCGAGCCGAACTCCCCGACGAACACGAACAACGCGAGCAGGCCCCAGGCGGCATACACGACCCTGGGAGCGGACCCGAAGATCGCCAGGGCGAGCCCGACGCACACCCACACCGGCGGGATCGTCGCCAGTGCGCTGGGCAGGACGTGGCCGAGCGCAGCGGCGAAACCGTCTGAGCCAGAGGCGGTTCCGAGCGCGAGGCTGGCGCCGAGAAGCAGCATCAGCAGGGCGCTGCCGAGCAGCGCCACCAGCGCGTGGCTGGCGAGCACGACTCGGCGTGTGGCACCCGTGGCGAGGACCTGCTCGGTGTGCAGGTCGGCCTCCTCCGAACGCAGCCGCAAGGCTGCGGAGATCCCGTATGCCGCCGCGCCGATCGCGAGGAACTGCACCTCCGTCGAGACAAAGATGTCGGTGATCGACCCTGCAGTGCCACCGAGCTTGCGGAGCAAGTCCTGCATCTGGGCGCTCGACGCGATCGCGCCGACACTGCCCGCGACGCCGCCGAGGACGACTCCGAGCACGGCGTAGGCCACCGCCCACCCGAGCAACGTCGCGCGTTGCAGCCGCCATGCGAGCGCCCATGGCGAGCGTAGGGAGGCGGGCGCGCGCCGGGGCCCGGGACGGGCAGCGAGCAGGCCGGAGCCGATGTCGCGGCGAGCCTGCAGCGCGTAGGCGCCGACCACGAGAAGACCGGAGACCGCGAGCGGGAGCAGTGCGACGACGAGGCGGTTCTCGCCGAAGACCTCGATCTTCTCGGCCCACCCGAGCGGCGAGAGCCAGGTGAGAGCCGAGGCGGCCCCGGTAGCAGTGTCGCCGACCGCGCGCAGCAGGTAGGCCACCGCGAGCGCACCTAACGCCCAAGCGCCGCAGCCGCGAGTAGTGGCGGTCAGCTGAGCCGCGACCGCGGTGACCCCGGTGAAGACGAGCCCCGCGCTCGCCCAGGCGGCGCCGAAAGCGACCGACCCGGTCGGGCCCAGGCCGGCGCCGACGAGGCTGGCGGCCGCGAGGGCGCTGGTGACCAGGACGGTTCCCGCCGACACGATGACTGCCGCGGTGAGTGGGGCGCGCCGGCCGACTACTCCGGCACCGACGAGCTCGGTGCGCCCGGCCTCCTCTTCCGTTCGTGTATGTCGGCGGACGACCACGACGGCGAGAATAGCCAGCGCGACGGCCCCGAGCAGCAGCGTTTTGAAGACGGCGAACGAGTCGGGGTTGTCGGGGTTGGCGACGGGGCCGTACATCGCGAGAATGGCCGGACTGGCCAGCAGGGCTCGGGTGGCGTCGATCGTGGCCTGACCTTGGAAGAGGTCGAGGCTGGACTTTGCCGAGCCGCCGGCGAGGGCCACGAGGCCCACGATGGACAGCGGGATGACGAGCCGGTCCCGGCGCAGCGCGAGGCGCACCAGGGTGGCCGTGCCGGCATACCCGCTCATGCCTGGGCTTCTGCCTCGACGCGTACCGGCGCGGTGCGGTACTCCTTCATGAAGAGCTGCTCGAGGCTCGGCGGCTGGCAGGTCAAGCTCTGTATGCCGTGGGCACCCAGACGTGCCAACGCGTCTCCGACGAGGGGGGTGTCGACCGTGAAGGCGACGTGCGTCCCGTCGGCCACGAGGTCCTCGACACCGGGGAGGCCCACCAGCAGCGCGGGCGGCGGGGCCTCGGCCAGGACGGCATCGACGCTGGACCGGGTGAGGTGTCGCATGTCGGCGAGCGCACCAGACTCGACGGTGCGACCGTCGCGGATGATGCTGACATGGTCGGCGAGCGCCTCGACCTCGCTGAGGATATGGCTCGACAGCAGCACGGTGCGTCCCTCGCGGCGGAGGTCCTCGACGGCGCCGCGGAAGACCGTCTCCATCAGCGGGTCGAGCCCCGACGTCGGCTCGTCGAGCAGGAGGAGCTCGACGTCGGAGGCGAGGGCCGCGACGAGAGCCACCTTCTGCCGGTTCCCCTTGGAGTAGGTGCGGCCTTTCTTGGTCGGATCCAGCTCGAACCGTTCGACCAACGCGTCGCGCCGCTTCTGGTCGACGCCGCCGCGCAGGCGGCCGAGCAGGTCGATGACCTCTCCGCCGGACAGGTTCGGCCAGAGGGTGACGTCACCCGGGACGTAGGCGAGCCGGCGGTGCAGCGCCTCGACATCGCGCCAGGGGTCGCCGCCGAGCAGCGTCGCCTCCCCGGAGTCGGCGCGGACCAGCCCGAGCAGGATGCGGATCGTCGTCGACTTGCCCGCGCCGTTGGGGCCGAGGAACCCGTGCACCTGACCGATGCCGACCTCGAGGTCGAGGCCGTCGAGGGCAACCGAGTGTCCGAACGACTTGCGTAGGCCGCGCACCTGGATGGCAGTGTCCATGTGCGCCACGGTACATCGTATTCAGAAAATACTGAATACACTAAAGTGTGGGTATGCCGGCCAGCGAAGAGGTGCGCGTGTTCGTCGAACGGTTCGGCTCCGCCCTCACCGAGGCCGGTATGCCGCGTCTGCCGGCCCGCGTCTTCGCAGCGTTGTTGGCCGACGACGACGGTCGGATGACCTCTGCCGAGATCGCCGAGAACCTCGACGTGAGCCCTGCGTCGGTCTCGGGCGCGGTCAAGTACCTCGCGCAGACGCACATGCTGCACCGCGAACGACAGGCCGGAACGCGTCGCGACGTCTACGCCGTGCGCGACGAGACCTGGCACGACGCAATGGTCCGCAGCCGCAGCACCTATGTCCCCATCCTCGACGCCTTGGTGTCCGGCGTGAGTGCGGTCGGCGGTCAGGGGACCCCCGCGGGGACCCGGTTGGCCCTGTCGGCCGAGTTCCTGCAGTACGTGAGCGACGAGATGGTCAAGATCGGGGAGCGCTGGGACGAACGGATGCGAGCCCGTTCGACCTGAGCCTTGGCCGGTTCCACTGTATCCTCACGTCTTTGTGCCCAAACGAAGGACGTACAGCTGGCAGCGCTTGCCCTGCCGCCCCGCTCGCGTGACCGGGTGCTGGCGTACGCGCGGGCCGCGGACCCCAGGGCGGCGAACCCGTTCGAGTCCGTGCTCCGGGCGATCACCTTCGCCGTACCAGGCCTACACGTTCAACCCCAGGTGAGCATCAGCGACGACGGCTTCTTTGCGCGCGTCGACCTAGCCGACGAGGAGCTGAGGATCGTCGTTGAGGCGGAGGGTCTCGAGTTCCACGGTTCACGCAAGGCCTTCGAACGTGACTGCCGGCGCTACGACGAGCTGGTCATCCGGGGCTGGCTCGTGCTGCGCTTCACGTGGGTGTAGGTCATGTTCGAGCCTGGCCTGGTCGCAGCGACCCTTCGCGCCGCCGTGGCTCAACGGCGTCGCCGGACCCGTCGGGCTGGCCCCACCCCCTCAAGCGTGGCTCGGACTGCTTGAAAACGGACAACGGCCCGTCGCTCCGGTATGTGGGTGGGCGAGGCGAGGGCCAGGGCGTCGCTAGCATGAGGCATGGCTGACGGCGGCGACGGCGCGCGTTCCGAGTCCGACCTGCCGATCCGCGAGCGCTACGACGCGCAGGACCTGGCCGGCTTCGACCCGGCCGTCCAGCTGGGCGAGCCCGGCGAGTACCCCTACACCCGGGGTGTGTACGCGTCGATGTACACCGGACGTCCCTGGACGATGCGCCAGTACGCGGGGTTCGGGACGGCCAAGGAGAGCAACGAGAGGTACCACCAGCTCGTGGCGGCGGGAACCGGTGGGCTGAGCGTCGCGTTCGACCTGCCGACGCAGATGGGGTACGACAGCGACGAGCCCATCGCGCACGGCGAGGTCGGCAAGGTCGGGGTTGCCATCGACTCGATCGACGACATGCGGGTGCTGTTCGACGGGCTGCCGCTCGACGAGGTGTCGACCTCGATGACGATCAACGCGCCCGGATCGGTGCTGCTGCTGCTCTACCAGCTCGTCGCCGAGGAGCGCGGCATCTCCGGTGACAAGCTCACGGGCACGATCCAGAACGACGTGCTCAAGGAGTACATCGCCCGAGGCACCTACATCTATCCCCCGCGCGAGTCGCTTCGCCTCGTTTCGGACGCCTTCGCCTACTGCCGCAAAGAGATTCCCAAGTGGAACACGATCTCGATCTCCGGATACCACATGGCCGAGGCCGGTGCCACGCCGGTGCAGGAGATCGCCTTCACGCTCTCGAACGCCAAGGAGTACGTGCGGGCGGCGCAGGCCGCCGGTCTCGCGGTCGACGACTTTGCGCCGCGGCTGTCGTTCTTCTTCGTCGCCCGCACGACGCTGCTCGAGGAGGTTGCGAAGTTCCGCGCGGCACGCCGGATCTGGGCGCGCGTCATGCGTGAGGAATTCGGGGCGACTAACCCCAAGTCGTTGATGCTCCGTTTCCACACCCAGACCGCTGGCGTCCAGCTCACCGCCCAGCAACCCGAGGTCAACCTCGTGCGCGTGGCCCTGCAGGGCCTCGGCGCTGTGCTCGGCGGAACTCAGTCGCTGCACACCAACTCCTACGACGAGGCCATTGCTCTCCCGACGCAGAAGGCCGCGCGCCTCGCGCTGCGCACCCAGCAGGTGATTGCCTACGAGACGGACGTCACCAAAACCGTTGACCCGTTTGCCGGTTCGTATGCCATCGAGGCCATGACCGACGAGATCGAAGCTGCGGCACTCGAGCTGATCCAGACCGTCGAGGACAAGGGCGGCGCCGTTGCCGCGATCGAGGAGGGCTTCCAGAAGTCGGAGATCGAGCGCAGCGCCTACCGCATCGCCCTCGAGATCGACCACAAGGAGCGCACCATCGTCGGCGTCAACCGGTTCACGGTGGACGTCGAGGACCCCTACGAGCCGATGCGCGTCGATCCGCAGATCGAGCGCGAGCAGGTCGCCCGTCTCGCCGCACTGCGCGCCGACCGGGACAGCGACGCGGTGGCCGCGGCGCTGGTGGCCATCCAGGACGCCGCCAGGGGGACCGCAAACCTGCTGTACCCCATGAAGGAAGCGCTGCGCCTGCGAGCTACCGGGGGCGAGGTGGCCCACGCACTGCGTGAGGTATGGGGCACCTACGTCCCCCGCGACGCCTTCTAGCCTTCGACGTCCGTCTCGGAACGACCGACCCGCGACGCTCAGCCGTCGCGCAGGGGTCGACTGCCCACCTGGGAAGCGGCCAGGGCTCCGGCCCCCACGCCCACCCGTAACGCGTACTGCCGGCTCGCACCAGCGCACCACGCGGCGAGCAGTCCGGCGTTGAACGCGTCTCCACAGCCGGTGGTATCGACGACCTCGACCCGTTCGGCGCGCACCGACCAGTCCTCGTCCCGCGTCACCCAGCCGGCCCCGTCGGCGCCCCGGGTGACGACGACCTCGGTCGCGCTAGCGAGCGCGGCCTCGATGCCACCGAGGGCGTCCAGCTCCGCTGCGTTCGGTAACAACAGGTCGGTGCCGCGCACCCATTCGAGGAACGTCGAACCACCAGCTTTGACAACGAGGTTCGACGCCTGAGGATCCACCGAGGTCGACCAGCCTCGTCGCCGCGCCTCGGCGAGCGCATACCGGCCTGCAGCCCGCGAGCTCTCGGACAACAGCACGAACCCGCTGAGGTGCAGATGTGGCACGCCTAAAACGCCAGGCGGGACCGCCGCCAGCGCTGCGTCGAGGTCGATGTCGCCGGGCACCAGTGCACCACTCGCGCCTCGGTCGGAAAGCATGCTGCGTTCGCCCCCCGGTTCGACGACGGAGACCACTGTGCAGGTAGGCCGCGTCGGGTCGACGGCGAGCACACCCGACACCCCGGAACGCTCGAGGTCATCGCGCACGAGCCGGCCCGCAGGGTCGTCACCCACCCGAGCCACCAGCACGACCGGGACGGCGTATGCCGCGAGCCAGCTCGCGCTGTTGCCCCCTGCTCCGCCGACCGTCTGGTCGATCAGCGAGGGGGTGTCGCCCCCACGTGACGGGACCGCCCCAGCGCGTACCACGACGTCGACCCCCAGGTCGCCGACGACGACGACCGGTCGCTGGCTCACGACTGGCGCAAACCGGCCAGCGCCACGGCGACCTCCCCGGCCAGCCCGGCGTTGCCGATCACCAGCTCGACGTTGGCTCTCAGGCTCTCGCCACCCGAACGCGCGTGGAACAGCTCGAGCAGGCGCGGGGTCACGTCCTTGCCCCGTACTCCCTCGCGCTCCAGCATCGCCAGTCCCTCGGCCACGAGCCGGTCGTGCAACACCGGATCCACCTGACGTTCGGCGGGTAGCGGGTTGGCGAGGACGACGCCGGCCGAGTCGGTCGCGAGGACCCGACGTGCATGGGCCACCGCAGCCGCCTCGTGCGCCGTCTCGACACGCCACGGCGCCGGATGGCCGGAGTCGGCGAGGTAGAACCCGGGAAACCGGTCGGTGCGGTACCCGAGGACCGGCACCGACAGCGTCTCGAGGACCTCCAACGTGGCCGCTACGTCGAGGATCGACTTGACCCCGGCGCACACGACGACGACCGGGGTCCGCCCGATCGCCGCGAGGTCGGCGCTGACGTCGAACGTCTCGGCGGCTCCGCGGTGCACGCCACCGAGGCCACCGGTGGCGAACACCTCGATACCTGCCCGGTGCGACAACGCCGCCGTCGACGCCACCGTGGTCGCGCCGCTGCGCCCTTGGGCGACAGCGACTCCCACGTCGCGGATGCTCAGCTTGGCCAGGTCCCCGTCGGCACACACCCGGTCCAGCTCGGCCGGCGTGAGCCCGACGTGGACCACGCCGTCGAGGACGGCGATGGTCGCCGGCGTCGCACTCGCCGCGCGGACGGCGTCCTCGACCTCGTCGGCGATGCGGCGGTTGTCGGGCCGCGGGAGCCCCTGGGCCAGGATCGTGCTCTCCAGGGCGACTACGCCTGTCCCGGCAGCGAGCGCCTGGGCCACCACTGGAAGTACGACGAAGAGGTCGGGGGTCGCGAGCGGGCCGGTCACGGTCGGCGAGCGTACCTACCACCGGTGGGCCCGCCGCCCTCCGGATAGCCTTCGGGTGTGGACCGCGTCGAGCAACCAGGCCTCGACCTGATCGCGTTCCGCCGGGACCTACACGCACACCCTGAGCTCTCGCACCGCGAGGAGCGCACCACCGAGGTTGTCCTCCACCAGCTCGAACGAGCCGGCGTCCGGGCGCGCAGGCTGCCGGGAACCGGCCTCGTAGCCGACCTCGGCGCCGAGCAACCGGCATACCGGGTGGCCTTGCGCGCCGACATCGACGCCCTCCCGGTGCCGGAGGTGACGGGACTGCCGTGGGCCTCCACCGTCCACGGCGTGTGTCACGCATGCGGTCACGATGTCCACACGACTGTCGTGCTCGGCGCGGGGCTTGCTCTCGCTCACCACGAGCCGGCCCTGGTCGAGATGGGCGTCGGCGTCCGGTTGATCTTCCAGCCGGCCGAGGAGGTCATCCCAGGCGGTGCCCACGAGGTGATGGAGGCCGGCGGGCTGGACGGGGTGGACCGCATCCTCACCGTGCATTGCGACCCCACCATCGACGTCGGCGAGGTCGGGCTCAAGGTCGGTCCCGTCACGGCCGCCTCCGACGCCGTCGAGGTCACCCTCAACGGTCGAGGCGGGCACACCTCGCGCCCCCACCTGACCCAGGACCTCACCTATGCGCTCGCCAAGGTCGTCACGGACGTCCCGGCCGCGCTGTCGAGGCGGATCGACCCACGGGCCGGGGTGGCCCTCGTCTGGGGCAGCGTCCACGCCGGCGGCGCACAGAACGTCATCCCCGCCACCGGGACCGTCTCCGGCACCCTGCGCATGCTCGACGTCCAGGCCTGGAACACGGCAGGTGCGCTGCTCGAGCAGATCATCCACGCCGTTGTCCTGCCCTACGGCGTGACCGCGACCGTGCGGCACGTCCAGGGCGTGCCGCCCGTCCTCAACGACGCCGCCGCGATCGACGCCCTGCGGGCCGGTGTCCTGGGCGGCGGGGCCGTCGAGACCACCACCTTGCAGTCGCTCGGCGGGGAGGACTTCGGCTGGTACCTCACCCAGGTGAGCGGCGCGCTTGCGAGACTGGGTACCCGGACCCCGGGTGGCCCGACGTTCGACCTGCATATGGGCGACGTCATCATCGACGAACGGGCCGTCGGCATCGGCGTCCGGGTGCTGACCCAGGCGACGCTGTGGAGCGCCCGCGAAGCCAGAAGCGGCCAGGACACCCCCGAACCCCGACCTCGGCGCGACAGCGTCGGGATCGTTGCACCTCGGTAACGGTTCCCGCCGCCGATGGCGAACCCGGCTCCAAGGCCTTTCGGCGACGATAGAGTCTCGCCGTCCGGCGCCCCGACCGGGCGCCTCATCAGCAGACAAAGGAGAGCGCCTTGCGTTCAACGATCAGTGTGGTTGCGGGCGCCGCGGTTCTCGCACTCGGACTCTCGGCCTGTGGATCGTCGTCCACGCCGAGCACCGGTGGCGGTGGCGGCACCTCGAGCGCCGCGGGCGGGCTCAAGGTCGGCATGGCCTACGACGTGGGTGGCCGCGGGGACCAGTCCTTCAACGACGCGGCAGCGGCCGGCCTGGACAAGGCCGTCAAGGAGCTCGGGGTCACCTCCAAGGAGGCCGCGGCCACCAACGGTGAGGCCGAGTCGGCTCGCGCCGAACGGCTTCAGCAGCTGATCGACGCGGGCTACACCAACGTCGTCGCCGTCGGGTTCGCCTACGCGAAGTCCGTCGGCGATATCGCCAAGAAGAACCCCAACGTCAAGTTCGCCATCGTCGACGACGCCTCGAGCGACTCGGCCGGTCCCAACGTCGACCAGATCACCTTCGCCGAGGAGCAGGGTTCCTTCCTCGTCGGTGCAGCGGCCGCGCTGAAGTCCAAGGCGAACCACGTCGGCTTCATCGGTGGCGTCGACACCGACCTCATCAAGAAGTTCCAGGCGGGGTACCAGGCCGGTGCCAAGGCGGTCAACCCCACCATCGTCATCGACGTCAAGTACCTCACCGAGCCACCGGACTTCTCCGGGTTCTCCTCGGTCGACAAGGGCAAGGCAGCCGCCGAGGGCATGTACCAGGGCGGTGCGGACATCGTGTATGCGGCGGCCGGCGGCTCCGGCGGCGGCGTCTTCACCGCGGCGAAGGCCGCGGGCAAGCAGGCCATCGGTGTCGACTCCGACCAGGCGCTCACCGCCGCAGCGGACGTGCGCGACGTGATCCTGACCTCGATGATCAAGAAGGTCGATGTCGGCGTGTTCGACTTCATCAAGTCGGTCAAGGACGGCAACTTCAAGGCCGGCAACAAGGTCTTCGACCTCAAGGCCGGCGGCGTCGACTACTCGACGACCGGCGGCAAGATCGACGACATCAAGGCCAAGCTCGACGACTACAAGCAGCAGATCATTGCCGGGACGATCACCGTCCCGACCAAGCCCTGACCTCTCGCGCTCATAGCTGACCTGACAGCCAGCATGACGAGGGGGCCCGGCGGCACGATTGCGTGCCGACCGGGCCCCTTCGTGTCATAGGTTGGCCCACACCGAGGCTGGGAACCCACGCGAGGAGGACGTCATCACCGACTCCACGGTCATCGACCGCCCGTCTGCCGCGTCAGGAGGCGCCCCGCCGGCGGTCGAGCTCCACGGCATCACCAAACGCTTCCCTGGTGTCGTGGCCAACAAAGACATCGAGCTGTCGGTCACCCGGGGCACGATCCACGCGATCGTCGGTGAGAACGGGGCCGGCAAGTCGACGCTGATGAAGATCCTCTACGGCGTCCAGCAACCCGACGAGGGCACCATCGCCGTCAACGGGCAGACAGTCACGCTGCGCAGTCCTATCGACGCCATCAACGCCGGGATCGGCATGGTGTTCCAGCACTTCATGCTCGCCGACAACTTCACGGTGCTCGAGAACGTCGTCCTCGGCGCCGAGAAGCTGCATGGCATCGGCGACGAGGCCCGCCGGACGATCGAGGACATCTCGAAGTCCTACAGCCTCGGCGTCGACCCCGACGTGCTCGTGGCCGACCTCGGTGTCGGGCAGCGGCAACGGGTGGAGATCCTCAAGGTGTTGTTTCGCGGCGCGCAGATCCTCATCCTCGACGAGCCCACCGCCGTTCTCGTGCCCCAAGAGGTATCGGAGCTCTTCGACAACCTGCGCGAGCTCACCACCGAGGGTCTCACGGTCATCTTTATCTCGCACAAGCTCGACGAGGTGCT
>NZ_JBDTKA010000105.1:0-25762 GCF_039935575.1 Lapillicoccus sp.
GTACTCTCAGCGTTCGGATGACGTCCTGGACGGTTGCGGAGTCGATGGGGGCGCTGTCGATCAGGTGTGACCGACAGAGCCAGGCCTGGTGGGGTGACTCCAGCGCAGTGGTGTGCGGACCGCTCTCAGGATCGTCGCTGAGGCATCGAGGACAAGCCCGCGGTCGCCAGACGTGTTCGCTGTCGCGCAGCCACGCGGTGGTGAACTGCATCGAGTTGGCTTCGGCCGCCAACGCGGTCGTGTCCGAGCCCGCATAGCCGGCGCGGGTGAGCTCGGGGGCAGTTGCCGGACCGTTCACGGCATCGCAGATCCGGCAGCTGGCGGTCGGGCGCAGTTTTCGCTCCGGAGCAGGATCTCGGACGATCCGGTGGTGGGTGAGCCGGTCCACGACGGTGCTCAACAGATCCTCGTACAGGACGCAGACGTCGAAGGGTTGGTGGCCACCGCGCGGCCCGCTGCCGAACTGCCATAGCTCGATTTCGACGACCGCATAGGCCCAGGTATGCCGCGGGCACAGTCCGAAGGCAGCGCGTAGGTGCTGTCGGATGCCACCCTCCATGACGTCGCCGTGCACGAAGAACCACAGTTCGCGAACCTCGGCCGGGGTCAGCTCCCCACCGGGAAAGAATGGTCGGGACGACTCATCGCCACTGGTGATGGCCTGTGACGGAACGGGTTCGATGTTCGGTGGCATGGCTCTCCTCGACCTTGAGGAGCCATCAGTGCGAATCTCGACGGTTCAGGTCGTTGTCTGTCTGACCTTGGCGGGTTCCATCGCCGCACTGACTCTACCCCTCGGAAACCGGTCACGTCGATCGATCTGCAGGCTGTGGCCTGCGTCGAAGGAGGATGGAGGCGACAACGGAGGCGGCCATCCACGCCGCGGCGTACCCGAAGGCGACGCTCGCCGAGAACGCCGCCCACAGGAAGCCGGCAACCACGGTTGCGCCGAGATCACCGAACGACTGGACCAGCCCGAGCACCCCGAAGCCGTTGGCCCGCAACCGGTCTGGGAGCAACTGGGCTACGACGGTCGACTGCGCCGTCTCGGCGAAACCGATGCCGATCCCGGCCAGCAGGAACCCGGTCAGCAGCACCGGCCAGGCTGGCTGCTCCCAGGCGAACAGCAGGTAGCCGGCGACGTACACCGCGGCGCCTGCCGTGAACACCGTCCGAGGACCAATGCGGTCCATGATGGCACCGCCGGCGAGCGCTGAGAGGCTGGCTGCCGCATTGTGCGCGGCATACATGAGGATCGCCAACGAGGTGGCAGCGGTGAGGCTGCGTGGGTCGGGGCCGTCCGTGTGGAGTAGGTCGGTGGCGCGCAGGATCAGCAACGTCGTCGCCAGGTTGCCCAGCTCGAACAGGGCTGCGGGCGTGAGGGCTCGGACGATCCCAGCGGCGCGGAGGGCTCTGAGATTGAGGCTTAGGGTCTGGCGCCCCTGGGGTTCGAGGACGGTACGCCGGGCTTCTCTGGCGGCCAGGGTGATGCTGACGGCGGCGAGGACGCCGGGGACGATGGCGAGCAGGATCGTGTGCCGCACCCCGAGGACGGAGACCAGCACGATGGCCAGCAGTGGGCCGATGATCGCGCCGGCGTTGTCACCGGCGCGTTCCAGGCCGAAGGCGCGGCCGTATGCACCGGGCGGAGTCAGGCTGGTCAGCATGGTGTCGCGCGCCGGTGAGCGAATCCCTCGGGAGATCCAGGCGAGAGCGCGCAAAATGGCCACCTGCCAGACGGCCGTGGTCAGGCCGATCGCGGCGGTGGCGACCGCCGTACCGAGATAGCCACCGGACGCGAGCCGAGCGCGTCGCCGCGGGCTGCTCGCGAGCGGTCCGCCGGCCAGCTTACTGAGGCCCACGAGGGCGTCGGAGACTCCTTCGATGGCCCCGAGGGCAGCCGGCCCGGCGTGCAGCGTCGAGGTCAGGAAGGTGGGCAGCAGGCTGGTAACCAACTCGTGGCCGGAGTCACTGAACAGGGACGCGGCCCCGACGCCGGCGATGCCGGGAGACAGCCATCTCCCGTCGCCTGCGACGAGAGAGCCGTGGTCGAGGGCAGGGGTCTTGTCGGCCGACTGCGGGTGGGCTCGCTCGGGGCTCTCGGGGCTCTCGGGTGTCATGGTGTCCCTACCTGGCTCGGCTCGCAGGGGCGTTCCCGGCGGGCACTGCTGGTAGGGACTGTCGGCCACCAATGCTGAGTCGTGGCGGTTCTTTCCGGCGAGCCCCACCGCCGGTCAACGGCACGGACTATACCCAGTCCGCTGGCACACGTGCCACCATTGCCAGCCGGACTTGGCCCCCTCCATGTCTCTGCGATCTTGCGTCCTGCGGCCGGGTGGACCAGACTATGAGTGGCGATGAGGCTCGCCCTAACCGCGGACACGCTCCCGCTGATGGCCTCTACCTGTAGCACCTGGCGCGCCTAGCGCCAACGGACAGGTAGAGGAGACCAAAACGTGACGCTCTCGCTTCCTTTGGCGCTCATCCAGGTCCTGCAGGTCCTGACCACCCTCCTCGCGGCCCCGGGACTGAGCGGGTTCATCGCGAAGGTCGAGGCTCGTCTGCAAGGACGGCGCGGACCGCGAGTTCTGCAGCCGTACTTCGACCTGGCCAAGATGTTCCGCAAGGAAACGCTGGCCCCGGAGGGTGCGACGTGGGTCTTCCTCGCCGCTCCTGTCGTGGCCATGGCGTGCTACCTGACCGTCCCCATGCTGATCCCGGTCCTGACCGCCTACCCGCTGCCGTTGGGCTACATGGGCGACATCCTGGGAGGCGGCTTCATCCTCGCGTTGGCGAGCTTCCTCGTCGCCGTGGCCGCTGCCGAGACGGGCTCTCCATATGCGCAGCTCGGTTCCAGCCGGTCGAAGACGTTCGCGGCGATCACCGAGCCGGTGATCCTGTTCGTCGTGTTCGCGGTTGCCCTGATCACGGCGACCGACCTGCCGTATGCGCTCGCCGAGACAGTCCGTTCGGCCAGCCAGATCGTGCGGCCGGCCCACCTGCTGGCCAGCGGGGCGTTGTTCATGGTCATCCTCTACGAGACGAGCCGGATCCCGGTCGAGACGCATACCGGGACGAACGAGTTCGGCATGATCGAGACCGCTCGGGCCTTCGAGCACAGCGGACCCTTCTATGCGCTGCTCACCTGGGGGTCGGCGATGAAGCAGCTGATCCTCTACACCATCCTCATCAACGTGTTCGTCGCTCCGTGGGGCCTGGCCACGACCCAGCAGGTCGGCGCCGTCCTGCTTGCCATCGCGGCATTCTTGGGCAAGGCGTGCGTGGTGGGCGTCGTCGTCGCGGTGATCGACGACTCGTTCGCGAAGCTGCGGTTGTTCAAGATCACCGAGTTCGTAGCGGGCGCCTTCCTGCTCGCCGTCGTCGGTGTCTTCACCGTCTACCTGGGAGGTGGCTGATGCAGACCGCGCCGGACCTGTACGCCGCGAGCGCGAACACGTTGGCGGTGGCCATCCTGCTCGTGGAGTTCCTCATGCTGCGGGCCTCGTTGCTGCGGGCCCAGGTACGGCTGTACGCCACGCAGTCGTTCATCGTCGCGATTCTCGCGGTGGTGGTCGCGGCGACCCAGCACATCCCCGAGCTGTATGCGCTGGCTGCCCTGTCCTTGCTGCTCAAGGTCGTCGTCGTGCCGATGGTCGTGCTGCGGCTGCTACGTGACGCGGACGTGGAGATCGCCGGTACGGGCGTGATCGGCGTGGCGAGCGAGGTGCTTCTGGCGATGGTGGTCGGTGGAATCGGGTTCTTCGCCGTCGGGCGGCTTCCGCAGCTGGCCAGCCCGGTGCTACCGAGCGCCGCCCTGTCGTTGTCGGTGGCGGTCGTGCTCGTCTCGTTCGTGCTGATGATCGTGCGGACCGACGTCGTCTCGCAGGCGATCGGCTTCTTCTCCCTCGAGAACGGGGTGTCTTTGGCCAGCCTGGTCGTCGCGGCAGGTCTGCCACTCATCCTCGAAGTCGCCTTCCTGTTCGACCTGCTGGTGGCGGTGGTCGTCTTCGGCGTCCTGATGCGAATGCATCACGGGCGGGCCGACACGCTGTCCACGGCCGGGCTGAACCGGTTGAGGGGCTGAGGCCGGTGTCCGCCGTCCTGGTCGCCTTGATGCTGGTCCCGATCGGCGCCACGCTGGTTTCTGCTTTTGGGAGCATCCGCGCGGGTCGTACCTCCACCATCGTCGCCGGCGCGGTGTGCCTGGTGTTGGCGTTGGTGCTGGTGGGCCCGGCCGGGCAGTCGCCCGTGAAGGCGGCGTTCCTGCGCGTGGACGCGTTGTCGGTCGTGTTCCTCCTGGCGACGGCGTTCCTCTACCTGACCACGGCGGTCTACTGCGTCGGCTACTTCGCCGACGATCGGACCGCTGCCTCACGGCTTCATCTGCGCCGGTTCTATGTCGGGCTCAACGTCTTCACCTGGTCGATGCTGTGTGCGCCGCTGATGGATGGGTTGGCGCTGTTGTGGGTCGCCATCGAGATCACCACGGTCGTCTCGGCCCTGTTGGTGGCGATCGAGGACACCGACGGCGCGACGGAGGCCGCCTGGAAGTACGTCCTCATCGCCTCGTCGGGCCTCGGCATCGCTTTGCTGGCAACGGTGTTCATGTACTATGCCGGCGCCCAGCGGCTTGGTTCGAGCTTCGACCTGTCGTTCGAACCTCTGCTAGCCAGCTCAGCGCAGCTGCCGGACGGCCCGGTCAAGCTGGCCTTCGTCCTCGCGGTGCTCGGGTTCGGGACGAAGGTCGGTCTGGTTCCCGTGCATACCTGGCTTCCCGACGCGCACGCGGAAGCGCCGACTCCCGTCTCGGTACTACTCTCCGGGTCCCTGCTGGCGGTCAGCTTCTACGCCGTGATCCGCTACTACCAGATCGCGGTAGGGACACTGGGTGGTCGATTCCCGCAGACGGTCCTGCTCGTCTTCGGCGTGGCGTCACTGCTGCTGGCGTCGCTGTACCTGTGCGGACAGCGGGACGTCAAACGGCTACTGGCCTACTCGAGCGTGGAACACATGGGCATCCTCGCCATCGGTGTCAGCTTCGGCGCTCCGGTCGCGGCCTTCGGGGTCCTGCTGCACGTCCTCGCCCACGCCGCGGGCAAGGGTGGAGCGTTCATGGGCGCGGGCGTCTTCGTGCGTGCGTTCCGCACCAAGCAGCTGTCGAAGATCCGCAACGGGATGAGGGTGCTTCCGTGGTCGGCCCCGATGTTCCTGCTGCTGGTTTTCGGACTGTCCGGCTTTCCCCCGTCGGGCATCTTCCGCAGCGAGTTCCTCATCGTTGCTGGAGGACTCGGCGCGGACCACCACCTCGGAGCGGTCGTCCTCGTCGTGCTGGTCACGCTGGCGTTCGGCGGCCTGGCCATCGCGACCACCCGGATGGTGTCCGCGCCGGCCGGCGCTGGCCAGCAGCCGGAGGCTGGAGAGCCGAGCCGGTGGATGGTCGCGCCCGTCATCTTGTGCCTGCTGGTGCTGGTCGGCCTCGGTGTTCACCCGCCCGCTGCCCTGGACGACCTGCTCACCGTGGCCGCCGCTCAGATGAACGGGGCCTCCCGGTGACCCAGCTCCAGTCCGAAACCGGGGTGGCCGGCATCGACGCTCTCCGCGAGGTGGTCCTGAGTCGCTTTCGAGCCGGGGACCGGTTCGCCGGGTTGTTCGCGACCGCCGGCGAGGCGGACCGCGCCGACGCAGGAGGAGACGGGGACGTCGAGGTGACCCTCGTCGTGGCCACCGCGAGCACCGTGGGCGTCCAGCTCACGAGCACGCAGGTTGCCGATGCATACCCGTGCCTGACCGCTGACATCCCGGCCGCGTTCTGGTACGAACGGGTGCTGCACGACCTGTTCGGGATCGTTCCCCTCGGCCACCCCCGGCTCGACCCGTTGGTCCTGCCCCTGCCTGAGCGTCCCGAGGCCGACGGTGACTGGCAGGAACTGCCGCGACCCGGCTCGCCCAGCCACCCGGCTCGCCTGGTCCCGGACGAGCGAGCGGTGCCACGACATGTCTATGGGAAAGGGCTGTTCACCATCCCTCACGGTCCGGTCCGGTCCGGGGTCATGGAGTCCGTGGAATACCTCGTCGAGACGCCCGGGGAGGACATCCCGCACCTTCAGGTACGCATCTTCGCGAAGCACCGCGGCGTCGAACGCGCCTTCCAGGGGCGCACCGTCGACGACGGAGTGCTCTTGGCCGAGCGCGCCGAGGGAACCTCGAGCGTCGGGCACGCGCTGGCATACAGCCACGCCGTGGAGGCCTCTTCGGGTACAGACGTGCCGCACCCGGCGGCCCTCGTACGCGTCTTGCACGCCGAGCTGGAACGGATCGCCAACCACCTCGACGCGGCCGTCAAACTCGCCGACGCCGCAGGCTTGGCTGTGGCGGTCGCGCGCTTCGGCGTGCATAAGGAACACGTCATGAGACTGCGAAGCGCATTGTGCGGCAACAGGTTCGGGCGGGGCGTGGTCGTCCCCGGTGGCGTCACGTCCCTGCCCGAGCCGGTACCGGCCTTGTCGGAGCAGCTGGCCCGGCTGCGGCACGACATCCGCTCCGACGCCGATGCTCTGATGGGCACGTCCTCTTTCCTGGACCGGATCCGCACAACCGGGCCACTGCCTCCGGCCACGGCCCGGACCCACGGGGCTCTGGGGCCGGTGGCCCGCGGCAGCGGCTTCCACGACGACTGCCGGGTGATGCGCCCCTACGACGCCTACCCGGAGCTGAGCATGCTGCCCGCCCCGCAAGAGGAGGCCGGTGACGCCCAGGCGCGGACCCGGGTGCGCTGGCAAGAGGTCGACGAGTCGTTCCACCTCGTCGAGCAGGTCCTGCCTCGACTTCCCCAGCGCGCCGGGGCCACCGAGCTGCGGGTCCCGGTGGGCGAGCCGACCGGGCAGGGGGTCGGCTGGGCCGAGGCCGCGCAGGGAGAGGTGCTCTACGTAGTCGACCTGGCACGAGGGCGGATCACCCGCTGTTGGCCTCGGTCCGCCTCCTTCCACAACCTCAGCCTGTTCCACGAGGTGTTCGCTGGGGATGTCCTCACGGACTTCCCGTTCATCGAGGCCAGTTTCGGCCTGTCCATCGCCGGGGCGGTGCTGTAGATGCCCTGGGTCCTGCGTGGACTGCGCCACGGGGTGGCCACCACCGGGTGGCCCAAGTCCGCGGACCCCTACTTCGACTCCTGGACCGGTGTCGCGCAACCACGTCCCGACGCCGAACAACACGAGGGTGGGCCGGCCGACCAGCTCGAGGCGCTGTGTCCCAGCGGGGCGATCGGACACCGCGAGGGCTGGGTCGTCGTCGATGCGGGCGGCTGCATCGGCTGCGGACGTTGCATCGTCGAGCACCCAGACATCTTCGAGTGGCGTCGGGGCTCAGACCCGGCCCGGTTCCAGCGTGCTGCCCTCGTGGTCCCGGGCGGAGAGGGCGGGGAGAGCGGGGAGGGCGACGACCGCCAGCTCGAGGCGATCCGGGCCGACCTGGCCAGGCGCACGAGGACGTTCGGGCGGTCGGTCCACATCCGACACGTCGACGCCGGGTCCGACGGCGCCGAGGAGTGGGAGGTTGCGGCCCTGCTCAACCCCATCTACGACATCCACCGGCTGGGGCTGTTCTTCACAGCCAGCCCTCGCCACGCCGACATCTTGCTCGTCACCGGCATCGGAGCGACCGGCATGCGCGAGCCCCTGGCCCGCACCCTCGAGGCGATGCCCGAACCCGTCGTCGTCGTTGCCGTCGGAACGGACGCCTGTAGCGGAGGAATGTTCGCGGGGTCGTACGCCGGGTCCGACGGAGTGGACGACCTCGTCGACGTCGACGTCTGGGTGCCAGGCGCGCCCCCGTCACCCTTTGCGATCCTGCACGGACTGCTGCTCGCCCTGGACTGGCTGCCTGGACGCGTCACGGGGTTCGTGTCATGACGGCGGTCGCCGCGGCGTTGGGCCTGCTCGCTGCTGGCTTCCTCACCGACCTCGTGGCCCGCGGACGCTCCCGGCTCTGGCGGATGCTCCCCCTGGGTGCGGCCGGGACGGCCGCGGTCGTGCTCGCCGGAGCAGGCCTCGCCGCAGTCCGTGGCGAGACGACGTACGCCTCGCTGGGTTGGCTGTTCGGTCGACTGAGCACCGGAAGCGAGCTGGGGTTGGTTCTCGACCGGCTCGCTGGACTGTTCCTCCTGATCGTGTTCGCCGTTGCCGTCCCTGCGGTCGCGATCGTGGCGTCCTGGTCGTGGACAAAGCCGGTGATGCGCACGATGCCGGCCGCCGTATGCCTGCTGCTGAGCGCCTGCGCGGTGATCGTCCTGGCTCGGGACGTCTTCGTTCTTGTCTTCTCCTGGGAGATCCTGACCGTTTCGTTCTACTGGTTGACCAGCCCCGGGCAGCACAGAACGGACGGGCGGGCCAGTCTCACCGCGACGTTGGCGACAGTCACGTTCGGCAAGGTCAGCGGCGCGGCTCTCCTGCTGGGCATGCTGGTCCTGGTTCCCGCTGGCGGGTCGCTGACCTGGACCGGGCTGGGGACCAGCGCCGAAGGGGCGGTGAAGGCCAGCGCATACACGCTCCTCGTCGTCGCCTTCGCCGTCAAGGTCGGGCTGGTCCCGCTCCAGGTCTGGATGCCGCGGGGATACCAGGCGGCGCCCGGACCGGTGCGGGCCCTGATGGCCGGGGCTGCCGTCAACGTCGGCTTCTACGGACTGTGGCGCACGCTGCAGGTGCTCGGCGCGCCACCGCCGTGGCTCGCCGTGACCGTGCTGCTCGTAGGCGGCGTCACCGCGTTGCTCGGCATCGCCCACGCGAGCGTTCACACCCAGCTCACCGCAATGGTCGCCTACTCCTCGGTGGAGAACGCCGGACTCATCACCACCGCCTACGGAGTCGCGCTGATCGGGTCGGCCGTCGGTATGCCTCAGTTGATGGCTGCCGGGCTTCTCGCGGCCACCTTGCAGGTCGTCGCGCACGCGCTCGGAAAGACGCTGCTCTTCGCCAGCGCCGGTGTCATCGAGTCCCGACTCGACACCGACGACCTGGACCAGCTGCGGGGTGTGGCACGTCGGCTGCCGTGGAGCGGAACCGGGTTGGCGGTGGGAGCGCTGACGATGGCCGCGCTGCCGCCGACCGCCCTCTTCGTCTCGGAGTGGTTCATCCTGGAGACCCTCATGCAGCAGTTCCGACTCGGCCAGCTGCGGTATGCCCTGCCGATGGCGGCCGCCGGCGCCCTCGTCGCTCTCACGGCAGGTTTCGCCGGTGTCGCCTTCGCCCGGCTGGCCGCCTTCACCGCGCTCGGACACACCCCGCCGACGACCCGCACGGCCAGTGACGTGGGGTGGGTGGGTCGACTGGGTCTGCTCGTGCTGATTGCCGCGTGTCCGCTGCTCGCCGCCTTCACCCCCGCCGAGATCCACCTCATCGCAGATGGTTTGTCGGGCATCATCCCGAGTGAGGTGACGAACGCGGCCGTCGACTCCCCGTGGGTGCTCGGCCCGGTCTACCGCGGGTTCTCCGTCCTGTCACCCACCTGGCTGTCCATCGAGCTTCCGATCATGTGCCTTCTCGTTCTCGGGGCCGCGATGCTGCTCTCTCGGGGAAGGCTGCGGCGAGTGCGGCGGGTTCCGGTCTGGCGCTCGGCGACCGGCGGAGTCGACGGGGCCGACGAGTACACCCCGTTCGGCTACGCCAACCCGACCCGCAAGGTCCTGGCCAACATCCTGATGACCCGGACCGAGCTCCGGGAGGTCGAACGCGCCAGCGGCGGCCGGGTCGGCGACGAGGCAGCCGGGCCTGCCGGCACCCACCTCGGCTACACGTCAGACGTGGTCGAGGTCACCGAGACCTACCTCTACCGCCCGCTGCTGCGGCCCATGAGATGGGCCGTTCGCGCCGCGCTCCGGCTGCAGTCCGGGCGCCTGGACGCATACCTCTTCTACATGCTCATCGCCCTGGTCGCGGTGATCGCCGTGGCCGTTGCGTGACCGGCCTTCTCAGCGCAGCGGCCTCTAGAACCAGCCCGAGGAGTCCTATGATGGACATCATCTCCCGATGGCGATGGGGCCCGCCTCCAACCGCGACTACCGCTGACAGTCCCTGAAGCGCACTGGTGCGTGGAAGGAATGTCATGCCGTCATTTCTGCCTCGGGTCGACGATCGTCCGGTTCTGCCCGCAGTCATGAGCATTCTCTTCGCAGGCAACGCCCCGACCTGGCCCCACCGGCCCCGGCGGAGTGCCTGCGGGACCTCAACCTGGACCAGCTGTTCGCCTCCATGACGTCCGGTCGAGAGGAGTACGAGCTGTGGCCGTACTTCGCGACGCCGCTGCCGTCACCGGACGCCGTGCGCTACCGGCACGAGGTGCTGCTCGACCTGCGGGACCCCCAGATCGTGGCTGCGGTTCGGTCCTTCGCTGTCGAGATGCGTTTCGTCCGTGGTGGACTCGACAAGGCAAAGAAGTACCACTACGCCACGCAGCAACGGGATACGGTCCTGAGAGCGGCAACCGGGTACGTCGCGGCAGTGCGTGCCCTCAGCCACGCGCTGACGCCGGACCGGCCGAGCTCGAAAGCGCTGCGGTCTTTCGCTGAAACCCTGTCGCGCTATGTCGCGTCGGACCGCTTCGTGGGCCTGGCATCGCAGGCGGAAGACATCAGCAAGTCCTTGGCGGCGGTGACCTACCGGATGCACCTCGTCGGCGACCGCGTGCACGTCAGCCGGCAGGCGGCAGAGGAGAACTATGCCGCCGACGTGGTGAAGACGTTCGAACGGTTCCAGCAACGTCAGGTCGAGAGTCGCCTGACCCAGATCACGATGTACGACGAGATGAACCATGTCGAGGCCGCCATCGCCGATCTGGTGGCCCGACTGTACCCGGCAGAGTTCGCCGCGCTCGCGCAGTTCCGCGAGGACCACGGGCAGTTCGTGGAGGAGTTCCTGTCGGTCTTCGACCGAGAGGTGCAGTTCTACCTTTCCTGCCTCGACCTCGAGCAGCGGCTGAGCAGGCGTGGCCTGTCCATGTGCCTGCCGGAGATATCCGGCACGGATCGGGACATCTGGGCCGACACCGCATTCGACGTGGCCCTGGCCGACACTCTCGTCGACGACAAGAGACCGGTCGTCTGCAACGACTTCCGGCTGACCCGACCAGAACGCATCCTGGTGGTGACTGGCCCAAACCAGGGCGGCAAGACGACGTTCGCGCGGATGATCGGGCAGCTGACCTACCTCGCCGGACTGGGACTGCTCGTGCCGGGAACACGCGCACACGTGATGCTCTCGGACCGGGTCTTCACCCACTTCGAGCGGGGTGAGAACCTTCGGGACCTCACCGGGGGTCTCGAGGATGACCTCGTGCGCATCCGGGACATCCTGCGGGAGGCGAGCGAGCGCAGCCTCATCGTCATCAACGAGATCTTCACGTCGACGGCTCTCGAGGACGCGATCTTGCTGTCCACCAACGTCCTACAGAAGGTGCTGGCTTTGGACTGTGCCTGCGTCGTGGTCACGTTCCTGGACGAGCTGGCGGCACTGGACGAGGCCGTCGTCAGCATGGTCGCGCAGGTGGTGCCCGACGACCCGTCGACGCGGACCTTCAGGGTGGTCCGTCAACGTGCCGACGGCAACGCGTATGCGCAGGCGGTGGCACGCAAGTACGGACTGACGTACCCCCGGGTGACGGCGAGGCTGGCCCGATGAAGGTCCATCTCCTGCATGCAGCCGCCGACCCGGCAACCGCAGGGAAGCTGCCCAGCTCGAACGAGGCGTTGGTTCGCGACCTCGGCCTCGACACTCTTTTCGCGCGGATGGCCAAAGGGGACCAGTTCGTTCGCGACGTCGTGACCCGGACCATCCTGACGCCTCTGCTGTCGCCAGCCGACATCGAGTGGCGCCAGGCGGTCCTGCGAGACTGCCTGCGCCATCCGGAGGCCGCACGTGCGCTCTACGACCTTGCTGTCGACGGGGTCGCCAGCCCGAAGAAGGTTCGCGGCTGGCTCTTGGGGCGGTCCGTGTCGGCCATCCTCAGCCACTCGATAGAGACGCTCGAGGTGCTCGTCGGACCCCTTCGCACCGTTCGATGTTTCGCGGACGAGCACGTGGACACCTTCGGGTCCCAAGGTTTGACGGATCTTCTCGAAGCGGTCAGGCACGACCTGTCGGACGACTACTTCACCGTCCTGTCCGAGCACCTGGATCGGCTGCACTTCCCTACCGGCGTGGTCATCACTGCCGACCTCGGTAAAGGTGGCAAGGGCACCCACCTCGTCCTGCGCAAACCGACAAGTTTCAAGCGCTCCTGGCGGGACTTGCTCGGCCTGGGCCGACCCGGTGAGTACACCTACCGGGTGCCGGACCGTGACGAGGCCGGTTTCCAGGCCCTCTCGGATCTGCGGGACCGCGGGACCGTCCTGGTGGCTGACGCGCTGGCACAGTCCACGGACCACATCCTCAGCTTCTTCGAGCTGCTGCGTTGGGAGATGGCCTTCTACATCGGCGCTCTGAACCTCTACGAGGAGCTCGCCGCCCACGGTCTACCCGTGGCGTTCCCTCACGCGCGCCCGCCGGGCGGGCGCCAGCTGAACACGACCGGACTGTACGACGTGTGCCTCGGGTTACGTTCCGGCGCAACAGTAATAGGCAATGACCTCGACGCCGACGCCATGTCTCTGCTGATGATCACAGGCGTCAACCAGGGCGGCAAGTCGACGATGCTGCGCAGCATCGGCCTGGCCCAGGTGATGATGCAGAGCGGTTTGTTCGTCGCGGCGACCGCGTTCCGCGCCGACACCGCAGGCCGCGTGCATACTCACTTCGCCCGTGAGGAGGACGCGTCGATGCAGAGTGGAAAGCTCGACGAGGAGCTAGCCCGGATGAGCGAGATCGTCGACCAGGTCGAGCCTGGTGACCTGGTCCTGTTCAACGAGTCCTTCGCGTCTACCAACGAGCGCGAGGGCTCGCGAATCGCCCGCGGCATCGTCGACGGGCTCACCGAGGCAGACGTGCGGGTCGTTTACGTCACCCACATGTACGACCTGGCGCAGACGCTCGCCGCGCAGCATCGCCCGGACGCGCTGTTCCTGCGCCCAGAACGCCTCGAGGACGGCCGCCGGACGTTCAAGGTCCTACCCGGAGATCCCTTGCCGACGAGCTACGGACGCGATGTGTTCGAGAAGGTCTTCGGCTCGGCGTAGCCGAGCGACGTCGGGGAAATGCCGTGCAGAGCATCAGGACGACCGCTGAGGTGCCTTGGGCGGCGGGTCGTGGCCGGGATGACCGCCATCGTGATGTTGGAGCTCGGGGTACGCGGGCGTGACCTGACCACTTCCGACTCAACGAACGGCGACACCCTACGGCGCAACGGTTCGTGGTGTGTCACCAACCTCGAGCATGCCGACCGGGACGCTCTCGTCCGCGATCTACCTCGTAACTCACCTCAACGACGCTACCTGCGCCGCACCGGCAGCGGCCTACTGCGCGTCGACGCCGCCGCGATCAAGCGGGAGAACCATCCGGACGGGAAATGGCTGCTGTGCATCTGCGACCTCACCCTGACCCCTGACGACCTGGCCGTCGCGTACAAGCAGCTGCTCGGCGTCGAACGCGGCTGACGGGACATGAGAGGTTCCCTCGGCCTGACCCCCCCGCCCGCCACGGGCTGTAGTAACACGACCCGGCCCGCCTACAACACGCGTTTGCAGAGGTCAACGGCCCTTTTCGCCCAAACACGTGCTCGTTATCTGCGGAAGTCTGGCCTGCCGACCCTCTTCGTCCTCTTCGGTGGGGCGAGCGCCGCCGCCCTGTTCTGGTCCTGGCCATGGCGGACCGTATTGGAACGCAGACGCGTCAGCGGCCCGCCGCGTCCACACGTCGCGGTTCGTCGCATCGGTGCTGAAGCCGTTTGAGGGCGTCGACGCGTGCCGCGAGCTCCCGACCCAGCGAGCGCCGATTGTCGCCGGGCAGCCCGCTAGCGTCACGCGCCAGTTCCTCCGTGAGGTCGGACAGCCGGTCGAGGGTGTCGGCACACTGCTCCTCCAGAGCCCGCGACACCTCACGCGCCGCCTCTCGTAGCCGGTCCTGCAGATCGGCGCGCGCGCGACCAACCTGGCGGTCGACCATCGACACCGCCTCGACTCCGACCGACCGCCTGATCCGGGCGCGCCGATGGGCCGAAGTTGCCAGCCGGGACAACGTCCCGCGAAGTGGTGGGTCCCACCCCGTCGCCGGCGTGTAGTCATAGCGGAACCGTGTATTCACAGGCAGCTCGGCGACATCGGCGCGGGCACTGAGCGTGAGGTCGAGGACCCGTTCGACGGCATCGCTGGCCAGGCGCAGCTGGGCGTTGACGTCCGAGGCGCCCTCCGTGGCGATGGTGGCCAGGCCCGCCTCGAGGCGCTGCACCGTCGTCGCTCGCCACGCCTCGACGTGCCTAGTGATCATCGACGCGGCAGCGGCACGGGCTACCCGTTCGAGGTCGTCGACAGGCACCTGGTGGGCCTGCGAGGGCCACCAGTCCTCCAGGTCTCGCCCAGACCTGCGCGTGATCTCGCGGACAGCAGCCGCTGCTCGCCCGTCCAGGTCGCGTCGAAGCCGCTGTACTGAGCCGGCGCACCGGTCGGTGATCGCGCGACGTCGCGCGGAGACACAGGCGAGGACTCGTTGCAGCTCGATACCGACCCGAGCGTCGCCCTGATCGGCCAGTTCGACGGCGCGCAGCCGGACGCGGGCCTCGTCCAGCATCGAGGCGATCACTCGGCATACCTGCAAGCGGACGGCCAGCGCAGCGTCAGCGACGCTGCGCTCAGCGAGGTATGCCGCGAACGACTCAGCGAACGCGGCGAACCCGGGTTCGTCTCCCCCCCGCCGCGCGGAGCAGGCAGTGACCTGCACCGGATGGCGGGTCACCTCCGCGCATATCTGAGCGGTGAACCGGACGGCCTCGTCGACCTCCTCGTCGGTGAGGCGGTCGCTCTTGTTCAGCACGACGAACGTGCGCAGTGACATGGCGGAGATCCGCTCGAGCAGCTCGCGTTCGGCTTGCGAGATGGGCGGATCCACGGTGAGGACCAGGACCGCCGCGTCGAGGGTAGTGAAGGCCGCGTGCGCTTCGGCCGTGTTGTGGGCAAAGACGGACCCGGTGCCGGGGGTGTCGACGAGGTCGAGTGAGTACCGGTCGAGCAAGGGGCTGCGCACTCTAACCACGACCTCGGCCAACCGGCGGACGTTGTCGGGGTTCCCGCGCTCGGTGACGAGGTCCGGCAAGCCGGCCAACCCGACGCCGGTATGCGAGCCGTCCAAGCCGATCGCGACGGCCTCCTCCCGTTGGCCGCCCGGCGCGGCCGTCACCGTGGTGGCGACCGAGGTCAGGGGGGTGACCCCCGTGGGCAGCAGGTCGCGTCCGAGCAGCGCGTTGACCAGCGTGCTTTTGCCCCGTTTCGCCTCACCGACGACGAGGACGCGCAGCCGCAGGTCCGCGAGCCTCTGCCGGAGCCGGTCGAGCCTCAGGGCGTCGCTGTCCGACGCCAGGAGCCGGGCGTCCTGGAGCATCCCCATAGTCGGCTCGTTCGGGCGCCCGCCGGTGACTACGACCTCCCGGTCTCTAAGGTGCGCCGAAAACTCGCTCGCGGGCATTTCGGCTCCTTCCAGGTGATCCTCGGGGCGGGCTACCTCTCTGGACTCCCGAAGGGCAGGTCGGGTTCGTCGTGGGCGATTTCCATCAGCCTGTTGTACTTGGCCACCCGCTCACCGCGGGCGGGCGCGCCCGACTTGATCTGCCCGCACCCGGACCCGACAGAAAGGTCGGCGATGAACGTATCCTCGGTCTCGCCGGAACGGTGCGAGACCATCGCGGCGAAACCGATCTCGCGGCATACGGCGAGGGCTTCTAGGGTCTCGGTAACGGTCCCGATTTGGTTCGGTTTGATCAGTGCAGCGTTGGCGACGCCCCGGCCTGCAGCATCGCGGATGATGGTCGGGTCGGTGACGAAGATGTCGTCACCGACCAGCTGGACCTGCTCACCGAGCCGCCGCGTCAAGGCGACCCACCCCTCCCAGTCGTCCTCGGCAAGACCGTCTTCGAGACTCCAGATGGGGAAGCGGTCCACCAGGTCGGCGTAGTACTCGACCATCTCTGCCGAGCTGAGCACGTCGCCAACGACCGTGTAGTGCCCACCGTCGTAGAACCCGTTCGCTGCGGGGTCGAGAGCGATCGCGACGCCACGACGTCCGGTCTCGTAGCCGGCGTCCGCGATGGCTGACACGAGCGTTTCCAGGACCTCGTCTGGACGGGCCAGGTCAGGGGCGAAGCCCCCCTCGTCACCGAGGCCGGTGGCGTGACCAGCCGCCGCCAGACGGTGGCGCAACGTCGCGTAGACCTCGGCGCCAGCGCGGACCGCCTCGGCGACCGAGGGTGCGCCGAGCGGCGCGATCATGAACTCCTGGAAGTCGAGCCGGTTGGGAGCGTGGGCGCCCCCGTTGACAACGTTGAAGTGCGGGACCGGCAGTGCCGGCCGACCGCCATCGGGGGAAAGGAACGTCCACAGGGGTGTACCCGCCGCGTCCGCGAAGCCGCGCGCCGCGGCCATCGACACGCCGATGATCGCGTTGGCCCCCAGCGACGCCTTGTTCGGCGTCCCGTCGGCGGTGATGAGTCGCGCGTCGACCTCGGCAAGGTCCGCGAAGGACCGCCCGTTCAGCGCATCGGCGATAGGCCCCTCGACATTCGCCACCGCCTGGCTGGTCCCCGCCCCGCCATATCGCTGAGGGTCCTTGTCGCGCAGCTCCACGGCTTCGCCCGCGCCGGTCGACGCCCCCGACGGCACCCTGGCGTCTACGGTATGTCCGTCCCCGGTGGTCAGCCGAACCGCCAGCGTGGGGCGGCCTCGAGAGTCGAGGATCTCCAAGGCGCGGACGGTCTCGATGTGAAGGGTCACGGCTACTCCCTCGTCGACGCGGAAGGGGGGCTCACCGCTGGGTTGCGGGTTGCGAGAGCGGCGTTCACGTGACCAAGCCCGACGCGGCCCAGCCACCGAACGCGGCGACCAGCCCGACTGCGAGGCTCAGCCCCGCGCTGACCGAAGCCTCCGCGAAGGAACCCTCCTCGAAAAGCCTAACGGTTTCGAAGCCGAAGGTCGAGAAGGTCGTCAGTGAGCCACAGAATCCCGTGCCGACCAGAGCAAGCACCCAGGAGGGCATTGCAGAGGTGGCCGTGGCCCCCGCAATGAGCCCGAGCAGCGCCGAACCAACGACATTCACCGTGAACGTCCCCCACGGATAGACCGAGTCGTGCCGGGACTGAACGAACAGATCCGTGAGGTAACGCAACGGCGCACCGACGGCACCACCGACCAGAACCAGGAGAAGGGTCACGACGTGAGGTCCCCGTGGGGATCGTTCCGGCTGGCGTACTTGATGACCTCGACCTCATCGATCATGATCAGGCCTTCGGTGACGAGCTCGTCCAGCTGAGGCAAGAACGTTCGGATGTGTTCTTCGGTGTCGACGATGATGACCGACATGGGGAGGTCCTCGCTGAGGGACAGGATCCGGTTGGTGTGAATGTGGCTGGACTTGCCGTACCCCTCCATGCCTCGAAACACGCTGGCACCCGCGAGTCCGGTCATGTGGGCCCGATGCACAATCTCCGTATAGACCGGACGGTGATGCCACTGGTCAGACTCCTTGATCAGGATCGTGAGGCGGGTGGCCGGTCCGCGTTGCATCATTGTTCGCTCCTGTCGGTCGATCCGTGACGTTCGGTGTCGCTTTCCCGCTGTGATGCCATTCGACGCTGATGGCGGGACTGAACGAGACCGCGGGCAGCGCCTATGCCCAGCCACACCGCCGCCAACCCAAGCGCGAGCGTGCCGAACAGGTACAGCGAGGCTCCCCCCGCCCGTCCCGAGGTGAGCATGGTGCGGGTGTCGACCATGTAGGTGGAAAAGGTGGTGAAGCCTCCGAGGATCCCGACGCCGAGGAACGGTCGCACGTATCGCGTCGGCGGCCAGACGTCGACGACGAACACCATGAGGAACCCGAGCAGGAAACCGCCACACACGTTCACCGCAACGGTGGACGATGCGAACGTACCCACGTCGTGGGGCAGGAACTCGGCAACGCCGTAGCGGACAGCGCTGCCGAGAGCACCACCACCCGCGATGACAGCGAGGATGTCCCACCGGTCTCGCAAGGCGTTCCGGGTCCGATGTCCCAGGCCCGGCTGCTCGACTGGCAGGTCAGGGTCGATCGGCAGCGCCTCATCGAGCGGCTGCGGAGCGCTCGTGGCCCGCTCGTCGTCGTCGGACACCAGGGGGTCCTCCTCGGCGATGGCGGCGAACGAGTTCTGCGGCCCGCTCCGAAGACGCCGTGCAATACCGCGTCTGGCTGTCTTTGCCAGAGCTTGAAAGCTCGGCCAGCCCGCGACGCCCTGACTTAAGTAAGCTCCCACGCAACCTCCTACCCAAGGGTAGGGACTGTTGGCGATTCGTCGCGGTTATCGGCGAGCCCCACCGCCGTACTGCCCAACATACCGGGTCGCGGCGGTCCAGCTGATGGGAGAAGAATCTGGTGGCTCCCTCCGCGGGGTCGACGCCGAGCGCCTCCGCGATCAACCGTGCGCCGGCCCGCGGTGGTGACGTTGCCGTCCAAGCCGTCCAAGCCGTCCAAGTCGTCCAAGTCGTACAACGGCAAACACGGGGACGTGCCTCAGGGACGTCCGTGTCGAAAGCTGGGCACAGACATCGTGCAAGACCCGACTAGCCTGCAGGCTGGCGAATCGGGACCAGCCGGTGGAAGGAATCACGATGGTCAGCTCGGGGCGGTACATCGTGGTGGGGGTGACGGGCAAACAGCCGGAGGCGGTGCTACGGGAGGCGGCCCGCTTCGCCCGCCAGTTCGACGTGGTGCTGGTCTGCGCGAACGTGGACCCCGCCAGCAACGTGGTCTCCGAGCACCCGACGGCTCCGTCGAGTCCCGCCCGATCGACCCCGACTTGGTCGACTGGGCCACCGTCGTCTTTGACGCCGGGCTTGCTCTCCAGATCCGCGCGGTGGCCAGTGAGGAGCACGTCCAGGTGATATTCCGGGCGCTGGCTGGTGATGTAGGGCACGCCCTCGCCCGGCTGGCCGAGGTGCTGGACGCCCAGATGATCGTCGTGGGCAGCCGCCATGGCGGGTTCAAGACCGGCGTACACGACTTCTTCGGCGGATCCGTGGCCGTGCACCTGATACACCAGCAACCGCGTTCTGTTGTGGTCATCCCGCTGTCCCCGGTGCCCGCTGGTACAGCGCTCCCCTGGGAAGGCCACCACAGGTGAACATCGACGGCCCAGCGCTGTCCTGGTGAGTGGCCATCGCCGGCTGCTGCGAGGCGAAGGTGTAGAACAGGACGATCCCGCCACGGGGAGACGCCGAGGGGAGACGCCATGGGACGCCCGGTCATCGCGGTCCTCAACGGACCCAACCTCGACCTGCTCGGCCAGCGGGAACCCGCGATCTACGGCTCGGAAACGCTTGCCGACGTGGAGAAGCGATGTGCGGCGACCGCCGACACCCTCGGCTTCGACGTCGACTTCCGTCAGTCGAACCACGAGGGTGAGCTCGTCGAGATGCTGCACGAGCTGCGCACCACCGCCGGTGTCGTCGTCAACGCCGGCGCCTACACGCATACCTCCGTGGCCATCCGGGACGCCGTCGCGATGGTGACCGGACCGGTCGTCGAGGTGCACATCTCCAACGTGCACACCCGCGAGCCGTTCCGGCACCACTCGTACCTGTCGGACGTGGTCACGGGCGTGATCGTCGGCCTGGGGACCCAGGGTTATGAGCTGGCCATCTCTGCCATCGCGCGGCAGGTCTCAGAACCCGCCTGACCGCGAGTCACGTTGTGCCCGAGGTGAGTCGGAGCTGAGTCGGAGCTGAGTCGGAGCTGAGTCAGAGATGAGTCAGCAGGGGTTCGGTGGCGTCGCTGTCCCCGTCGCGACGACCGGCGTCAGGCCCTGGAACCCGGATCCGAGGACCAGGTCGACGGTGGCGTCGGGGCGCGCGTCGACCACCGGCGTCGCACCTGCCACGAGGGGGGCGACCAGGGCCGCCGCCGTCTGACCGGACTGACCGAACCGCAGCTCCGCGGTCCCCGGGACGTTCTTCTTCAGCGGGTCGTTCGCAACCTTGCCGACCACGAAGCCGCGGTCCTTGACCGACTTCGCGGTGTCCGAGGCCAGGCCCGCGCGGGTCGTGCTGTTGTAGACGTTCACCGTGATCTGTGACGGCGTCAGCACCGCCGCCTTGCCCGCGGTGGGGCCGACCGTGATGTCGCCCGTTGCGCAACCCGAGGCGGCAGCGGGGCTGCTCGGCCTTTTGAAGTAGGACGCCGCGTAGTAGAAGGCGCCGGCCAGCAAGAAGACGAGCACGACCAAGATGATCGCCGTACGCGTGTGGCGCCGTCGCCGCCGCGACGCTGCGGACTCGACCACCTGGCTCACCAGGAACCTCCCTGCCCTGTCGTGGAGTCATGCGGTGGCATGCCCGTCTCGTGTGGTCGCCTAGTCAAGCACGAGTACCCGGGCGTGGAGGGTCGGACGTTGCTGCAAGGCTGCTCGAAGTGCTCGGTGGAGGCCGTCTTCGAGGTAGAGATCGCCTTTCCATTCCACGACGTGGGCGAACAGGTCGCCGTAGAAGGTGGAGTCCTCGGACAGGAGCATCGCCAGGTCCAGGGTGCGCTTGGTCGTGACGAGCTCCTGGAGCCGCACCATGCGCGGCGGAACCTCGGACCAGTCGCGCGCCGTAACCCGGCCGTGGTCCGGGTAGGGGCGCGAGTCGCCGACGGCCTTGAAGATCACGGGCCGCAGTCTAGGTCGGCCTGGGTTTAGAGTTCCGGATGTGAGCGAGTCTTCCGCGACCCCAACGCCAGAACCGACGTCGACTCCGGCGCAGGTCGCCGCGATCACCACGGGTTATGGGTTCGACGCCCCGGCCTTGGTCTTCGGTGCTGCCGTCTTCGAGGACGTGGTCTACCCCGAGGCCAAAGTCCGCATTCCCTTGTCGGTGATAAACCGGCACGGGCTCGTGGCGGGCGCCACCGGCACGGGCAAGACCAAGACGTTGCAGCTGATGGCCGAGCAGCTGGCCGCCCAGGGCGTGCCGGTGTTCCTCGCCGACATCAAGGGCGACCTCAGCGGGATGGCGGTCGCCGGCGAACCGAACCCCAAGATCACCGAGCGGGTCGAGAGCCTCGGGCTCACCTGGTCACCGACGGCATACCAGGTGGAGCTGCTCTCCCTGGGTGGGCTCGGCACCGGCATACCGATCCGCACGTCCGTCACGTCGTTCGGGCCGACCTTGCTCAGCAAGGTGTTGGGGCTCAACGCCACTCAGGAGTCGAGCCTCGGGCTGGTCTTCCACTACGCCGACCAGCGCGGCCTGCTCCTCGACGACCTGAAGGACCTGCGCGAGGTCGTCCAGTACCTGACCTCCGACGAGGGCAAGGAGGAGCTCAAGGCGCTCGGCGGCCTGTCCGCGTCGACGGCGGGGGTGATCCTGCGCGAGCTGATCACCTTCTCCGCCCAGGGGGCCGATGTGTTCTTCGGGCTCCCCGAGTTCGACACGGCACACCTGCTGCGGACCACCGCCGACGGTAAAGGCATGGTGACCATGCTCGAGCTGCCGGCCGTCCAGGACCGGCCCGCGCTGTTCTCCACGTTCCTCATGTGGCTGCTCGCCGACCTCTACCACGACCTGCCCGAGGTCGGCGACGTCGAGAAGCCCAAGCTGGTCTTCTTCTTCGACGAGGCGCACCTGCTGTTCAACGGGGCCTCCAAGGAGTTCCTCCACTCGATCCAGCAGACCGTTCGGCTGATCCGGTCCAAGGGCGTGGGCATCTTCTTTGTCACCCAGTCGCCCAAGGACGTGCCCAGCGACGTGCTCGCCCAGCTCGGCAACCGGGTCCAGCACGCGCTACGGGCGTTCACGCCCGACGACGCCAAAGCCTTGCGCGCGGCGGTCTCGACCTACCCCACCAGCGACTACGACCTGAGCAAGGTGCTCACCTCGCTCGGCACCGGCGAGGCCGTCATCACCGTGCTCTCCGAGAAGGGCGCCCCGACCCCTGTCGCCTGGACCCGGATGCGGGCCCCGGAGACGCTGATGGCGCCCGCCCTGGAAGAGACCATGAAGGCGATCGTCGCCGCCTCGCCGCTGGCTGCGATGTATGCCACCACCGAAGACCGCGTGTCGGCCTACGAGACGCTCACCGCGGCCAACCAGGAGCAGGCGGCCGCGGCGGCCGCGGCGGTCGCTGCGGCAGCGCAGGCGAAGGCCGACGCTGCAGCCGACGCTGCCCAGTCCAAGGCGGACGCGGCAGCCGCGAAAGAGGCCGAGAAGGCGGCTGCCGAGGCAGCCAAGGCCCAAGCCATCGCCGATCGCGAGGCGGAGCGGGCCCGCGTCGTCGCCGAGAAGGAAGCGGAGCGCGTCCGGATCGCTGCCGAGAAGGAGGCGGCCAAGCAGGCCGCGCAGCCGACGGTGGTCGAGTCGATGCTCGGCAACTCGGCGGTCAAGTCCATGTTGCGTTCGGCCGGCACCTCGATCGGCCGCGAGATCACCCGCAGCATCTTCGGGACCGCGCGCCGGCGCTGAGCTCAACCGCGAGGAGGCCCGCCGAGCCGTCGAACGGGTGTTAGTCCCTAGATGCGGGCAGATTTCGGGCTTTGCGGCGACCAACACCCGTTTGGCAGCATGCACACGCGTGCTGTCGGCCGGCTAGGGCGGCCAGTTCGGTCCACGCCCGATGCGGATGGGTCCGTGCGCGTTCGAGGGGTCGACGTCGTCGCCCTTCTGGGTCGTCCTGACCACACCGGTGTCACGCAGTGCGGCTGCGACTCTGCGCGCGTCATCCATGACAGTGCGGAACCCCTCTCCCGCGACAACTCTCGACACGTCACTCGGGCAGATGGTCGACAACGGGTCGCGATGGCGGAGCAACGCCAGCATGCTCGCGGTCAGGCGTTCGTCGCGGCCGTCGGGGCTGGGGTCCTCCCACCAGGGCTCGCCGCGCTCACCCAACGCGACCTTGGCGTCCTGTACCCGCGCCCGTGCATCCGTGGCGTGGTCCCGAACGGCGCGACGTGCCGACATCAGCTCCGCCACCAGCTCGGCCCGGAGCCGGTCGGGAATACCTGGGTCGGTCGTCCTCCACCGTCGCCCGTCGACCACGAAGTAGTGCGGATCATCGGTCACTCCACCGACCCTATGAGGCCGGGGTCACGAGCGCCTGGCCACGGCCCCGGCTCCGATCCGTCAGGGATCCTCGCCCTCGTCGTCGGTGTCGCCCTCCTCGTCCCAGCCGGCGAAGTACGTGACGATCTGGAT
Source organism: Lapillicoccus sp. (assembly GCF_039935575.1). GTDB lineage: Bacteria > Actinomycetota > Actinomycetes > Actinomycetales > Dermatophilaceae > Lapillicoccus. The sequence continues at coordinate 23,327 of NZ_JBDTKA010000105.1, forward strand.
CTCAGGGTTGTCGGCCACCTCGAGGACGAGCTGCCGCAGCAGCACCTCGCGGTGGTCGGGGAGGCGGACCCGCTTCGCGCCGCTGTGGACCGCCGTGGTGTCGTCGCGCTCCCACCAGGTGCGCGCCTCGGGCGTGACGGCGAAGATCTCGTCGAGCAGGTCCATGAACGACGCATCGTGCCCGTACTGCGAGTAGGACTCGCGGAACAGCGCAACCTGGGTTCGCGCCTCGGTCTCCCAGTCGAGGTAGAGCTCACGCGCGTAGGGGTCGCAGAGGTAGAACCACAGCATGTTCTGCTCGCTGACCGGTCGGCGGTGCCAGTTGGTGAAGAGCAGCTCGGCCGCGCGGTTCCAGTGCAGGAGGTCCCACCGGGCACCCATGACATAGGTGGGGTTGGGGTCGAGCACCTCGGCCAGCTCGATCACCTCCTCGCCGACCTCCGTGATGATCGTCCGGGGGTGGCGGTGGCTGCCGGTGCGCAGGTCCTGCAGCAGCCGCAGGTCGCCGGAGGTGAGCTGCAACACCCGCCCGATGGAGTTGAGCACCTCAGCGGACGGCCGGACGTCGCGGCCGCGCTCGATGAACGTGTAGTAGGCGACCGAGATGTCGGCGAGCTCGGCCACCTCCTCGCGGCGTAGGCCCGGGTTGTCGTGCCCGCGTCGCCGGGCGATCCCTACCTGTTCGGGCTCCACGCGCATCCGCCGCTCCCGCAGGAAGTCGCCGAGGGAGGGGGTGCCCCGCGCAGTCATGGCGATAGTGTGCCAGCCAAAGACCGGGCAGCTCCGTCCCGTCGCCAGGCGGCTCCGTGAGGTTTGCGGGCATGCCTCTTCGGGCCCCACCGGTCAAGGGGGAACAGTGCGAATCGGCCCGATACCGGACCAGCTCGATGACGACCAGCTCGTCGTGCGCGCGATCCTGCAACGCTGGGACCCGATCGGCTCGATCAAGGTCGGCGGGCCGTTGGACGAGTACGACGACCTCATCGGGCCGATCCTCGCCGCGCTCGCCTCGGGCATCACCACCGACGACCTAGCCACGGAGCTGAGCCAGGTGATGCGGACGGCCTACGGGTTGGGCCGGCCGAAGACGGAATGTCTGGTGGTGGCTCGGGACCTCGTCAAGGCGGGCAGCAGGAGACGTGGAAGCCAGTAGGCACCGACGGAGAAAGGTGACCGGCATACTTGATCTGTGACCGACGTCGACCGGTTCGCATCTCCTGCGCCGGACGCGCGCGACATGCTCGTCGCGGCCAACCCGGACCCGAGCTCGAGACTGGGGTACCTGCTTCGGCTGCCGCTCGGTGGCGGAATGGTCTTCCGTACGTCCGGCACGTGGCCGCGCACCAAGGCGCTGTACTGCTACCCCGTGGACGTCGACGAATGGCCGGCCGAGCCGGAGATCGTCGAGCGGGCCCCGATCCGGTCATGCGTGCGCCGAGGCGCGGCGATCGACCTGATCCTGGAGCGGGGCCGGGAGAACAGGTCGCAGATCGTGTTCACGACCGCCCGGGGACGTGAGGCCGTCTTCTGGCAGTCACCACGCACCCGCAAGCAGGCCCGACCGAACGTCACCACCCCGACCGCTCGGGCCGCCGGCATCGCGTCGCTGCAGATCCTCGTCGACACCCGCGAGCAGTATGCGTACCGGTTCGCCACCCAGCAGGTGAGTACGGTCAAGTACGCCCTTCCCTGCGGCGACTACGGGATCACCGCCGACGACCGACTGGTCGCCGCCGTGGAACGCAAGTCGCTTGCGGACCTGGTCTCCAGCCTGATGAACGGGACGCTGCGCTATGCGGTTGGCGACCTCGCCGCACTGCCGCGGGCGGCGATCGTCGTCGAGGACCGGTACTCCCAGGTGTTCAAGCTCGACTGGGTCCGTCCCGCGATGGTCGCCGACGGGCTGGCCGAGCTGCAGGTCCGCTGGCCGGACGTGCCGATCGTGTTCTGCGAGACCCGGCCGCTCGCCGAGGAATGGACCTACCGATACCTGGCCGCCGCGCACGCATGGGCCGAGACCGAGCGGGCCGTCACGGACCGGATGGGTATCGCGCTGGCAGCGAAACAGGCGAAAGTCTCGCTCGCGACCCCTCTGCCGACCCCCCAGCCGACCGACCAGCCGACGGCGCAACCGACGACGGCCCCGCCGACCGCGCAGGTGCGTGCCTGGGCAAACGCTGCCGGAATCCTCGTGCCCGAACGTGGTCGCCTGCACGGCGACATCTGGCAGGCCTGGCGGCTCGCCCAGGGCCAGTAGCCGGGTCCCGCAGCGCGCTGCGGAGAACGCCCGGTTCGTCCCGGTTGTCGAGCGCCGGTGCAGCCCACCCGGTTAGGGCTCTCTCACGTCGTCGAACCCGGCAATGACCCTCTCCAGCAGCACAGCGAGCTGCCCGCGCTGCGCTGGGTCGAGCGCCTTGAGCACGTCGCCCTCGACGA